>DASVPM010000252.1:0-3046 GCA_036382815.1 Allosphingosinicella sp.
GTTCGAAGTCTCGTTCTGGGCGAGCGCCGGCGCCCCCGCGGCGGCGAGGCCCGACAGAATGAGGGCGGCGGCCCGAAGGCGGCGGCGGATCGGCGGCATGGACAAGAAAACCCTTCCCGCCCGAGCCTTTACCCGCCCGCCCCGGCCTTAGTCCAGCGCCCAGCGCCGAGCCGCCGCGGCCGCGGGCCGGAAGGCGCGCGCGGCAAGGCAAGCGCAGGGCCTTGCCCGAGTCGTCCGGGGACGGACTTTAAATACAGAAATCTAATTTTAGTTAACTCATACAGTCACATGGAAATAATCGACCCGATTCCGTTCGATTTGACTCCCGCCGCTTTTCATGTCTGTCTTGCCCCGCATCAACAAAGGGGTGAAGATGCGCAACCGTGGTCCTCGAGCCGGCTGGGCGCTGGCGACGTCTGCTATCGCCTGGGCGACCGCCGCCGAAGCCGGCGAGACGGTTACTTACGCTTACGACAGCCTGGGAAGGCTGGTCCGGGTCGAGCGCTCGGGCACGGTCAACAACGCGGTCAACGCTTATTATTGCTTCGACCCCGCCGACAACCGGACGCTGGTCGCCTCCAACCAGGCCGCGCCGCCCCTATGCCCGGCGTCGCCGCCTCCGCCTCCACCTCCACCGCCACCGCCTCCCCCGCCGCCGCCGCCGCCTCCCCCTCCGCCGCCGCCGCCGCCGCCGCCACCTCCGCCTCCTCCGCCTCCGCCTCCGCCTCCTCCTCCGCCGCCTCCGCCCGGGCCGCCCGTGCCGCCCATGCGGGAGGAGCAGACGGTGCCCGCCCCGCCGGCACCGGGTGGAGACGGTCCGCCGTCCTTGGAGCCGCCGGCCGCGGCTTTGAGGGTGGCGGGCGGCTGGATCGCGTTCGAGCCGCCCGGCGCCTCGCGGGGAGACCTGAAATGATCGCGACGACCGGCGCCCGGCGCCTCCTTCGGGCCCTCGCCGCGGCCGCCTTCGCCGCCTTGGCGCCGGCTTCGCCCGCCGCCGCCGTGGACAAGCTGGTCAACACGCCGGCCGAGAAGTTCGTGACCGCGCCGGGCGGGGTCGACCTTCGCACCGGGCGCTTCGTCTACGAGGAAGGCGACCTCGCCATCGGCGGCGAGGGCAGCGCCGGGCTGAGCTTCGCCCGCACCCTCGCCGCGACGGTGCCGGGCCACGACAATCCGTTCGGCAACCTTTCCCACAATTGGGACATCCTGGTCTCCGAGCGCAAGTTCAGCATCGACGATCCCCAATCGAGCGGCGGGCCGGACTATCAGATCAACGTCCATTTCGGCGGACGCTCGATGACCTACGTTTCGCGCTCCAGCGCGATCGGCTTCCAGCAGACCTCGCCGGGAACTCCGGCCCCGCTGACCTTCACCGGCGACCGGGCGGGGCCCGCCGTCTACACCTACACCGCCACCGACGGTACGGTGGCGGTTTTCCGGCCGATCGCGACCGCCGAATGCTCGACCACAAGGCGCTGCGCCTACGTCTCGGAGATCACCGAGACGGACGGGACGAAGTTCACCTTCTCCTACGTCGCGGCCGGCTCCGGCGTCAGGCTCGCCCGGGTGACGAGTTCGCGCGGCTTCGCGCTTCTGCTCGAGGGCGCGGGGCCGTTCGTCCTCAAGGCCTGCCTGCTCAACCTCGCCAGGACGGCGGCGCCGGCGGGCGGAGCCTGCCCGGCGGGCGTGCCGACCTCGAGCTACGGCTTCACCAGCGAGAACCGGCTGCTCCTCGCCACCGGGCCGGACAATTCGACCGCGCTGTTCCGCTACGGGAGCGGGCCGTCCGCCGGCTCGAGCACCATGGCCTTCATCAAGCCGGGCCAGTCCACGCCCTGGCTGACCAACACCACCCACATCCGGGTCGACGAGATCGGCGTGCCGCAGGAGATCGTCGACCGCCAGGACTATTCCGGAGGCGAGAACTACAGCTACCAATATTCCTATTCGCCCCAGATCGTACGCGACGGAGTCCCGATAGATTCGACGCTGGCCGGCGGCAGCTATTCCAACGCGCTCGGCGAGGGCGGGTCGGCCGTCTACGAATGGCCGCCCGCGCCCCGGGCCAATTATCCGGGAAGCCCGTGCTGGACCCTGCCCTGCGTCGCTCCGCGGCCGGAGGGCGAGACCAACGACCCGAGCTTCGTCTACCAGCAGACGCCGGGACCGGTGTCGATCGCCGCCGGGGCCGAATCCGCCCAATACGGCTTCTGCGACCCGGCGGCGATGGCCGGACTTCCGGCGAGCGAGCTCAATCGCTGCGTCGTCGATCCCGTCGCCCAGTTCGTCATCGACTCCGACGGCGTGCGCACCGACCTCAGATATGATTCCAACTACAACGTCATCGAGGCCAAGCGGAGCCCGAAGCCGGGCGTGCTCGACCCGGACGGAAGCGTGCCGGCGCCGATCTTCACCACGGCGACCTACGATATCGCGATCGGGTCGAAGTCGGCCAACAAGCCGCTGTCGATGACCGACGCGCGGGGCAACATTACGAAGTGGACCTACGACTCCAGGCATGGCGGGGTGACGAGCGAGACGGGGCCCGCGGTGAACGGAATCACCCCCCAGAAGCGCTATTCCTATATCCAGCGTTATGCCCGGCTCGCGGACACGCTCGCCGGGCCGCCAATCTGGCTGCTCGAGCGGATGTCGACCTGCCGCACCGGCAACCCGGCCGGCGCGGGCTGCGCGCTCGGCGCCGCCGACGAGGTCGTGACGGTCTACGATTACGGCCCCGACAGGTGGGGCACCAACCTCGAGCTGCTCGGCCAGGCGGTGACCGCCGACGGCCAGACCCTGAGGACCTGCTTCGCCTATGACGGGCTCGGCCGGAAGATCAGCGAGACGAGCCCCGCGGGCACCGTCGGCCTGTCCTCGTGCCCGCTGGCGGCGCCGACCGCGGCTTTGCCTTACACGTCGAGCACCCGCTACGACGCCGACAACAAGGTGACCGGGACGATCGCGGCCGATCCCGACGGCGCCGGCGGCAACGGCGCCCCGGCGGTGCGCAACAGCTACGACCAGGCCGGGCGGCTGGTCCGGG
>DASVPM010000253.1:0-7134 GCA_036382815.1 Allosphingosinicella sp.
TCCACCGCGCTCCGCGCGGTCCCCCTCCCCGGCAAATGCCGGGGAGGATTTTATGCGGAAAATCGTCGCCGCCGTTTACACTTCCTCTCCCGCCTTCGCCCGAAAACCGCAGTTTTCCGCCGCTGGCCCGCATCTTGCTAATTAGCGGACATGCTGAAGAAAGCCTTAAGACTGTTCGTCATCAAGACCCGGCTCGAAGCCTGGGCGATCATCTACGCGCTCGCCGTCGGTGCCGTCACCCGCGGTCTCCATTACATGGACCAATATCCCGGAATCGGCGGCTGGCTGCTCTTCGCCGCCTGCACCGGCGCGGTCTTCATGGCCGGCGCCAAGATCCTCGACGCAACTGCGGGCCCGAAGCACAGGCGCTCGACCATCGAGCGCGTCGTGGACCGCGCCCGAGCCGCCTGACCGGCCGCCGGCGGGAACCGGCGGGGGCCTAAGGAACACCGCATTCGAGCCTCTCCGTCGCCCCAGCGCAGGTGGGGCCCCGTGGGGTGAAGAACACCGCGCCATTCGCCCCCCGGGGTCCCAGCCTTCGCTGGGACGACGGGAATGCCAACCGTTGGCGAAAATTCCCAACCTTGGGTGGCACCAAGTCCCACCGCCTTCCTTCGGCCGTTCCATTTTTCGCAGATTTCCGCCATTTCCTACACTTGGCACGGCCCTTGTAATCTTGTCGGCAACACCCCGAGCGGGGGTGCAGCAAGGTTTCAAGGAGCAGGCAAATGTTCAACTATCGCAACTTCGCCCAGAATGCCGCCGCGGCGGTCCTGGCGGTCGTCCTGTCGGCGGTGTCGGTCGGCGCCGCGGTCGGCCCGGCCCGGGCCGTCGAGTCCGGACCGGCCCTCTACGCTTCGGCGCCGGCGGCCTCCGCCCGTGCCTGAGATGATCCACGTGCCCGCCGACAAGCTGGTGCGGATCCCGCCGAGGCCCGGCGTCCCGCGCCGCGACGAGGCGCCCCGCGCCCCGCACGGCCCGGGGACCGGCTTCGGCTTCATGGAGTTCCTGCCGATGAGCATCTTCTCAAGGACGCGCGACATCGTCGCCGCCAATTTCGCGGACCTTCTCGACAGGGCCGAGGACCCGGCGAAGATGATCCGGATGATCATCCTCGAAATGGAGGAGACCCTCGTCGAGGTGCGCTCGAGCGCGGCCCGGACCGTCGCCGACCAGAAGGAGATGCACCGGCAGATCGCCCGCCTCGACAAGCTCCAGGAGAGCTGGGCCGAGAAGGCCGAGCTGGCGCTGAGCAAGGGCCGCGAGGACCTCGCCCACGGCGCTCTTACCGAGAAGCAGAAGACGGCGGCGCTGGCCGAGAGCCTGCGCACCGAGATCGACCTGCTCGACGAGGCGATGCGCGCCTCCGAGGCCGACATCGCCAAGCTCCAGGGCAAGCTTCGCGAAGCCAGGTTGAGGCAGAGCGCGACGCAATGCCGGCTCGAGAGCGCGAACCAGCGCGCCCGGCTCCGCGAGATGACCGCCGGCCCGAAGGTCGACGAGGCCTTCTCCCGCTTCGACGAGCTCGAGCGGCAGGTCGACCATGCCGAAGGCCGCGCCGACGCGCTGATGCTCGGCGCTCCGCCCCCGACGCTCGACGAGCAGATCGCCGAGCTTCGCAACGCCGACAAGATCGACGCCGAGCTCGAGGCCCTGAAGGCCAGGCTTGCCCAGGATCGGGAGGGATGAGCGATGGAGGACTGGATCTATCGGATCATGAACGCCCGCAACCCCAATTGGCGGACTCTCAATACTCACCCGGCGGCGACCGGGGTCCGGGAGCCCCGCCGCGAACTCGAGACACTCAGGAGGGAAAGATGAAGAAGCGTTTCTATCTGGACAAGGCCAACGGCAAGGTTTTCGGAGTCTGCTCCGGCCTCGCCAACCACATGAACTGGGACCCGACTTTCGTCAGGGTGGCCGTGGTTCTGCTGACCCTCCTCACCTTCCCCTGGGGGCTCGCGGCCTATGCCGCCGCGGCGATGATCGGCAAGACGCGGTCCGCCGCCGGCTATGGCGAGAGCGCTTTCGAGCGGCGCCGGCGCACGTCGACCTACGAGCTCAACCGCTCGATGCGCGACATCGATCGCCGCATGGCCGAGGTCGAGACCTACGTGACCGCGCAGAACACCCCTCTCGCCCGCGAGATCGAGAGCCTGCGCTGAACGGCGCAAAAGCGAATGGAGGACGTGATGAGCGAACCGATGACGACGATGGCGCTGGCGGGCTTCGGGCTCGCCGCGCTCGGCATCCTGCTCTTCGCCGCCTTGAGGGGCTGGCAGGGCTGGCTCGACCTCAAGAGGCTGGAGCTCGCCGCGGCCGAGCCGAGGACCTCGGGCCACGGCGGAATGGCCGAACGGATCGAGCTCGCCGACCTGAAGGAGCGTATCCGCAAGCTCGAAAGCCTGGCCGCCTGCATCGATCTGTGAAGTCGCAAAATCCTCCCCTGCATTTGCAGGGGAGGGGGACCATGCGAAGCATGGTGGAGGGGCCTTTCCGGCTCCTGAGAACCCCTCCACCGCGCTTCGCGCGGTCCCCCTCCCCGGCAAATGCCGGGGAGGATTTCAGCGACGCTCCAGCCTGAGCCTCGCCACCGTCCCGTCGCGGCCTACCTTGAAAATATCCCCGTAATCCGTCTCCGCCAGGTCCGCGGGCCGCGCCCCGCCGAGCTGCGCGACCATCTCCGGCACCGTGTTGCTGTGGCCGACGACCAGCACCGTTCCCGGCTCCGCCTTCACCCTCGCGACCAGTCCCGGCGTGTCGCGCGGATCATAGTCCTTCATCGCCACCCCTAGCTTCGCGGCGAGCGGCGCGGCGGTCTCGCGGGCCCGCCGGGTAGTGCTGACGTAGATCGCCGTCGGCCGGTCCCTGCCGAACCAGGTCGCGAGTCGCTCCGCGTTGCGGATGCCCTCGGCGCTCAGCGGCGGATCCGTCCCTTCCGCTTTCTGCAGGTGCCGCATCACGTACCAGCTCGGAGCCGCCCGCTGGCCCCCGTCGGTTGCGCAGGCGGTGGCGACGAAAAGCAGCAAAGCGGCGAGGGGACGGAACAAGGTCATGCTGTCGCTCCTTTCCCCCCAGCCTGCCGCGCCGGGCGCCGCTTCACAAGGGCGGCGACACGGGTTACGGGCGCACGAGCCGCAACGAACAGGGCCAAGGATGACCAACTCAAGCGAGCGCCCGAACCGCCCGGCGCTCTCACTCCATGTCCCGGAGCCGCCCGCCCGGCCGGGGGACGAGGTCGATTTCAGTCATATCGAGATTCCCGCGGCCGGAAGCGTCCGCCGCCCCGACGTCGCCGCGCCCGCCTCCGACACCCATGAGCTGGTCTATTCGCTGGTTCGGGTGCTCGATGAAGAAGGCCGGGCGGTGGGCCCCTGGGACCCCAGGCTCGATCCCGACACGCTGCGCCGCATCCTCCGGGACATGATGATGGTGCGCGTCTTCGACGACCGCATGTATCGCGCCCAGCGCCAGGGCAAGACCAGCTTCTACATGAAGTCGACGGGGGAGGAGGCGATCGCGGTGGCGGGCGCCCACGCCCTCGACCGCGACGACATGTGCTTCCCAACCTATCGTCAGCAGGGCCTGCTCGTCGCGCGCGACTATCCGCTCGTCCAGATGATGTGCCAGGTCTATTCGAACAGAGGCGACCCGCTGAAGGGCCGCCAGCTCCCGATCATGTACGCGTCGAATTCGCACGGCTTCTTCACGATCTCGGGCAATTTGGCGACTCAGTTCCCGCAGGCGGTCGGCTGGGCGATGGCCTCCGCCATAAGCGGCGACAGCCGGATCGCCTCGGGCTATATCGGCGACGGCTCGACCGCGGAGGGCGACTTCCACGCCGCCTGCACCTTCGCCGGGGTCTACCGCGCGCCCGTCATCCTCAACGTCGTCAACAACCAGTGGGCGATCTCGACCTTCTCCGGGATGGCCGGCGGCGAGCTCACCACCTTCGCCGCCCGGGCCGTCGGCTACGGCATTGCCGGCCTGCGCGTCGACGGCAACGACGCGCTCGCCGTCTACGCCGCGACCCGCTGGGCCGCCGACCGAGCCCGCTCCAACCTCGGCCCGACCCTGATCGAATTCTTCACCTACCGGGTCGAGGGCCATTCCACTTCCGACGATCCCTCGGTCTACCGGCCCCAAAATGCCGGCGCCCAGTGGCCCCTCGGCGACCCGATCGCGCGCCTCAGGCAACATCTCGTCGCGATCGGCGAATGGGACGAGGAGCGCCACCAGGCCCAGCTCGACGCCCTCGACGCCGAGGTCCGTGCCGCCCAGAAGGAGGCGGAGAAGCTGGGAACCCTGCAGTCCGACCCCTATCTGAACATCGCCTCCATGTTCGAAGACGTGTTCGAGGCGCTCCCCTGGCATTTGAAGGAACAGCAGGCCCAGGCGCTGGCCGAGGCGGAGGCGAAGCGCAAATGAGCGTCATGAACATGATCCAGGCGCTCAACTCCGCCCACAAGGTGATGATGGAGCGCGATCCCGCCTGCGTCGTCCTGGGCGAGGACGTCGGCTATTTCGGGGGGGTCTTCCGGGTCACCGAGGGCTTGCAGAAGCAGTTCGGCAAGCAGCGGTCGTTCGACGCGCCTATCTCCGAGAACGGGATCATGGCCGTCGCCATCGGAATGGCGGCCTATGGCCTCAAGCCGATCGCCGAGATCCAGTTCGCGGACTACATCTACCCCGGCTTCGACCAGATCGTCTCCGAAGCCGCCAAGATGCGCTACCGCTCGGCCGGGGAGTGGAGCCTGCCGATGGTCGTGCGCTCGCCCTATGGCGGCGGCATTTTCGGCGGCCAGACCCACAGCCAGTCGCCCGAGGCGCTGTTCGCGCACGTCGCCGGGATCAAGACGGTGATCCCCTCCACCCCCTATGACGCCAAGGGCCTGCTCATCGCGGCGATCGAGGATCCCGACCCCGTGCTCTTCTTCGAGCCCAAGCGGATCTACAACGGGCCCTTCGACGGCTATTACGAGCGTCCCGTCACCCCCTGGGCGAAGCACCCGGCAGCGGAGGTCCCCGACGGCCACTACACCGTCCCGCTCGGCAAGGCGGCGGTGGTCAGGGAAGGCGAGGAGGTCACCATTCTCGCTTACGGGACCATGGTCCACGTCGCCCTCGCCACCGCGGCCGCCGAAGGGATCGACGCCGAGGTGATCGACCTGCGCTCGATCGTCCCCGTCGACATCGAGACGATCGAGGCCTCGGTGAAGAAGACCGGCCGCTGCGTCGTGGTCCACGAGGCGACCCGGACCGCCGGCTTCGGCGCCGAACTGAGCGCGCTCGTCCAGGAGCGCTGTTTCCACCATCTCGAGGCGCCCGTCGCCCGGGTCACCGGCTGGGACACGCCCTATCCCCACTCGATGGAATGGGCCTATTTCCCGGGCCCGGTGAGGCTCGGGCTGGCGCTCAGGAAGACCTTGGAGGACTGACGATGTCGCCTTCCACCCTCCGTCATTGCGAGCGTAGCGAAGCAATCCAGTGCGGCTTCGGAGGCCCGCTGGATTGCGCGTCGCTTCGCGCCTCGCAATGACGGCTCAAGCGTAGAGGAAAACCATGGCGCGCTTCGAATTCAAGCTGCCGGACATCGGCGAAGGCATCGCCGAGGCCGAGATCGTCGCCTGGCACATCAAGGTCGGCGACGCGGTCAGGGAGGACCAGCAGCTCGCGGACATGATGACCGACAAGGCCACGGTCGAGATGGAGAGCCCGGTCGCCGGCAAGGTGCTCGAGCTTGCCGGCGAGGTCGGCGATCAGATCCCGATCGGCTCGGTCCTGGTCGTGATCGAGACCGAGGGGGCGGCGAGCGCCGGCGCCGACGAGGCCGCCGCCGACGGCGAGCGCCACGACGAGGTTGCCCTTGCCGACGGCCTGGTCGAGGAGCGGCCCGAGCTCGAAGCCGCGATTCCCAGTACCGGCGAGGCCCGGAGCGGAAGCGATCGCCGCGACGGCGAGGATCGCCGGGCCGAGCCGCGCCAGGACCCCGACCGGAGGCAGGGCGACCGGAGGGATGCCGGCGGCGCGCCGAGCCCCGGCGCAGCCGAAAGCCCCCAGCCCGATCCGAAAGTCGAAGGCGCGGTTTCGGCCGGCGGCCGGGTGGGGCTCAACCCCCAGCCCGAGCCGCCGGGCAAGCTGAAGATCCTCGCCTCGCCCGCGGTTCGGGCGCGCGCCCGGGACCTCGGCATCGACCTTGCTTCGGTCAGGACGAGCGCCGACCGCATCCGCCACTCCGATCTCGACGCCTATCTCCTCTACAATGGCGGCGGGGTCTCCCGCTCAAGCGGCCGGCGCCGGGAGGACGAGACGGTCAAGGTCGTCGGTCTCAGGCGCAAGATCGCGGAAAACATGCAGGAGGCGAAGCGCCGGATCCCGCATTTCACCCTGGTAGAGGAATATGACGTCACGGCGCTCGAGCAGACCCGCGCGATGATGAACTCGGACCGCGGCGGCAATCCGAAGCTCACCTTGCTGCCTTTCCTGATCACGGCCATGGCCCGGACCCTCGCCGAATATCCGCAGCTCAACACCCGCTACGACGACGACGAGAACCTCCTCCACCGCTCGGGCGCCGTCCACATGGGCATGGCGACGCAGACCCCGAACGGCCTGATGGTCCCGGTCATCCGCAACGCCGACCGGCTCTCGATCTGGGACATCGCCCGCGAGATCCTGCGCCTGTCCGAAGCCGCCCGCACGGGCAAGGCGAGCCGCGAGGAGCTGTCGGGCTCGACCATCACCATCTCCAGCCTGGGACCCATGGGCGGCATCGCCTCGACCCCGGTCATCAACCGCCCCGAAGTCGCCATCCTCGCCGTCAACAAGGTCGAGGAGAAGGTCGTGCCCATCGACGGCGAGCTCGAGATCAGGAAGCGCATGAACCTGTCGCTGAGCTGCGACCACCGGGTGGTGGACGGCTGGGACGCCGCCAACTTCATGCAGGATCTGAAGAAGCTGGTGGAGAGCCCGCTCAAGCTTCTAGGCTGAAAATCCTCCCCTGCTTTCGCAGGGGAGGGGGACCGTCCGAAGGACGGTGGAGCATCTGTGTTGATGGTCAAGGCCGGGTTGGGCTCCATGTGCGG
This sequence comes from Allosphingosinicella sp., assembly GCA_036382815.1. GTDB lineage: Bacteria > Pseudomonadota > Alphaproteobacteria > Sphingomonadales > Sphingomonadaceae > Allosphingosinicella. The sequence goes on from DASVPM010000253.1 coordinate 7,086, forward strand.
TTTTCGGTGACGAGGGTGTTGGCGAGGACGATGAGCTTTCGGGCGACGG
>DASVPM010000254.1:0-4422 GCA_036382815.1 Allosphingosinicella sp.
ACGCGCCGCTTGAGCTGGGCGTCGAGGTGGTTGTCGGCGCCGCCCGCCAGCACCTTGGCGACGAAGGCACCGCCGGGCTTCAGCACCTCGCCGGCGAATTCGAGGCCGGCCTCGACCAGCCCCATCGTCCGCAGATGATCCGTCTGGGGATGGCCGACCGTGTTCGCCGCCATGTCGGAGAGGACGAGATCGGCCGGGCCGCCGAGTGCCTCGCGCAGCCGCTCCGGAGCCTCCTCGGCGAGGAAGTCGAGCTGAAGCAGGATCGCCCCGTCGATGGGGTCCGCCGGCAGAAGATCGATTCCGACCACCGCCGCCCTGGGCACCCGCTTGCGGACCACCTGGGTCCAGCCGCCCGGGGCCACCCCGAGATCGACGACCCTCTCCACCCCCTTCAAAAAGCCGAAGCGGTCGTCGAGCTCGATCAGCTTGTAGGCGGCGCGGGAGCGATAGCCCTCGGCCCGGGCGCGCTTGACATAGGGGTCGTTGAGCTGCCGCTCGAGCCATTTGGTCGAGCCCACCTTGCGGCCCCTGGCGGTCTTTACACGGGTTACCACCTGGAGAATCCTCCCCCGGATTTCCGGGGGAGGGGGACCATGCGAAGCATGGTGGAGGGGCCTGCAGCGGAAGAACCCCTCAACCGTCCTTCGGACGGTCCCCCTCCCCGCGAAAGCGCGGGGAGGATTTTTCTCCCTGTCCTCACAATTGATGTCCGTCCTTGGCCATCAGCGAGCGCAGGATGCCCTCGCGGATGCCGCGGTCCGCCACGCCCAGGGTCTGCGCCGGCCAGATGTCCATGATCGCCTCGAGGATGGCGCAGCCGGCGACGACGAGATCCGCGCGCTCGGCGCCGATGCACGGCAGCTCGGCGCGCTCGGCGAAGCTCATCCGCGACAGCATGTGGTTGACGGCCCGCATCTTGTCGACCGGCATCATCAGCCCGTCCACCGCCCGCCGGTCGTAGCTCGGCAGTGCGAGATGGACGCTGGCGAGCGTCGTCACCGTGCCGCTCGTCCCCAGCAGCCGGATATTGCCCTCGCGCGGCGGCAGCAGCTCGGCGAAGCGGCGGAAGGCGTGGCGGACCCGCTCCTTCATCCGGCCATAGGCGGCCAGCCGCTCGTCCGCGTCGGCGAAGTCGCGCCCTTCGCTCTCCGTCAGCGAGACCACCCCCCAGGGCGCGCTCCACCAGCATTTGATCTTGGGCGTGCCCTCGGCGTCCGTATCGATGAGGATGAGCTCGGTGGAGCCGCCCCCGATGTCGAAGATCAGCGCCGGCGCGTCGCCCGGCTCGAGCAACCGGTGGCAGCCGAGCATCGCGAGCCGGGCCTCCTCCTCGGGCGCGATGATCTCCAGGCAAATTCCGGTCTCCTGGCGCACCCGCTCGACGAAGTGGCGGCCGTTGACGGCCCGGCGGCAAGCCTCGGTGGCCACCGAGCGGGCCAGCGAAACGTGGCGGCGCCTCAGCTTTTCGGCGCAGACCGAGAGAGCCGCGACCGCCCGGTCCATCGCCGCGTCGGCGATTCGGCCGCTCGCCGCCAGCCCTTCGCCGAGCCGGACCACGCGCGAGAAGGCGTCGATGACGACGAATCCGTTATCCGCCGGACGAGCGATCAGCAGCCGGCAATTGTTGGTGCCCAGATCGAGCGCGCCGTAAGTGTGCCGGGGAGATCGGAAAGGCCGCTGTCCAGGCGATTGGGCGAGCGCGGGAGTCGCGAATTCGGCCGGACCGGTTGCCGGCGGGAGCGGAGCCGTAGCAACCTGCTGCGCCATTGCGGAAACACTCTTTTTTTCTCGTTCCGGAAGGCGGACCCGCCGGTGACTTGGCGCCATCGTACCCCGCGCCGCCCGCGTCGGCAAGGGAGGGAGGTCTAGGCGGATTTTCGTCATCCCGGCGAAAGCCGGGACCTCGGGCCGGAAAGTCTCGGCGGGTCTCCCCGAGGTCCCGGCTTTCGCCGGGATGACGGGAAGTTTTTATCCGGGTAGAATTGACAATAGCTTCTACCCGGATATAAACATCGCGCAAAGGATCAAGACGATGAACCCGGTAACGGCCTTTCTCGGCGACACCATCGTTGCCCGCGGCGAGCGCGGGGCGGTGACCCGCGACCTCGAGCGGCTTTATCCCGCGGACCTCGCAGCGTTGCGGGTGTTCGAGGACGGAAGCGGCCGGGTGCTCGATCTCGATTATTGGGACGCCGCCGCTTCGGCGCCGCAGCCGCCTCGCGGGCGCGGCCGGCCGCGCCTGGGGGTCGCCGCGCGCGAGGTGACCCTGCTGCCCCGCCATTGGGACTGGCTGTCGCGCCAGCCCGGCGGGGCGTCCGCGGCGATCCGCCGGCTGGTGGAGGAAGCGAGCCGCAAGGTCTCCGGGCCGGCCGAAAAACGCGATTCGGCCTACCGCTTCATGTCGGACATGTGCGGCGACCGGCCGGGCTATGAGGAGGCGCTGCGCGCGCTCTACCGGGGCGAGGAGGCGCGGTTCGATACCCTTATTGCCGGCTGGCCGAAGCAGATCCGCGGCTACCTGAAGGAGCTGCTCGCGTAAAATCCTCTCCGGCATTTGCCGGGGAGGGGGACCAGGCGAAGCCTGGTGGAGGGGTTCTTTCCGACTCCGAAGAACCCCCTCCACCGCGCTTCGCGCGGTCCCCCTCCCCCGGAAATCCGGGGGAGGAATTACGTTATTGCGAATTCCCTCCAGCCCCGATTTTGGGCGGCGGGACCGGATCGCCGGCGGCGTGGGGCTTGGCGCCCTGCTGCGGCGGCGCCTGGGTCGCGGCCTGGGCGTTTCCGGCAGCCTGCAGGGCGTCCTGGACGTTGCCACCCGAATCGGCGGCATTGCGCAATATGTCTTCGGCTTCCGGAGTGCTTTGCTCCGCCGCGCGATCGAGCGCGGCGGCATTGTTGTCGGCGGCGTTCCTCTGGCCGCAGCCGACCAGCATCGGCAAAGCGGCGAGCGCCATCAGGACCCTCTTCATCGGCTTGGCTTCCTTGACAGGGTGGGCTCCGGACAACGTGAGCGGACGCCAAGGGTTGCGGCGATGCAACAGGCCGCCAAGAATTTTAACCATGGTGACTTTTTTGCCCTTTCTCAACTTCTCGGCTTGATAAGCAGTGGCTGTGACCGTGATCGACGATATCGCCCTGAGCAAAGCATTCTCGCCGCTGGCGGGCTGGGCCGAGCATCGCCTCGGCCTCAGCCAGTGGCGGGTCTCGCTCGAATGCCTCAACGGGCACCTGGCTTTCTATCTCGGCGGGCTCGCGCTCTCGATCGGCGGCAAGGGCATGAACGACGGCATCTTCGCCGACGTCCTGATCGCGCTCGCCTGGCTGCTGCTGATGGAGGGGGCCCGCCGGGTCGCCTGCCGGCAGGCCGGATCGTCGATCGGGGTCCAGACCGCGAGGATGCGGGAATGGCTGTTCCGGGTAGTCCTGCTCGTCTCGCTTCCGATCAGCGTCGCGCGGATCGACGAGCTTTCCAACGCCTTCTACAGCGTCTCGCTCCTGCTCCTCGTCTGCCACCTCTACTTCAAGGCCTGCGACTCTCCGCCGCCGCAGAGACGCCGCCGCCTCGCTCACGCGCGGGGGCACTGCTAAATTCCTCCCCTGCATTTGCAGGGGAGGGGGACCATTCGAAGCATGGTGGAGGGGCCTTGCAGCCTCCGAAGAACCCCTCCACCGCGCTTCACGCGGTCCCCCTCCCCGGCAAAGGCCGGGGAGGATTTTTTAAAGCGCCTTGGCGAACCTGTAGCTGGTCCGCTCGAAGCCGAGCCGCCGGTAGAAGCCGTGGGCGCCCGACAGGTCGACGTTGCTGGTGACCTCGACGAGGCCGCAGCCCTTCGCCCGCATCTCTTCACAGGCGGCCTCGGCCAGGGCCCGGCCGACGCCGTTGCGGCGCTCGCCGTCGGCGACGACCATCATCGTGATTCGGCCGACCGGCCTCGGCCGGTGGAGCACCGGCGTGACGTGCCAGGCGAGCACGCCGATCACCTCCCCCCGCTCCGCGACCAGCGGAGTCTCCCGGCCCTTGCGGAGGGCGGCCAGCCGCTGCTCGATGTCGCCGGGCGAGGAGTCGAAGCCGAGACCCGTGACCAGAGCGGCGACGGCCGCCGAATCCGCGGGGCGGGCGGGGCGCACTGAAAGGGGCGGCGGCGGCTCCGGCTCCGTTTCGGGCTCCGGTTCGGGTTCACGTTCCCGCTTCGACGCCCGGGCTGCCTTCGGCTCCGGTTCGGCGGCCGACCGCGTCTTCCGGGCCGGCGGCTTCGCTCCGGCGGCGCGGAGCGAAGTCTTCCAGTCGGAGACCGCGCCGTTGTGGAGATAGGCCTCGATCTCCTCGGCGGTCGCCGTCAGCCCGGACCGGCCGAAGCCGAGCAGCTCGGCGCCGCCGGCGTCGGTGAGCCCGTAGCGGCCGTAATCGCCCTTGCCCGGGGT
>DASVPM010000255.1:0-5088 GCA_036382815.1 Allosphingosinicella sp.
CTTCCGCCTGGAGCAAAGCGAGGATTTCGGGCGTCCCGGCTTCGGAGCGGTAGCGCAGCTGGCGGATGACCACCGCGAAGTCGCCCGGAGTCAGTCCGTCCACCTCGGCGAGCCCCGCCGGAGCGGGCCTTCCGAAGAAGCGCTCCCAGGCCTGCGCCGCGGCCTTTGCCGACAGCGACCGGAGCTCGATCTTGAAGACGAAGCGCCGGAGCGCCGCCGGATCGAGCCGCCGGGCGAAGTTGGTCGCCGCGACGAAGGGGAGCGGGTGCGAGTCCATCCAGGTCAGCATCTCGTTGACCTGGGTGATCTCCCAGGAGCGCTGGGCGTCGCCGCGGTCGAGGAGGAGCGAATCCGCCTCGTCGAACAGCAGCACCGCGCCCTGGTCGCGCGCCTCGGCGAAAGCCTCGGCGATGTTCGCCTCCGTCTCCCCGACCCACTTGGAGAGGAGGTCGGACGCGCGCTTCACCTTGAGCGGCCGGTCGAGCCGTTCCGCCATATGCGCCGCGAGCGCCGTCTTCCCCGTGCCGGGCGGGCCGGTGAGGAGCAGCGAGAAGTCGCTCGCCGCCCCCGCCGCCGACAGCCGCTCCATCAGCGGCGCGATGTCGATGTCGGCCTCGTAGAGCCCGAGATCGAGCGTGCCCGCGTCGGGACCGGGCGGCAGCGAACGGCGGCCGCGCAGCCCAAGAATGAGCGAACGCTCCGCGGCCGCCGCCGCCTCCGCGCCGCCTGCCGAAAGGGCTGCGGTGCGGAGCGCGGTCCGGGCCACGCTCGCGCTCTCCGGCTCGCGCAGGAGGAACGGGGCAAGCCCCGCTTCGGCGCCGGCCACGCCTTCGGCCTCGGCCGCGCGCGCGGCGATGCGCGCCCGCGCCTTGGGCGAGGGATAGTCCATGCGAAGCACGAAGCTCATCCGGCGCAGGTGCGCCGGATCGACGGCCCCGGCGTCGTTGGTGGTCCAGATCACAGGCACCGCCCCCTCTTCGAGCAGACGATTTATGTAGATTTTGGACCCCGAGCGATGTCCGCCGCCGGCCGACCATGACGCCTCGGCGAACAGGTCCTCCATCTCGTCGAACAGGAGAACGCTGCCGCCGCGCCGCGCCAGAAGACGCTGCGAGCGCTTGAGGGCCTGCAGCCGTTCGAGACGGTTCGGCTCCTCGCCCTCGTAATCCGCTTCGCCGACCGCGAAGAGCGCGGCTCCGGCAGCCTCCGCCACGGCGCGCGCCAGCTCGGTCTTGCCGGTGCCCGGAGGTCCGTGGATCAGCACGGCGACCCCCTTGGCGCGGGCATGGAGCGCGCCGGCGAGCAGGCGCACGATCAGGTCGAACGCCTGCTCATGCTCCGCGAAGTCAGCACGGCCCAGCTGCGCCGGCTGCGGGACTCCCGCGAGCGCGGACACGAGGCGAGCCTCGTCCGCCCGTCCGCCGTCGAGCAGCCGGGCGAAGCGCCACTGGAGCTGGAGCTCGTTGCCGCACGGGCCACTGTCGGCGCCGTACCAGAGCAGGCCGAGCGCGAGTGCCTCGGAACGGCGCACGCGCGCGGTCGCCTCCGCCGGGGGCGCTCCCGCCAGCCGGCCGATCAGCGCCGGAACGTCGCCGCCGGCGGACCCGAGCCTGAAGCGCAGGGCCGAAAGGCGCGGCAGCCGCTCGAACGCGGCCACCGTCTCGAGCAGAGCCAAGTCGAACGGGTCGAGCTCGAGCAGCGCCGCCGCCGCCGGAAGGCCGGCGAACAACGCGGGTTCGGGCTCGTCCGTGTCGATCCGGTCGAGGAGACGCGGAAGGGTTTCCCAGTCGAGCGTCTCGACGCCGAGCGCGCGTGCGATCAGCCCGGGCGGGGAATCCGCCCAGGCGCGGCCCGGCCACAGCCAGTCGCGCTGGTCCAGCGCCCAGCCGAGCGTCGCGATGCCTTCCTGGCTCGCAGGTCCAACGGTGTCGCGCAGCAGCCGGAGGGCCCGCTGCGCCAGAAGCTTCTCGCCCATGACAAATCCATCCGGCCGCCGACGCGCGGGAATGCGCGACGGCTGCCGTTCTTTCAAAAAGGTTCAGTGGATTTCGAGTCCGCCGGCCCGGAGCCGGCAGCGCAGTCTAGCGCTTGGGCATCCGGACGGTAGCGGGACGAAATCGCCGGGATAGGCCGCGATTTTCCAAGTCATTGCTCCGTCTGTGCCCGCGGCCGAATGGGTCGCGGGGAGCGGGCGGATAGGCGGAGGCGAAACGAATGTCAATGACGGTGACAGGGCCTCATTCCGCGCCCGCCGCCTCGTGATGCTCGGCCATGCGCTTCGACATGAAGAATTTGAACAAGGCGAAGGCGGCGAGGCCGACTACCGCGCTGGCGACATGGAGGAGCCAGAAGGTCGGTGTGTCGAGGGTCGAATAGAGCTGGCCGACCTCGCCGACGATCTTGTTGGCCAGGAAGAAGGCCAGGTAATAGAGGCCGATGACGGTGGCGTTGAGCTGCCGGGGCGCGATCTCCGAGAAAAGCGCGAGGCTACGGGATCAGCAGGATCAGCGCCAGGACGCGCAGCTTCTCGTCTCGGGTGAGACCGCGGGTAAGCCAGAATAGAGCGGGACGAGGGCCGCATAGCGATGAAGATTCCGGCGACGAACACGATTCCGATCACGATCGCTATGACGAGCCCGGCCGGCGCCATCGTGCCGAGAGTTCTGGCGGGACCGATCGATTCGCTTTCGCCCTCCTCGACCGGCAGATGCGGCCGGCCGGCCAGGAAGATCAAGCACGCCCAGGACCATGACGATTCCGGCGGGCTCCTTTGGCGAGATCGCGCGGAAGCTAGCGGATGGTTTTGGGCGCGCCGCCCCTTTTCGACATATCCGTCATCCCGGCGAAAGCCGGGACCTCGGGCCAGAAGTCCCCGGCGGGGGTCTCCGTGCGGTCCCGGCTTCCGCCGGGACGACGTGTCAGCTGCGCAGCGTGAAGCCGATCTTCAGGGTCACCTGGTAATGGGCGACCTTGCCGTTCTCGACATGGCCGCGCGTCTCCTTGACCTCGAACCAGCCGATGTCGTGGATGGTGGACGAGGCTCGGCCGATCGCGCCTTCGATCGCGTCCTCGATGCTGGTCGCCGAGCTGCCGACGATCTCGATCACCTTGTAGACATTGTCGCTCATTGAGGGGCCTTTCTCTGGTCGTCTCGTCCTCCCGGCGAAAGCCGGCACCTCGCGGAGACCCGCCGAGATTTCGTGTCCTGACGTCCCGGCTTTCGCCGGGACGACGGGCTAACACGCGGTGGACGGGATCGTTTCCGCAGCGCTAGGGTGAAGCGCGAGAGCGCGAGGAGAGCTTCATGCGGATTTGGCTATTGGCCGGAGCGGCCCTGCTGGCGGCGGCACCCGCCGCCGCGGCGCCCGCGGATGATTTCAAGCGGCTGCTGGGCGATCATTATGCCTGGCTGCTGCGCGAAAGCCCGACCTACGCGACCTCGCTGGGGGTGCGCGATCATGACGACCGGATCGAGGACATCAGCCTCGCCGCCCGCGACCGCCAGGCGCGGGAGGCGGCCGCATTCCTCGCCCGGCTGGAGCGGATCCCCGTCGAGGCGCTGAGCCCGGCCGACCGGGTCAATCGGGCGATCCTGAAGCGCGGGCTGGAGGAGGGGATCGAGGCCAATCGCTTCGGCCAGCGGGTGATGCTGTTCACCACTTATGCCGGATGGCATCAGAATTTCGCCGGCCTGGCCGACAATTTGCCGTTCCGGACAAGGGCCGATTACGAAAGCTACCTGACCCGCCTCGCTTTGTATCCGAAGCAGAACGACGCCGCGCTCGACATCACCGGTCAGGCGGTTCGCGGCGGCTTCGTCCTGCCCTGCTCGGTGCTCGGCAATTACGAGAAGGGCATATCGGGGGTGATTGCCGAGGACCCGGCGAAATCGCGATTCTACGAGCCATTCACCCGAACACGGCCGTCCGACGTCGGCGCGGCGGAATGGGAAGCGATGCAGGCTCGCGCCCGCAAGCTGGTCGTCGACGTGCTCAACCCGGCTTACGCACGCCATCTCGATTTCTACCGCACCACCTACCTTCCCAAATGCGCGAAGTCGGACAGCATCTCCGCGCAGCCCGGCGGGCGCGAATATTACGCCTTCCGGGTGCGCCAGGAGACAACGACGAGCCTGACGCCGGAGCAGATTCACGAGATCGGCCTTCGCGAATCGGCACGAATTCGGGGCGAGATGGAGAAAGTGGCGAAGTCCGCGGGATTTCCCGGCCGCGAAGCGTTCATCCGCGAGCTTCGGACCAATCCGAAATATTTTACCCGGACCCCGGCCGAGCTGATGGCGGCGGCGGCGCTGACCGCGAAGACGATCGACGGCAAGATGCCCGGCTATTTCGCGACCCTGCCGCGCCTGCCTTACGGGGTCCGTCCGATTCCCGCCGAAACCGCGGAGGGGACCACGACCGCCTATTACGGGCAGGGCTCGCCGGCGAGCGGGCTTGCGGGCACCTATTACGTCAACACTTCGAAGCTCGACCAGAGGCCGCTTTGGGAGCTTCCCGCGCTGACCCTTCACGAGGCGGTGCCGGGGCACCACCACCAGATTTCCCTCCAGCAGGAAGTTGAGCTTCCGCCGTTCCGGCGCAACTTCACCTCCTTCACCGCCTTCACCGAGGGCTGGGGCCTTTATGCCGAGAGCCTGGGCGAGGAGATGGGGCTGTACGACACGCCCGAGAAGAAGATGGGCCAGCTTTCCTACCAGGCGTGGCGCGCGGCGCGTCTGGTCGTCGATACCGGCATCCATTCCAAAGGCTGGGACAAGGCCCGGGCGGTGGCGTTCATGCGGGAGAACACCGCTCTTACCGACGCCAATATCGACGCCGAGGTGAACCGCTACATCAGCTGGCCGGCGCAGGCTTTGGGCTATAAGATCGGCGAGCTGAGGATCAGGGCGCTTCGGGCGAAGGCGGAGAAGGCGCTGGGGGCGAGATTCGATCTGAGACGCTTCCACGACGCGGTGCTCCTGCAGGGATCGGTGCCGCTGGATGTGCTCGAGGCTCAGGTGGACGAGTGGATAAAGGGGGAGCTGAAGAGATAGTCCTCCCCGTCCGCGAAGCGGATGGGGAGGGGGAC
>DASVPM010000256.1:0-18353 GCA_036382815.1 Allosphingosinicella sp.
CCGTCGCCCGAAAGCTCATCGTCCTCGCCAACACCCTCGTCACCGAAAACCGCACATGGAGCCCAACCCGGCCTTGACCATCAACACAGATGCTCCACCGTCCTTCGGACGGTCCCCCTCCCCTGCGAAAGCAGGGGAGGACTGGCGGCCTAGCCCGTGATCTTGGATCCGAGCGGCTGGGTCGCGGGGCCGTGGATGACCTCGCCGCTCAGCTCGAACCGGGAGCCGTGGCACGGGCAATCCCAGGTTCGGTCCGTGTCGTTCCAGCCGACCAGGCAGCCCATGTGGGTGCAGACGGCGGAGACCGCGTGGAGCGTCCCCTGCTCGTCGCGGAAGGCGGCGACATTGTCGCCGTCCACCTTGAGGATCGCCGCCTCGCCGGGCCCGAGCTCGTCATAGGATTTCGCCTTGCTGCCGAGATAGCCGCCGACCAGGTGCGCGGCGACGGACAGATTCTCCTTCACGAAATCCGGGGCGCCGGCGATCGGCTTGACCCGGGTCGCGTCGAACACTTCGAGCCAGCGATTCTCCTTGCCGGCCGCGAGATCGGCGATGATCTCGGCCGCGACGGTGCCGTTGCTGATCCCCCAGGCGTCGAAGCCGGTCGCGACCAGGTAGCCGCCCGACCTGGACGACCAGCCGATGAAGGGCGCCCCGTCCATCGGCGAGTAATCCTCGTTGATCCAGCGATACTCGATCGGGCCGGCGTCGAAATTCTCGGTCAGCCAGCGCTCGATCTCGGCGATCGACTCGCGTTCCTCGTCCGGGTGGCCCGGCTTGAAATGCGTGCCCGCGACGATCGCATAAACCTGCCCGTTCCGCCGGTGGGTCCGGATCGAATGGCCGGGCTGTTCGGCATTCTTGTACATTCCCGGCGGCACCCGGCCGATGGGGGCGGCGATCACCGCCTCGGCATGGGGATAGTTGGTCGCATAATACATTCCGACCTGGCCGAGGGGGAGATGCGTGGCCATCACGACATGGCGGGCCGAGACGGTGCCGCGGTCGGTGACGACCCGGGTCGGCTCATAGTCGATCGCCCGGCTGTCCTCGAAGACGTGGCAGCCGTCGCCCGGAATGGTAGCGGCGAGGCCGGCGACATATTTGACCGGATGGAACTGGGCCTGGCCGTCCCAGCGCATCGCCTGGAGGACGTCGAAGGGAAGGCCGGTGTCGCGGGTGAGGGTGGCGGGGAGGCCGAGCTTCTTCGCGACCTCCACCTCCTTCTCGAGCTGAGAGACATAGCTCTCGTCGCGCGTATAGACGAAGGCCGGCATCGGCTCGATGTCGGCGTCGATGCCGTGCCGCGCGGCCAGCTCGGAGATCCGGCGGAGTCCGGCCTCCTGCGCCTCGGCATAGAGCCGGGCCCGGTCCTCGCCGAACTTCTTCTCGAGCGTCTGATAGTGCGAGGCGCCGTGCTGCGAGCTCATCTTCGCGGTCGATTTGCCGGTCACCTGCCGGCCGACCCGCCGGGCCTCGACGACGGCGACGGTCAGCCCGCGGTCCTTGAGCAGCCGGGCGGTCGTAATCCCGACGATGCCGCCGCCGATGATCGCCACGTCGACGCTGATATCGCCGGAAAGGGCCGGAAAGCCGGGCGAATCGGCCGTCGCGTTCCAGTAGGTGCCGTGATCGTCGCGCGTGGCCATCGCTCTCTCCTGCCGTTCCGCTTTGGATGCCGCCCCTTCAACTGAGTTCCCGGAAGGCTGTTCCGCCGCCGCGCAGGACGCCGTCATTGCGAGCGGAGCGAAGCAATCCAATACGGGTTGGAAAGCCCCCTGCATTGCTTCGTCGCTTCGCTCCTCGCAATGACGGCCACCAACCTGAACGTCAGCCGACAGACCGGTTCAGCGCCGACTCAGACCCGCTCCTGTAGACGAGGAACATAGCCCACGCGTTTTGGTGGGGCCCACGTCTACAGGAAGGACAATGCCATGAAGGCCATTTCGAAGACCATGCTGGGCGCGGGCGCCGCTGCCGTCGCCGCCCTCAGCTTCGCCGCTCCCGCCGACGCGCAGTATCGCGACCGCTACCGCGATCGCGGCGGAATCGACGCGGGCGACATCATCACCGGGATCGCCGTCCTCGGCGGGATCGCCGCCATCAGCTCGGCGATGGGGCGCGACGACAGCCGCTACGGCTACGGCTACGGCAATCGCTACCGCAGCGGCTACAATTACGCCGTCCAGTCCTGCGCCCAGGAAGCGCAGCGCATGGGCCGGGGCCAGGTCCAGATCCTCGACGTCGACCGCACCGGCAGCGACCGCTACCGGGTGCGCGGAATCGTCCAGGCCGGCTACGGCGGCGGCTACGACCGCTACGACCGCGGCTACAGCCGGGGCTATGACAGCCGCTACGACCGCGGCTACGGCCGGGCCTATGACAGCCGCTACGACCGCGGCTACGGCAGCTACGGGCGCGACGACTTCACCTGCGTCGCCCGCGGCAACGGCCGGATCACCGACTTCCGCCTGTAAATTGCGGCAGATCGCGTAAAGGAATGCGCGCGGGCTTCGAGTCCGCGCGCATTTTTTTCGGGTTCATCCTCCCGTCAGGAACGTCGCCGTAACGATCCGCTTTCCACCCAGGGAGGGATCATGCGCACGTTCATCACCGGCCTGACCGCCGCGGCCCTGCTCGCGACCGCGGCTTCGCCCGCCGACGCGCGGCGGCGCCACCACCGCCACCATGACGACGTCGACGCGGGCGACGTCGTCGCCGGCGCGGTCGTCATCGGCGGAATCGCGGCCATCGCTTCGGCGATCAGGGAAGACAAGCGCCGCAAGCAGGACCTGGCGGTCGACCGCTGCTCGAGCGAGGCGGAGAACCGCACCGGCGAGCGGGTGGCGGAGATATTCCACGTCGGCAGGCGCAAGGGCTATTACACGGTCGAAGGATCGCTCGAGGGCGACCGGACGGCTTTCACCTGCACCGTGCGGCGCGGCGCCATCTACAGCTTCGAGACCCGCTCCGACGGGGCCTGACGGGTAATCCTCCCCGGTCTTTGCCGGGGAGGGGGGCCAGGCGAAGCCTGGTGGAGGGCTCTTCCAGCGCCGGAGAACCCCTCCACCGCGCTTCGCGCGGTCCCCCTCCCCGCGAAACCGCGGGGAGGACTTTAACGTGGACCTCACCGTCATCTGGGCGTTCCTGATCGCCTTCGCGGTCGCCGCCTATGTGGTGATGGACGGCTTCGACCTCGGCATCGGTATCCTCTTTCCGCTGTTCCCGGTGGGGAAGGAGCGGGACCGGGCGATGAACGCGATCGCCCCGGTCTGGGACGGCAACGAGACCTGGCTGGTGCTCGGCGGCGGCGGCCTGCTCGCGGCTTTCCCGCTGGCCTATTCGATCATCCTGCCCGCGCTCTACGCGCCGCTGATCGCGATGCTGCTCGGACTGGTGTTCCGCGGAGTCGCCTTCGAGTTCCGCTGGCGCGACCCGGGGCATCGCCGGCTGTGGGACTCCGGCTTCTTCCTGGGTTCGATCGCCGCGACCTTCGCCCAGGGCGTGACGCTCGGAGCGCTCATCCAGGGAATCACCGTCGAGGGCCGAGCCTATGCCGGCGGCTGGTGGGAGTGGCTAAGCCCGTTCAGCCTGCTGACCGGCGCCAGCCTCGTCGCCGGCTACGCCTTGCTCGGCGCCGCCTGGCTGATCTGGAAGACCGAAGGGCCGCTGCAGGACCAGTCGAGGCGGCAGGCGCGGCTGATGCTACCCGCCCTGCTCGCCGCCATCGGTGCCGTCAGCCTCTACACCCCGTTCATCGAGCCCAAATATTTCCAGCGCTGGTTTGAGATGCCGGGACTTTTCGTCGCGGTGCCGATGCCGTTGCTGGTCGCCGGCACCGCCTTCCTGGGCTGGCGAAGCCTCCGGCGCGGGCGGGATTGGGCCCCGTTCCTGTGGTCGCTCGCCCTGTTCGGCCTCACCCTCGCCGGTCTCGCGATCTCGATCTGGCCGGACGTCATCCCGGGCCGGGTCACGATATGGCAGGCTGCGGCGCCTCATTCGAGCCAGCTCTTCATGCTGGCCGGCGCTCTCGTGCTGATCCCTCTCATCCTCGCCTACACGGCCTGGAGCTACTGGGTGTTCCGGGGGAAGGTGGAGGAGGAGGGCTATCATTAAGGTCCGGCAGCTCGCCTGGTTCGTCGGCCTGTGGGCGGCGGGGGTTGCGAGCGTCGGAGCGGCATCCCTGCTGCTGCGGTGGTGGCTTCGGTAAGGCCCTTCGCGCAGAACCGGACGTAGCGATTTGTTAACCAAGTCCGCCCTAGCCTTCGCACATAAGAGGAGAGGCGGATGCGGCTGGCGGCCGGGGAGCTACGGGACAAGGAGGAGCTGATCTGGCTGGCGCCCGTCGCCGCCGTCTCCATTCTGCTTTACATATTCGCGGGCGTCGCCGGAGCGCCGCACGGAATTTCCACCGGCGCGGTGATCGACGATTATGGCTGGAAGGCGCTGAAGGCGCTGCCGGCGCTGGCCCAGATCGGAGTGCTCGTACTGCTTGTGCGCGCCTTGCTCTCGGGCTCTCCGAATCCGCTGCGCCGACTGCTCGATCCGTTCCGCAACCGCTTCGGTTCGCCGATGCTGACGGCGGCCCTGCTGGCGCCGATCGTCCTGATGCCGATGCTGTTCACCGGTTTCGGCGTCCTGAAGATGCTGCTTCCGCTCAGCACGCCCTTCGCGTGGGACGACACCCTCGCCGCCGCCGACCGCGCCCTGTTCTTCGGCCGCCCCCCCTGGGAGCTGACCCACGCCCTGCTCGGGAGCGTCGAGGCGACGGCCGTCATCGACCGAATATATAGCGGCTGGGTTCCGCTCCTCTCCTTCGCGATCCTCGGCTTCGCCTTCTTCGCCCCGCGCTACGACCGCGCCCGCTTCTTCCTTTCCTTCACCGCCGCGTGGCTGCTGCTCGGAGTCGGCGGCGCCTATCTCGGGGCCTCGGCGGGACCCTGCTACGCGGCCCTGGTCGGCGCTTCCTCGGCGCCGGAATTCGCGCCCCTCATGGCGCGGCTCCATGCCATCGCGGCCACTCCGGACGTCCATATTGACGCGGTCCGCTGGCAAGGGGTGTTGTGGGACGCGCACGTCAATCAGCGCTACGGCTTCGGCATGGGCATTTCCGCAATGCCCTCGCTCCACAATGCGATCGCGATGCTCTACGCGCTCGCCTCCTTCCGCTTCGGCCGCGCCTGGGGCGCGGGGGGGATCGCCTTCGCCCTGGTCATCTTCATCGGCTCGATCCATCTCGGATGGCATTATGCCGCCGACGGGATCGTCGCCGCGGCCGCGATGGCTTGTATCTGGTGGGCGGCGGGGCGCTATCTCGAGCGCAGCGGCTACGCCGCGGCGGTATCTCGGAGCCGCGCCCCGGACGACGTGGAGACGCCCGAACTCGCCCTCGCCTGAGTCCGGGGGAGCGCTCTTGTGCGGCGCAGCATCGCCGCTATATGGTGGGACCCCATCCCATTCCCAAGAGTTGACCTTTCATGAGCCTCCGCAACGTGGCGATCATTGCGCACGTCGATCACGGCAAGACGACCCTGGTCGACCAGCTGTTCCGCCAGTCCGGCACCTTCCGCGACAACCAGCGCGTCGAAGAGCGCGCCATGGATTCGAACGACCTCGAGAAGGAGCGGGGGATCACCATCCTCGCCAAATGCACCTCGGTCGAATGGCACGGGACGCACATCAACATCGTCGACACGCCCGGCCACGCCGATTTCGGCGCCGAGGTGGAACGCATCCTGTCCATGGTCGACGGAGTGATCCTGCTCGTCGACGCCGCCGAAGGCCCGATGCCTCAGACCAAGTTCGTCACCGGCAAGGCGCTCGCGCTCGGCCTCAGGCCCATCGTCGTCGTCAACAAGATCGACCGGCCCGACGCCCGGGCCGCGGAAGTGCTCGACGAAGTATTCGAGCTCTTCCTGACGCTCGAGGCGAGCGACGAGCAGCTTGATTTCCCGACCCTCTACGCCTCGGGCCGGTCGGGCTATGCCGGCCTCAGCGACGACGTGCGCGAAGGCGATCTGACCCCCTTGTTCGATGCCATCGTCGGCCATATCCCGGCGCCCGACGCCAACCCCGACGGCCCGTTCCGGATGATCGGAGTCCTTCTCGACCGCGATCCCTTCCTCGGCCGGATCCTCACCGGGCGGATCGAGAGCGGCAAGCTCCAGGTCAACATGCCGATCAAGGCGCTCGACGTCGAAAACAACGAGGTCGAGACCGGCCGCGCCACCAAGGTCTTCGCCTATCGCGGCCTCGAGCGGGTGCCGGTCGAGACGGCGCAGGCGGGGGATATCGTCGCCATCGCCGGGCTGACCCGGGCGACCGTCTCCAACACCATCGCCGAAATGGCGGTGACCCGGGCGATCGCCGCCCGCCCGATCGACCCGCCCACCCTCGCGATGAGCTTCGCCGTCAACGACAGCCCCTATGCGGGCCGCGACGGCGACAAGGTGCAGAGCCGGGTGATCCGCGACCGGCTGGAGCGCGAGGCCGAGACCAACGTCGCCATCCGCCTGACGGAGAGCGCCGAGAAGGACGCCTTCGAGGTCGCCGGCCGGGGCGAGCTCCAGCTCGGCGTCCTGATCGAGACGATGCGGCGCGAGGGCTTCGAATTGTCGATCAGCCGCCCGCGCGTCCTCTTCCGCGACGGGCCGGGCGGCCGCGAGGAGCCCTATGAGACGGTCGTCATCGACGTCGACGAGGAGCATGCCGGAACCGTCGTCGAGAAGATGGCGCAGCGCAAAGGCGAGATGACCGACATGCGCCCCTCGGGCGGCGGCAAGACCCGGTTGACCTTCTCGGCCCCCTCGCGCGGCCTGATCGGCTATCACGGCGAGTTCCTCTCCGACACCCGCGGCACCGGGATCATGAACCGCCTGTTCGAGAAATACGGCCCCTACAAGGGCCCGATCACCGGCCGGCAGAACGGGGTGCTGATCTCGATGGAGCAGGGCGAGGCGGTCGCCTATGCGCTCAACATGCTCGAGGAGCGCGGGGTGCTGTTCATCTCGCCGGGCGAGAAGCTCTACGAAGGCATGATCATCGGCGAGAACGCCAAGCCCCAGGACCTCGAGGTCAATCCCCTGAAGTCCAAGCAGCTCACCAACTTCCGCGCCTCCGGACCGAAAGACGAGTCGATCCGGCTGACCCCGCCGCGGCGGATGACGCTGGAACAGGCGATCGCCTACATCCAGGAGGACGAGCTGGTCGAGGTCACTCCGAAGGCGATCCGGCTGAGGAAGCGGCATTTGGATCCCCACGAGCGGAAGAGGCAAAGCCGGAAAGCCGAAGCCGCGTAGCGGCTGCGGCGGGCCGCCGAGCGGAAGACCCGCCGACGCGAAGCGTCGCCGTGGCTTCAGCGAGAGACGGCGAAGGCCGGCCAGCCTGCCGCACAGGCGACAGGACTGACGTCACGAATTCAGTTCGTGACGGCCTCGGCCTCGGTGCAAAGCGGGCTTGCTCGGAGACCCGGAGACCCCGGAGAAATGGTTTCACGCGAAGGACGCGAAGGTTCAGGGGATGGCTCGGCCGTCGACGCGAATGCCCTAAGTCTGCAAGTGACTGCAAGCTTACGGTCGGGTAGCGGGAACATCCTGCCCGGCCCAGATAGATAAAGGACTGAACGAACATGCCCCCCTTCAAGGACAGCTTCCAGGACCGGGTCGGCCAGGCCGCCGAAGCCAAGCGCAAGGCGCTCGAGAAGCTGCGCTCCAGGCCGCCGGTGGACGAAGCCGTCGCCGCCGCCCGGCAGGAAGCTGCCCGGCAGCGCGAGGTCCGGGCGGACGAGAAGCGGGCCGCCAAGGCCGAGAAATTGAAGGCCGCCGAGGAGGCCCGGGCGGCCGCCGCCGCGGCGCAAGCGGCCGCATCGGCGCAGCCGCCTACCGAGGCGGAGCGAAAAGCCGCCCGCGACGCCCGCTACGCAGCCCGCAAGAGCCGCAGGTAGGGCGGCTTCCGGGCCGCCTAATCACGCCGGAGGTCGAAGGTCGTCAGGAGCCGCAGGCTACAGGGTTTTCACTGAGATCGGCGGTGGGGCACCAGGAAGCGATGGTCACGACATAAGCGTCGGCCGAATAACTGTTGATCGCCTTGATCCGCGGCAGCGCCGCATTGGCTGAATCGCGGTTTGGAAACACCAGCACGCTCCTGTAATAACCCTGCCGCCTGAACAGGCGCGGATCCCCGGGCAACCCCTTGGCTCGGTTCAGCTGGTCCCGGGCGCCGACTTCGCTTTTGTCACCTCCGAAAACGACCCCGTAACCCAACGAAGAATCCCCGGAGCCTGGAAGCCGCGCGATTGCACTTCTCGTCCGGGCTTGCGCCTGATCCAGCGTCTCGGCCGTACGCTCGGACGCTCGAATCGTCGCGGGCGCCCGTTGCAGGACCGCCGCAACCTCTTGCCTGGTTTCCGCCGGAATGGCGGCCTTGGAGGCGGTGAGTTCGTCCTGCACCTGCTTCAGCGCGCTTATGGCGGTGGAATATTGCCGCTGCAGCCGGCCAAGCTGAGATTGCGCGTCCTTGAGCGCCGCCTCGGTGCGAGGAAGCGCGTCGCTCGCGCCGATAGCGATCTCCACGCCGGGGCCGCTGATTTTGGAGACGCCGATGTCCTGGAATATTTTTTTGAGCGATTCCCTGTCGCAGCTGACGAGAAACAGGAGGGCGCCCAGCAAAACGAACGCGGCGATCGATTTCAGAATATCGATCCAGTTCTTGATGGTTTCGGACGTTTCCTTGGCGCTCCCTCGAGGAGCCGCACCTCCAGCCTCGACATCCACCATTCCAGCCCCCGCCCGATGATGAGCGAGCAGTATTTTACCGATCCGCTCCGATTGCACGCGGTTCGGGATCGGCATCGCGAGAGGGGCGCCGAGTATGAAGGCCCCAGGCGGATATCTAGAAGCGCTTCGAAATCCCGAGGGTGGCCTGGACGTAGCTGTAGCCGGATCTCGGCGTGCCGGTGATCGAGGGGGTGTTGGTGTAGGTGAGGGCGCCGTTGACCGACCAGGCGGAGCGCTTCGGGCTCCGGAAGCGGGCGTGGACGTAGCGCGAGGCGCGCCAGTCGGAGCCGGAGTCGCGCTGCACGCCCGCCCCGGCCGCGCCGAGCAGCTCCCAGCCGCCCACGAAGCGGCGCATCTGGACCACGGGCAGGACCTCGGCATACCAGCGCGGCGAATAATAATCGAACTCGCCGGGGTCGCTGCTCCGGAAATAGCGGCCGCGAAGCTGGGCGCTGAGGCCGAGCTTCGGCTTCACCACGTGGATGTAGCTTCCGCGGAGGTGAAGACGGACGTTGTCGCCGGTGAAGGCCTGGACCCCCGCGAGCGCGGTGAAGACGTTGCGGTCGTCCACCGGAAGGTCGACGGCGGCGCCGGCGAAAGTCGAGTAGAGGCCTTGGTCGAGACCCTGGCGGGTCTCCACGATGTCGCGCTCGACGAAAACTTCCTTGCGGAACCTCGCTTCGTCGTTGAGCGACAGGCCGCCGATGAGGCTGTCCCCGTCCGTGCCGAGCCGGGCGCGGAGCTGCCACTTGCCGAGCTTTTCGGCGCCGCGCACGAAGACCCGGTCGCGCGATTCCCATCCTCGGCCGCCGGGATTGTAGCGGCCCCTCTCGACGCGCAGTCCGATCGACCGCGAGTCGTCGGCATTGGCCAGGCCAAGCTCGAGCGCGGCTCTGGCGACTTCGGTCCCGTCGCTGTCGGAAGAATAGAAGACGTCGGTCGCCACCGCCGGAGGAAGCCGGGGCTCGGCCGCCTTTGCCGCGGACGGCGCGTCCGGCCCGGCCTCGTCGGCGACCGGCGGCGCAGCCTCCTCGACCGGCGCCGCGCCGCTCTCGCCGCCCCCCGGCGGCGGCGGGGCGAGCCCGGTGAGCGTGGCGAGCGCGAACGGAGCCGCCGCCAGCAATCGGAATTTCCTCATGTTCCCCCCCACTCCTTTCTTCTTCCGGTAAGTTCGGCGACATAGCCCCAGAGCGAGACCGGCTGCATCAGCAGCGGATAGGCGAGGGCGAAGGCGGCGAAGCCCGCGAGGCTGCGCTTCATTTCGATACCGGCGCGCCTCAGCATTCGCATCTGGATTCGAAAGATCACGAGGTTCCACAACGCCGCCAGCGGCAGCACCAGCAGGGTAACCGGACCGGCCAGCCAGTAGATTCCGCACAAGGCGAGCACCAGCCCGGGAATGAAGATGAGGGTGAAGGCCAGGTCGAGCGAAATGAACAGCAGGTTCCACCAGATGAACATCGTGCTCAGCCTCGGCATGAACAGCAGCGGCCTGTGATGCGCCAGCGCCTCGATCATGCCCCGGGCCCAGCGCTTGCGCTGCCGGGCGAGGCCGCCGAACGTCGGCGGCGCATGCGTCCAGGCGATCGCGCCGGCGGAATAGCCGATCCGGTGCCCCTTGCGCAGGAGCGCCCAGGTCAGGACGATGTCCTCGCCCACCGTGTCCGGCCAGCCGGCCGCGTCGAGCAGAGCCTGGCGGCGGTAGATCGAGAAAGCGCCCTGAGCCACCAGGGTGCCCCCGTACATGCTCTGCATGCGCTTCACCGCGGCGATGCCGTGGAAATAATCCCATTGCTGCGCGCCCGCGATCAGGTTCTCGCCGGGATTGCCGACCAGAACCGCGCCCGCCACCGCCACGGTGTCCGGCGGGTCGGACAGCAGCCGGTCGACGATTGCGGACAGGCTTCCCGGGTGGAGGTGCGTATCGGCGTCTATGGTGACGATGAGCTCGTGCCGGGCTCGTTCGAGGCCGGCGTTGAGGACCATCGCCTTGCCCCGGTTGCGCTCGAAACGGATCAGCCGGAGCTCGATGTCCGGCGAGCCGGCGAACAGCGCCTCGCGGGCATGGTCCACCGCCGCGGACGTTCCGTCCCCCGAACCGTCGTCGAGGACGATGATCTCGATCCTGCCCGGATAGCCGGAGTCGCGGACGCTTTGCAGGGTCTGGGCGATGACCTGCTCTTCCCGGTAGGCGGCGATCAGGACGCTCAGCCCGGGATAGACGAGCTGACGCCGGCGCGTCCGCCTAGGCTCCATGAGCAGGCTGAACAGGAGGAAGGCGTTCATGAAGCCCGGCACGTAGGCGATGAAGGTGAGAGCGGCGAGAGCGGGCACCGGATGGGTCAGCCTGCCCAGATCGCGGAGCCAGGGCTGGGACACCCAGACGCTGAACACGGTCCAGGCGCAGGCGAAAGCGAGCGCGACGGCGAATTGCAGGCGGCAGGTGCCGTGCTCTTCCGCCCTGTGACCGGCGACATCCGCGGCGGCGGCAATGCCCTTCTCGAAGCTAACCAGCTCTACTCCGCCAAGCATACACGCGCCGACCGGCCTCGTTGGAGGCAGCGCCTCCGTAACGAACGCGGGTGCTGCCGCTTCGATCCGGCGGAAGATGGTGAATGCCGCGGTAGTTATTTCCCGTGATCAATTTGCAACCGTCGAAGGCGCACCTTCGGATCGCAAAGGGAGTCGAAGATGCAGGGCGAGACAGTGGCGCGCGCGATCGACCTGCTGCTCGTCGCCGCCCTGTTCGCGGGTCAGGCCGCGCTCGCCCTCGGCGCGATGCCGATGCCGGCCTAGCCTTCCGGCGCGACCACGAAACAGCCGCTTCCGGCGGCCCGGATGTGCTCGCAAAGCCCGCGGGCGGCTGCCTCTTCCTCGATCCCGCCGATCCGCACGCGGTTGACGCGGCCGCGAAGCTGGTGGACCGCGGTCAGCCGGCCAAGCTCAGGCACCGCTCGCTCCAAAGCGCGAAGATGCGCCTCGGCCGTCGGCGTGTTGCGAAAGGCTCCGACCTGGATCTGCCAGCCGGGGCCCGATCGCGGGGCGAGAGGGGGCCGGGCCGAGGCGGCGGCCGTGGCCCCCGAGGTCGAGGCATGCGCCTCCATTCCCGGCCGAAAGCCCGCCACGCTTTCGCCGATCCTGGCCGCGAAGGCCGGATCCGGTCCGCCGTCGAGCGCCGATGAAAGCGTCGCCGTCGTCATCACCGCTCCCGCCGCCGCGAGCAGCGCGAGCGCTCCCACGGGCCACGACCAGGTCGGGCGATAGCGCCGAACCGCCGGTGCTTCGGCTTCGCGCTCCGGCGCGGTCGGGAATTTCTCGTGGCGAATGCTGCGATCCTCATCGAAGGGTTGCCCGAAACCGCCGGAATCCGCTCAAGGTTCCCCGCCGCATGGCGGTAAGGCCGGTGGGCGGTGCAACGTTGCGGCGGGCTGAATGCAGGTCCGGATGCGCCGAACCGGGACGGGCTTGCGGTGCCTGCGGTTCGCCCGCCGCCGGGCCGTGATCAGGATTGTGAGGGCGGCGCGTCGCCCGGCATCCCTGCCTCGCTCTCCACGACCCAGATCAGATTGCCGTCCTTGTCGGTCAGGCAGAAGGCCGGGAGACCGTCCCAAAGGTCGTCGCGGGGCTTGGTGAGGGAGGGGAAAATCCACTTCCAGCCCATGCGGGTGTCGGCGAAGACGCCGTGCCAGGCGGCGACGTCGGCGACCCGGATGACGCAGACGTTCTGGTAGCGGCGGTGCTCGTCGTTCGTGTAGTCGATCGAGGTCAGGTGGAAATCGATCTCGACCGCGCCTCGCCGCAGCCTTAGCCAGCGTTCCTGCGGCCCGGGCTCCCCGCCGACCGGCTCGAAGCCGAAATAGCGGTAGAATTTGCAGGTCCGAGCGAGATCGCGGCTCGGAAGCGCGGGGACGGCCCGGTCGGTCATCGGCTCTCCTGCGCACAGCTCAAGGCGCATTCCTAGCCTGGCTGCGGGGAGGGGGCCAGGGCGCGGGGCTTTGCCCTTGGTCCTGCACCGTTTCTCCTTTTGCACGACATTGCGGGTGCAAGAGCCCGTGAGATGGGTCAGTCTCAACTGGTATGAAGGTAAGGCCATTGATCAAAGAGCGGCGGATGCAAGCGGGACGGACCGGCGGCCAGGGCATGCGGGTGGCGGTATGGGGCGGAGCGGCGGCGCTGATGCTGGCGCCGGCGGCCGCGAGCCGGCTGACCGACGAAATGGCCTGGGACTCGGCCGATTTCGTCCTCTCCGGGATCATGCTCGCCGCGGCCTGCGGCGCCTGGGAGCTGGCGGTGCGCAAGACCGGGAGCTGGACTTACGCCGCCGGGACGATCGTGGCCGTTGGCGCCGCACTTCTGCTCTTCCTGGTCAACGCCGCCGTCGGGTTGATCGGCAACGAGGACGATCCGGTGAATCTCCTGTTCTTCGGCGTCGTCATTCTGGCTTTGGGCGGGGCGATCATCGTGCGCTTCGGGCCCGAGGGCCTGGCGCGAGCCATGGCCGTCACCGCCGCGGCCCAGGCCGGCACTGGGCTCCTCGCGGTGCTGATCGTCCCGGACGTCAGCGGCTTCCTGCTTGGAACGGCGATGTTCGTGCCGCTCTGGCTGCTCTCCTCAGGGCTGTTCGCCAAGGCGGCGCGGGACCAGGCTCCAGCGACTCCCCGGTCCTGACCTGTCACGACCGCCGCATTGTTCAAGCTCGACCCGGCGGTGGGCATCGTGAAGTTCATCGAAGCCCGCGATTACGAAGCGCCGCTCAGTGCCGCGGGGACAAACTCCGATCTTTGGAAATCGTGGCCGCGGAGGGCTAGCTTTCCTCTGCTACGGGCCTCGATCTACCGCCCCGACTGGCGCCGGTTGAAGCGGAGAAGGCTCGCGAGCATGCTCGGTTCGTCCGCGGTAGCGACGTCGGCGATGCGCCAGCCCGCCGCCGTGCGGACGAGGCGCAGGCGCACCTCGCGGTGGTCCGCGCCGAAATCGATCCCGACCCGGACGCTGGCCCTGCTGCGGCCGGAGGTGCGGATTTCGCGAATGTCCGGCCTCAGCCCGGTCGGGTCCTGGCACTGGCAGAGCGGATCCGCGTCCATATAGCCGACCTCGTCGCGCGACAGGCGTGCGTCTTCCCGGATCGCTGCGACGAGCGGAGGAGCGAACACCCGCTCGGGGCGGGCGAGCGGGCTGTAATCGGGGTCGCGATAGCCGGCATAGAGGCGTTCGACGAACGCACCCGGTTTTTCAGCCGGCGCCGCCGCGCCGAGCAGCAGGGCGAGGAGCGCGATCATGCCACGCCCGCCAGTTGGAGGACGGCCGCCCATTCCTCGTCCCGAACCGGCGCCACCGAGAGGCGGGACTGGCGGATCAGCTCCATCTTCGCGAGCCGCGGCTCCGACTTGATCGACTTCAGGGTGACGGGACCGAGCGGCCGAACCGGCTCGACCGCGACCGACACCCATTCGCCGTCCTTCGGATCCGGCTGTGCCGCGCGGGCGATGCGCATGATCCCGACAATCGCCCGCTCCGCCATGCTGTGGTAGAAGAAGGCCTCGTCGCCGGCTTTCATCGCCTTCAGATGGAGCCGGGCCGCGTTGTTGCGGACTCCGTCCCATTCCGTGCCGCCATCGCGGACGAGCGCGTCCCAGCCGTAGCTGCCGGGCTCGGATTTCATCAGCCAGTGGGCCATCGTTCGCTTCCTCCGCCGCCAGCGTAGATTTTTACGGCGCGCCGCGCCACAAGGAGCCGGCATGCAAAGGCTCCTCCTCCTCCTTTTTCTGGCTCTTGCCGGCTGCGGCGAGCCGGCCGCCGTTCCCGATCGGGCTGCGCAGGATAATGAGGCCGCTCCTGAAGAGGCCGTGGTGACGCCCGAATCGCGACCGGTCCGGATCGGCGAGCTGGGCCCGAATTTCCAGGCCTGCGGCGCGGCCGGCACGACCCGCAACCTCAAGCCCGGCGAAGCGCTGTCAGTCCGCTCTGCGCCGTTCGACAATGCCGGCGAAACCGGGCGCGTCGCCGCGCGTGCGCGCTTCTTCATCTGCAGCCGGAGCCTGGACCAGAAATGGTTCGGGATCGTGTTCGACGAAGGCGGGACGCTTGCCGAGAAATGCGGTGTTTCCGAGCCGGTGGTCAGGCGCCGCGATTATGACGGGCCATGCCGGTCCGGCTGGGTGCAGAGCGCGTTCGTCAAGGTCGTCGCCGGGGAGGAGCCCGCTGCGCCGGACGACGCAAGGGGCGAGAACGTTTCGGAGGCGGTCAATCCACTGCTTCCAGGTGGTTGAAAAAAGAAGACTTTTCGGAAGGTTCCCAGATAAATCGAATTTTTTTTCAACGTGTCTCTTGAGTCACACGACTCATCGCTTCGCCGCTGCCGACGGGTTGCACAACATCCCGACTTCGACCATCTGCCCCTCAGCTTAGTAGCGAGAGCGGGTCCGCCGCAGCCGATTTAGCGGCCGGCGGGAGCTCGAGACGGGGGGCGATCAGGGGGTGCGGTTCTCGCACCCGGGGGATCAGCCGGCCGCATGTAAAAAGAGACTAGATGAACCGGATCGTTCGCGCCGCGGGCTTCGCCGCGGCTGCCTTTGCGCTTGTCGCCGGGGCCAGCTATTCCGACCCCGCCGCCGCCGGCGAAACCCTCGCCCCGGCTGTCGTCAGGACGGAGGCGGCCACCCCGTCGACGATGACCGATCCGAGCCTGTTTTCCAGGATGTGGTCCAGCGTCACCGCGCTGGTCACGCCCAAGCCGGAGGCTCCGGCGCCGGAGACGGAGATTGCGCCCGGCGGCAGGCTCGCCGAGCTCGTCCTCGCTTATGCCGGCACCCAGGCCGGCGACCGCGAGATGGAGTGCCTCGCCAACGCCGTTTATTTCGAGGCCCGGAGCGAGCCGATCGAAGGTCAGCTCGCCGTCGCCGAGGTCGTTCTCAACCGCGCCGCTTCCGGCCGCTACCCGACGGACCTGTGCTCCGTCATTACCCAGAAAGCGCAATTCTCGTTCATCCGCCGCGGCCGCTTCCCGCGCGCGGACCGCGGCTCCGAAGCCTGGAAGAAGGCCGTCGCAATCGCCAGCATCGCCAAGCAGAAGCTGGCCGGAAACCTGCCCTCCAGCGTGCTGTGGTACCATGCCACCTACGTCTCGCCGAAATGGGGCAAGCGCCTGACCCGGCAGACCCAGATCGGGCTCCATATTTTCTATTCGTGAGGCGAAAACTCCTCCCCCGGATTTCCGGGGGAGGGGGACCATGCGAAGCATGGTGGAGGGTCTTGCTGAGCCCGAAGGACCCCTCCACCGCGCTTCGCGCGGTCCCCCTCCCCGCGAAATCGCGGGGAGGATTTTTTATGCCATGGTCCTCAGGGTCACCGAGTAGCGCAGAGTCTCCAGCTGCGGGATGCTGTGCTCCCATTCGTGCCGAGCCTCCCCGCGGAGCAGATAGGCCGAGCGCGGCTCGGCGGTGAGGGTGAAGCGCTCCCACCTCGCCCCCGCCTTGCGGCGGAAGCGCAGCGGCGCCGGGGCGAGAAGCGATATTCCCACCACGTCGCCGAAGACGGGCCGGTCGCGGTGCCAGCCGATGCCGGCGCCGGCGGCATATTCGATCACCAGCGCGTGAACGAAGGCTTCGGCCTCCAGTCCGGCCCAGGCGGCGGCTCGGACGCGTAACGGCCGGAGCCAGCCGGGTATCGGCTCGGCCTCCCTGAGGCCGCTGCCGTCGAAGGCATAATGCATTCCGAAGGAGACGGTCCGCCGGTTGCCGGTAAAACCGTGGAACTCGAACGGCTTGAAGGGCAAGGCGGCGATTCGCCCGGCGAGCTCGCCTTCTTCCTCCTTCCCGACGAAATCGGGCGCGTAGACGAGGCCGGCCGGGGCCGCGGGCGCCGTGCCCTCGAACAGATTCAATTGCGGCCTCGGCATAAGCGAACGTCCTCAACGGCTTCGGCTAGCGATTCGGTAATCATTTCTGTGCGATGGGACTTCCGACACGCCGATCCTGGGGGCCGAAATGCACGAACTCCGCTCAACGATCCTTTCCGGGGAGCCCAAACCCGCGCTCGTGGCGCGCAAAGCGAAGACAAAGGCCGAAGCCGCCGGGCTCGGGGGCCTCAGCAAGATCGCGATAAAGCGGCAGGAAGCCCGTGTGACCGA
Organism: Allosphingosinicella sp.; assembly: GCA_036382815.1. Classification (GTDB taxonomy): domain Bacteria; phylum Pseudomonadota; class Alphaproteobacteria; order Sphingomonadales; family Sphingomonadaceae; genus Allosphingosinicella. Next base: position 16,903 of record DASVPM010000256.1, read on the forward strand.
CCAGCGCCTCGAGGATCGCCTCCGCGGGATCGTCGAGAGCACGACGATCGTCTTCCGCCGCCGCCGTCAGGTCGTTTCGGTCGTCAACGTCTCCTCGCGCGGCGCCATGATCCGCTCCGAGATCGAGCCTCGCATCGGTGAGAAGATCGAGGTCCTGTTCGACGGAAGCAACCGTACGAAGTGCATCGTGCGCTGGGTGCGCGAAGGCCGGATCGGCCTCGAATTCCTCAGCGACACGATCCTGTGGACCTCGGACCGCAACGCCGGCCCCATCTTCCAGGCTGAAAGGCCGCAGTGCGAATCGGCCCTCCACGCGGTTGCCGAGCGGGAGCCGCGACAGAAGCTGTTGCGCGCCGGTACGCTCTACTGGAGCGGGATTTCGATCCCGGTCCGGCTTCGCAACATCTCCGGCGGCGGGGCCCGGGTCGAAAGCGGCCGCGAGCTCTGTCCCGGCTCGGAGGTCGAGCTGGACCTCGGTGAGGCCGGTTTCCAGATTGCCGAGGTGCGCTGGTCGAAGGACGGCCAGGTCGGCCTGAGGTTCGCCGAGGAGTTCGACATCGAATCGCTGGCGCCCTCGCACCAGCCCGAGCGGCCGCCCGAAGTTCTCAAGCCCGCCTATCTCGAGACCGAGCTCCAGCCCGATTCGCCTTGGGCAGCGCGCTTCGAGAAGCTGTCGCTGACAGATCTGAAGCCGGTCGAGGGGCAATAGCCCGCCCCCATCCTGCGATGGGGAGACGATCAGATGTTCGACAGCCAGAAGATTCCGAAGCCGATGAACAGCAAGCCGAACAGGGCCATGATCAGGTAGATCGGGCCCGGCTTCGCCGTCTCGAGCACGCATTCCTCGGGCTTTTCCGGATTGTAGCGGACCATCGGGGTCGCCCCGGCCGGGTAGGGCGCGAGCGCCGCTTCCGCCTTCTTGCGGCTGGCGAAACGGTAATTGCCGAAGCGAAGCCGGCGGCCGGTCAGCTCCCGTCCGCCCGCCGAATATGCGTATGTGACGACCGGATTGTACCAGGTCGTGGTGGTGCCTTCGCGGTCCCTCGATTCCTCCTCGACCACCTCGCTCGAGGCCACCCGGCCCGTCGCCGTCGGCCAGGTCTCGGCGGCTTTGGCTTTTCCGACCGCCCGAAAATGGGCGTAGCCGAAGCCGGCGACCCATAAAATGCCGAGCGCAAGCATTCCAAAACCCACAAATTCCATTGAAAACCCTCCATTGTTCCTCGCCCATTGAGCATCCGCGCTGCCCCGGAGTAAAGCCCCGCAAGGCAAGGAGACCGCGATGATCAAGCTCGTTCTGGGACTGCTGGCACTGGCCTGGGCCGGCTCGGCGGCGGGGCAGACGGATTACGCGGCCCGACTCAAGGAGGGCGACTCGATCCTGGGCGACTTCCGCTTCGCCAGCGGCGAGCGCCTGGGCGAGCTCAGGATCCATTATGCGACCCTCGGCA
>DASVPM010000257.1:0-1649 GCA_036382815.1 Allosphingosinicella sp.
CCCAGCCGCTGGGGCGACGGTCATTGGCAAGCCGCCCGGCCCCATCTAAGAGCCCCGCAATGGACGAAAACCAAGCCTGGGCCGCTCTCGAAGCGGTCGATCCGGAGACCCTCGCCGCCCTCTTCGCCGCCGAACCCGACCGACTCTCGCGGCTCTCCCTGGACCTGCCCGGCCTCCATTTCGACTTTTCGAAGACCCATCTCAGCGGCCCGCTGCTCGCCGCGTTCGAAGCCCTGGCCGAGGCTCGCGATCTCGCCGAGGCTCGTGACACCCTGTTCGCGGGCGGAGTCGTCAACCCGACCGAAGGCCGCGCCGCCGAGCACAGCGCCGAGCGCGGCCAGGGCGCTCCGGAAAGCGTCGCCCGGGCCAGCGCCCTTCGGGCCCGGATGCGCGCCGTCATCGACGCGATCGAGGCCGAGGCCTTCGGCCCGATCCGCCACATCCTCCACATCGGCATCGGCGGCTCCGCGCTCGGGCCCGATTTCGTGATCGACGCGCTCGGCCGGGATTCGGACCGCTACGACACGGCGGTCGTCTCCAACGTCGACGGCGCCGCACTCGAGCAGGCGGTTGCCGGCTTCGACCCTCACACCACCCTTCTCGTCGTCGCTTCCAAGACCTTCACCACCCTCGAGACGCTTCTCAACACCCGTTCCGCCCTCGCCTGGATGGAGCAGGGCGGAGTGGCCGATCCCTACGGCCGGATCGTCGCGCTCACCGCGGCGCCGGAGCGGGCCGTCGAATTCGGGGTGGACGAAACCCGGATCCTGCCTTTCGCCGAGAGCGTCGGCGGCCGCTACTCGCTCTGGTCGACGATCGGCTTTCCGATCGCCCTCGCCCTCGGCTGGGATGCGTTCGAGACTCTGCTCGAAGGGGCCGCGGCGATGGACCGGCACTTCCGGTTCGCCCCGCTCCACGAAAACGCTCCGGCGCTCGCCGCTTTCGCGGACCGCTATTACGCCAATGTCCGCGGCAGCCAGACCCGCGCCGTCTTCGCCTATGACGAGCGCCTGCGCCTGCTGCCTTCCTATCTCCAGCAGCTCGAGATGGAATCGAACGGCAAATCGGTGAGGCTCGACGGCGCGCCGGCGGGCCGGGCGACGGCCCCCGTCACCTGGGGCGGCGTCGGCACCGACGCCCAGCACGCCGTCTTCCAGCTCCTCCACCAGGGCACCCACCTGGTGCCGGTCGAGTTCGTCGCCTGCGTCGAGCCCGGCCACGCCTTCGACGAGGAGCATCACCGCCAGCTCCTGATCAATTGCTTCGCCCAGGGCGCGGCCCTGATGTCGGGCAAGAGGAGCGACGACCCTCACCGCGATTATCCGGGCGACCGGCCGTCCACGACTATCCTCCTCGACCGGCTCGACCCGGCGACTCTCGGAGCGCTGATCGCCTTTTACGAGCACCGCACCTTCGTGACCGCGGTTCTGCTCGGCATCAATCCGTTCGACCAGTTCGGAGTGGCGCTCGGCAAGTCGATGGCGAAAGCCATCGACAATGGCGACGAACTCGACTTCGATCCGTCCACCCGGGCGCTGATCGAGCGGGCTCTGGGCGACGTGATTTAGGGAGGCTTCAGCCACGCTCCCCCAAATCCTCCCCCGGATTTCCGGGGGAGGGGGACCGCGCGAAGCGCGGTGGAGGGGTCT
>DASVPM010000258.1:0-11695 GCA_036382815.1 Allosphingosinicella sp.
CGACCGATCGTCTCCGGATCGTCCAGCTCGGCATAATGCCGGACGCTGTGATAGGAATAGTCGCGCTGCATCTCGCTTCCGGCGCCGGCGATCAGGCTTGCCGAAGCCGAGTAGCCGCTGGTCGAATAGCCGCGGCAGAAGCCGTGGCTGGTGGCGAGGGCGAAGAGGCTTCGTCCGGCACTGGCCCCGGCGCCTTCGCTGTTGGTGATCCCCGCGACGTTTCTCGCCGCGTCCTCGATCGCCAGCGAACGATCCTTGAGCTCGACCGGCGAGGGATCGCCGCCATCGTCGCCGTCGACGTCGGGGCCGCGCTCCCGGAGCAGGAGGTCGCCGGGCGCCAGGCCGGACCAGGGATCCTCGGGCGCCTCGCGGGCCATCGCGGACGCGCGCTCCACCAGTGCGGCGAGCGCTTCGTCGGACAGGTCGGAGGAGGAAACGCTTGCCGAGCGGCTGCCGACGAAAAGCCGAAGGGAGACGGTTTCCGCCTCGCTGCGGGCGACGTCCTCCAGCTCGCCGAGCCGCACCTGGACCGAGGTCGACGCGTTGGCGTAATAAACGGCGTCGGAAGCGTCGGCCCCCGCCCGCGCGGCGCGCTCGACCAGCGCAGCGGCCCGCGCCTCGGCTTCCTTGATGCTCAGCATCCGAACCACCTAGGGTGGATGGCGTCCGAAATCTAGGAGGTGCCGACGACCAGGCAGGCGAGGAAAAGGATGAAGCCGGCCATTCGGTTCGATCGGAACTTCGCCAGGGCATCCTCGCCGTCCTCCGGACGGAGGCTCGCCGTCTGCCAGATGAGATGCCCCGCGATGGGCAGAAGGGCGACCAGCGCGAGCCCGTCCGGGCGAATCCGCCACAGCGCCGCGGCCCACAAGGCGAGAGCGGTCGCGTAGCAAAGCGCGACCCCCGTCCTGGCATGGCTGCCCAGGGCGAGCGCCGAGGATCGCACGCCGACCAGCGCATCGTCTTCGCGATCCTGCAGAGCGTAGATCGTGTCGTATCCGATCACCCAGAAAACCGAGCCGGCCCAGAGGATGAAAGCAGCGGGGTCGAGCTCGCCGCGAACCGCCGGCCACCCGACCAGCGCCCCCCAGGAGAAGACCAGGCCGAGCCAGGCCTGCGGCCACCAGGTGATCCGCTTCATGAACGGGTAGGCCGCGACCGGCGCCAGGCTGGCCAGCGCGACGATCTGCGCCGTCCGCCCGAGTTGCATAAGCACGGCGAGGCCGATCAGGCAGAGCGCGGCCGTAAGGATCGACGCCCCGCCCACGGTGGCCCGCCCGCTCGCCAGCGGCCGCAGCCGGGTCCGTTCCACCTTCGAGTCGAGGTCGCGGTCGACGACGTCGTTCCAGACGCAGCCCGCGCCGCGCATCGCCCAGGCGCCGAGCGCGAGCCAAAGGATCAGCGCGAGCCCGTCCGGCCCCAGGCCGGCGAGCGCGACGCTCCACGCGCACGGCCAGAAGAGCAGCCACGCCCCGATCGGCCGGTCGAGCCGCATGAGCGAGGCATAAGGCCGGAGGGATCGAGGCAAAACGCCGATCAGGCCGCGCCGCTCGGAATCGGGGACTATGTCGTCGGTGGTCACGCCGCGCAGCTTGAACTAGGGGAAAGCATGCCCGCAACCCCTGCCTGGCCGCCGTCCAGCCTGCCCCGCCTCTACGTCGACCGGCCGCTCGCTCCAGACCTGTCGGTATCCCTCGAGGCCGCGCCTGCAAACTACCTCGTCAACGTGCTTCGCCTCGGGCCGGGTGCGCAGGTGAAGCTGTTCGACGACCGGAGCGGGGAATGGCTCGCGGAAATCACCGAAGCGGGAAAGAAGCGGGTCTCGCTTTGCGTCACGCGCCATCTGCGCGAGCGCGAGCCGGTGCCCGATCTCTGGCTCCTCTTCGCGCCGATCAAGCGCGGCCGGATCGACTGGCTGGTCGAGAAGGCGACCGAGCTTGGAGTCGCTCGCCTCGTCCCCGTCCTCACCCGCCGCACAATCATCGACCGGCTCAACCTCGACCGGCTTCGCGCCCATGTCGTCGAAGCCGCCGAGCAATGCGAGCGGACCTCGCTCACGGAGCTGGCGGAGCCGCAGAAGCTCGGCGCGCTGCTGGCGGGCTGGCCGGCGCAGCGGATCCTCTATTTCGCCGATGAAGCGGGAGGGGAGCCATTGGCTGCGCAGGCCGGTCCGGCGGCGATCCTGATCGGGCCCGAAGGTGGCTTCACCGACGAGGAGCGGGCGGCGATCCGGGCTTTGCCTCAGGCCCGCCCGGTCACACTCGGCCCACGAATCCTGCGCGCCGACACCGCCGCGCTGGCCGCAGTGGCCCTGTGGATGAGCGCGGCGGAGGCCTGGGGTTCGTCATTCCGGGCTTGACCCGAATGCGTGAACGCCGCCGATGCCGGACAGGCTGCATCCGTGTTCATAGATCCCGGCCTTCGCCGGTATGACGGGACTGGCGGCCTTTCGCGACGGGAGCTAGAGGGCGGCGATGACGACCCGCACCGATACCGCACGCGTGGACCCGCCGATCGAGAGCCGCGAGGACCTGCTGGTGCCGTTCGTGCGCGGCGAGAAGCCCCAAAGCGCCTGGCGGATCGGCACCGAGCACGAGAAGTTCGTCTATCGCCAGAGCGATCACCGCGCGCCCTCTTACGAGGAACCGGGCGGAATCCGGGACCTTCTCGCCGAGCTCACGGCCTTCGGCTGGCGGCCGGTCGAGGAAGGCGGCAAGGTCATCGCGCTGTCGGGCGAGGACGGCAATGTCAGCCTCGAGCCCGCCGGCCAACTCGAGCTTTCCGGTGCGGCGCTGGAAAACCTCCACCAGACCTGCGCCGAGGCGGGGCGCCACCTCGACCAGGTCAAGCAGGTGGGCGAAAAGCTCGGCCTGGGTTTCCTCGGGCTGGGCATGTGGCCCGACAAGAGCCGCTCCGATCTGCCCCGGATGCCCAAGGGCCGCTACGAGATCATGCTCCGCCATATGCCTCGGGTCGGAAGCCTCGGTCTCGACATGATGCTCCGGACCTGCACGATCCAGGTCAATCTCGACTACAGCTCCGAAGCGGACATGGCCCGGAAGTTCCGGGTGGGCCTGGCCCTCCAGCCGCTCGCCACCGCGCTGTTCGCCAATTCGCCCTTCACCGAAGGCAAGCCCAACGGCTTCCTCTCCTTCCGGAGCCACATCTGGTCGGACACCGACCCCCACCGCACAGGAATGCTTCCGTTCGTCTTCGAGGACGGCTTCGGCTACGAGCGCTATATCGACTATGCGCTCGATGTCCCGATGTACTTCGTCTACCGCCACGGCCGTTACATCGACGCGGCCGGCCTCTCCTTCCGCGATTTCCTCAGGGGCGAGCTCCCCGTCCTTCCCGGCGAGAAGCCGCGCCGCTCCGACTGGATCGACCATCTCTCGACCGCTTTCCCGGAAGTCCGTCTGAAGAGCTTCCTCGAGATGCGAGGCGCGGACGGCGGCCGGTGGAGCAAGATCTGCGCCCTCCCCGCTCTGTGGGTCGGCCTGCTCTACGACCAGTCGGCGCTCGATTCCGCTTGGGACGAGGTCAAGGACTGGTCGCTGGGCGAGCGTCAGCGCCTTCGCGACGAAGTGCCCAAGCTCGGCCTTGCCGCGCGCACCCCCGACGGTGAACCTCTGCGCGACCTCGCCGGCCGGATCCTGGCGATCGCCGAGAGCGGCCTGAAGGCGCGCGCCCGGCTGAACGGTGCGGGCGACAGCGAGAGCGGCTTCCTCGATCCCCTGCGCGAGATCGTCACTCGGGGTACGACGCCGGCGGAGGTATTGCTCGAACGCTATCGGGGCGAGTGGGCCGGAGACGTTTCGCGCATTTATGACGAGATGAGCTTTTGAGCCGTCACTGCGAGCGTAGCGAAGCAATCCATCGCGGACTAGGACGAGCGCGACGTGACTGGATGGCTTCATCGTTGCGCTCGTCGCAATGACGGCCCGGGCCGCCAACGCAGGATGATCGCATGACGGAACGCCGCACCCTTTACCCCCCGATCGAGCCCTACGACACCGGCCGCCTCGACGTCGGCGACGGTCACAACCTCTATTGGGAGCGCTGCGGGACTCCCGGCGCGAAGCCGGTCGTCTTCCTCCATGGCGGTCCCGGCGCCGGATGCAGCCCCGATCACCGCCGCCAGTTCGATCCGGCCCGCTACGACATCCTGCTCTTCGACCAGCGCGGCTGCGGCCGGTCGACCCCCCACGCGTCGCTCGAGGCCAACACGACCTGGCACCTGGTCGACGATATCGAGCGGCTTCGCGACCGGGCCGGGCACGAGAGCTGGATGGTGTTCGGCGGCTCCTGGGGTTCGACCCTCGCTTTGGCTTATGCGCAGACCCATCCCGAGCGGGTCAGCGAGCTGGTTCTTCGAGGCATCTTCACCTTCCGGCAGACCGAGCTCGACTGGCTGTACCGCTACGGCGCCTCGGAAGTTTATCCGGACAAATGGCGCGACTTCATCGCGCCCATCCCCGAGGCCGAGCGCGGCGACCTCGTCGCCGCCTACCAGCGCCGGCTGACCGATCCGGACCCCTCGACCCGGCTCTCCGCCGCCAAGGCGTGGAGCCGCTGGGAGGGCGAGACGGTCACCCTCCTGCCCAGCCCGGCGACGATCGAGCATTTCACAAGCGACGACGTGGCGATCGCCGTCGCCCGGATCGAAAATCACTATATGATCAACCGGGGCTGGCTGGAGGAAGGCCAGCTGATCGCCGGTGCCGCCCGGCTGAAGGGCATCCCCGCCGTGATCGTCCAGGGCCGCTACGACATGTGCACCCCGCCCGCCGCCGCGTGGGACCTCCACGAGGCCTGGCCGGAGGCGCGGCTGGAGATCGTCCACGGCGGTCATTTGTTCAGCGAGCCCGCGGTACTCGACGGGCTGGTGAGGGCGAGCGACGGGTTTGCTTCCTGACTTTGCCTCCCCATCACAAGATGGGGAGGATGATCACTGCCCCGGCCTGTAGGCCTTTTCCGTGTGCCCCCTGAGCTGCTCGGGATAGAAATAGACCTCGCGCAGATCGCCCTTGGCATAGCGCTCCGCCTGGTCGTTGAAGTGCAGCGAGCCCGGATGGCCGCTCTCGCCGCCTGCCGTCACGGCCAGCGCCCGCAGCCGCGGCCCGAACTCGACCACTGCGACGAAGCTGTTGCCGCTTGTGCCGTACCAGCGCTTCGACCCGTTGCGCGGCGCCGCTCCGAACGAGGCGAGCGAGCCCCAGCGTGCCGAGCTGAAGGCCACGGGAATGCTTTGTCCGGCATCGGAGAACGGGTGGGCAATATCACCCGTAAGGCGCTGGAAGCGGTTGATCTCGCCCCAGGGCGTGTGCCAGCCGCCGAAGTCGGTGTCGAGCTTCGCGACCGCCGCGTCGAGCGCTTCCAGCTTGCGGGCCGCAGGCAGCCGGTCCAGCCGCTCGTCGATCCACACCCCGTCATCCCAGTCCGGGGCCTTGGCCGCGCTTCGTAGCGCCTCGCCCCAGAACATCGCCAGGGTGTTGGCGACGGAATCGGCGCTCCAGCGATAGTCCCAGCGCCGCAACTCGGCGACCGGACCCGCGAGCCGCGCCTTAAGCCTGTCCGACGCCGGCAGCCCGTCCCACGAGCGGATCAACCCGGGAATGAGCCGGGCAAAGGCGGGCTGGTAGGGATCATAAGCGGCACGCCTGAGGCCCTCCAGCGTGAAACGCTTTTCGCGGGAGAGCAGCTGGATGGCGTGGACCCCGCGCGAATTTTCGCCCCAGCTATCCATGTATCGGGGGAAATCGCGCTGTCTGGGGCTGTTCGCGCCTGCGGCTGAAAACGGCCAGTTGTTGGTGTTCTGGATCCAGCCGTTCGACGGGTTCAGTACCCGGGGCGCCTCCGACAAAGCGTGAAGGCCGCGCCAGTCGGTGCGCGGATCGCTACCGTCGACCGGCTTTGTGTAATCGAAGCGGTCGTCGCGCACCGGAATGAAGTGCGGATGGTGATAGGCGATATTACCCTCGGCATCGGCGAAGATCGTGTTGTTCGACGAGTTCGCCTTCAGCTCGGCGACCTTGAGGAAATCATCGTAGTTGCGGGCCTTGGTGCGCAGGAAGCTCTGCTGGAGCGCCTCGACCGGCTTGTGCATCATCGCGAAGGCGACCCACCTGCCGCCCTCCTGCCGGACGACGGGACCGTGATGGGTCCGGTAGGTTTCGAAGGTGCGGCTGGCCATGCTTCCGTCGGGCTGCCGATAGGCCACCGACACCGTCTTCGTCTCGACCGGCCTCATCTCATTGCCGTAGCGGTAGAAGAGTTTGCCCTCCTTCTGCTCCACCCTCTCGAGGAATTCGTCGACGACGTCGACCCCGCTCGATGTGTGCATCCAGCCGGCGCGGTCGTTGAAGCCCTGGTAGATGAAGAACTGCCCCCAGGTCGCCGCTCCATAGGCGTTCAGCCCATCGTCGCTCATCACCTGCTGCTCGGAGCGGAAGAAGAAGCTGGTATGGGGATTGATGAGGAGCAAGGCGTGGCCGTCCGCGCTGTTGGACGGGGCGATTGCGAATCCATTCGAGCCGCGGGGCTCGCCGTCATTCCCGTCGCCCAAGCGCAGGCTGGGGCCTCGCGGAGTGATCGCGGTCCCGCCTTTCACCCCGGGTGATCCCGGCCTTTGCTGGGATGACGGCCGTGTGTAGAACGCCTCCAGCGCCGCCAGGTCGATCCGCTCGATGTCGCCGCCAATGCTTCCTTCGGTAAAGCTCAGCGCCATCCAGGGCTCGAAACGCGTAATGGCGCGCGGCCGAACCTCGGGATGCTTCGCCAGATAATAGTTCAGCCCATCGGCCCATGAATCCATCAGCCGCTTCAGCCACGGCGGGCTCGCCGCGTAGCGCGCCCTCAGATCGTCCGAGTCCATGTAGAGCCTGGCGCGCAGGTCCGCCCAGATCGCTTTTTCTCCTTCCGCTTCGGCGGTTCGGCCCAGCGAAGTCAGATAGTTGGTCTCGACCCGGTTGAAGTCATCTTCCGCCTGGGCGTAAATCATCCCGAATACGGCGTCCGCGTCGCTCTTGCCGTGTACGTGCGCGATCCCCCAATCGTCCCTGGTGATCGTCACCCGCTCCCCCTGCGCCCGCCACCGGGCCGGCTCCCCGTCCTGTGAATGGGTGGTGGCGCAGGCGCCGGCGAAGAGCAGGAACGCGGAGAGGAGGAAGCGCATCGCCCGGAGCTACGCCCGGCTTCCCCGCGCGGCAAGGGCTGGCTAAAGCGGCGCGCTCGAGGAGGAACCATGGCGCAAGATCGGGGAAGCGAAGAATGGCAGCCGGGAAGGCTCCGCCGCGTCGTCGCGGCCAGCATGATCGGCACCACCATCGAATGGTATGATTTCTTCCTCTACGGCTCGGCGGCCGCGCTTATTTTCAGCAAGCTCTTCTTCCCCTCCTTCGATCCGTTCACGGGGACACTGCTCGCCTTCGTGACCTACGCCGTGGGCTTCGTCGCCCGGCCGCTCGGCGGGATCGTCTTCGGTCATTTCGGCGACCGGATCGGCCGCAAGCGCCTGCTCATGCTGAGCCTGATCATGATGGGCGTCGCGACCATCCTCATCGGCCTCCTGCCCACCTACGCGCAGATCGGGGTCTGGGCGCCCGTCGGCCTCGTCCTGCTCAGGCTCGTGCAGGGCTTCGCGGTCGGCGGCGAATGGGGCGGCGCGGTCCTGATGGCGGCGGAGCATGGCGACAGCGCCCGGCGGGGATTCTGGACGAGCTGGCCGCAGGCGGGGGTCGCGGCGGGCAGTTTGCTCTCCGCGGGCGTTCTGGCGCTGATCGCCGGGCTGCAGAGCGAGGCCGACTTCCTCGCCTGGGGCTGGCGGGTCCCGTTCCTCCTCTCGGCGGTTCTGGTCGGCGTCGGGTGGTATATCCGCCACCGGGTCGAAGAGAGCCCGATGTTCGAAAAGGCGCTGGAGGAGGCGGAGGTGCCGCCCAGGCTTCCGGCGATGGACGTGCTTCGCGAGCGGCCGGTCGCGGTCGTGCTCGGGGGCGGCCTCAGGGTCGGCGAAAACATCTCCTATTACATCCTCACCGTCTTCTCGCTGACCTTCCTCGTCGACGTCGCCGCGGAGACTCGCGGCCTGGCGCTCAAGGCGCTGCTGATCGGCGCCGCCGTCCAGTTCTTCGCCATCCCCCTTTTCGGCCGCCTGTCGGACCGCATCGGCCGTCGCGCCGTCTACGCTTTCGGCGGCCTCGGACTCGCCGCCTTCGCCTTCGCCTTCTTTCCGATGCTGGCCAGCGGCGACCCTGTCCTGATCGTCCTCGCAATCGTCCTCGGGCTCGTCCTGCACAGCGCCATGTACGGCCCCCAGGCCGCCTTCATCACCGAGCTCTTCCCGACCCGCATCCGCTATTCGGGCGTCTCGATCGCCTACCAGCTCACCTCGATCCTGGCCGGCTCGCTCGCGCCGATCGTCGCCTTGTGGCTGTACAAGGAATATGATTCAGCGGTCCCCGTGGCGATCTATGTGGGGGTGGCGTGCCTCGTCAGCGGCGTCAGCGCCCTGCTCGCGCGCGAGACCAAGGGCATCGAGCTGAGCGCGATCCGTTAGTTGGGGCGCGGTATCTCGAGAGGAACGCTGAGGCCGAAGCGCCCCGGCAGCACAAGCTTGCGCGATTCCTGGGGCTTGTGCAGAGCCGCCTCGCCATATTTGAGCTGGGCGCCGACCTTCAGGTCGCCGGCCGAGCCGCCAGTGATGTACGGAGCCCGGATGGTGAGTGCGAGTCCGCTGAAATGCGCGGCCAGGCAGAGAGTGAAGCGGAGCTCCATGCATTGGCACTGGCCGATCGTAACCGCCACCACCGGGTGAAGCTCGCGCTCGATCTTGCGCTCGCCGAGGTGGACCACCGAGGCCTCGCCCGGCGGATGCTTGGCGGGGTCGGCATAGTCCTGAAGCGCCCGGGCCGTCGTCCAGGCCTTGGCGAGAGTCTCGATCAGGTCGCAGTCGAGGACCGAGCGTAAGGCGCCTTCGATCTCGGAGCCGATCAGGTCCCAGGCGAGCTTGCTGGAGCCGACGCCCGGATCCTCGCAAAGCTGATCCTTCACTCGGTCCTCCAGCCCGTCGAAACGTTCGGGCAGCAGATCTCCCACCGTCGGCTTGCGCATCTCATCCATCCCCGCCTCCTTCCACGCCGCGAATCGCACCTTCCTCCAGCCTCGCGCGAAGCGATGCGGCCGGACCGTCGGCCGGCAGGCTGCCGCCGCGGCACGCCCCCTCGCCGAGGTCGAGCTTCGGCGACAGAGCGAGCAGGGAACGGGTCCGATTCACCAGCTTCCGGCGGCGCCAGCGCTGCACCGCCACGCCGGCGGCCGCGAGCACGAGCAACAACGCCGCCACTCCCCCGGCTATCAGTGCCAGCTGGCCCCCGGACAGACCCGTTTCCGGTCCATCCGCGGCGGCCGTCTTGCGATCCTCGCCCTCGATCGCTTCCGGCTCCGCGGGGGCTGCAACCTCCGGAGTGGCCGGCGAGACGATATTCTGCTCGGGCTGCGACACATTGCCGTCGTCGACAACCGGCTCGACGACGGACTTGATCTCGACGGGAGGATCCTCGGGGACGGGATCCGTCGGGATTATCGTGTTATGAGTCGGCTCCGGAGGGAGCGGGTTCGTCGGATGCCCCGGGTTGTTTGGCTCCCTAGGCCTCGTGGGGTTTGTCGGATTCGCCGGATTGCTTGGGTTCGTCGGCTTTGGCTCCTCGGGCTTCCTCTCGGGCCGCGGCGCCGGCTCGACCCTGATCGCGACGTCGAAGCCGCGCTCGGAGGCCGCCATCTCCCTCGGCACGTTCCAGCGGAGCGACAGTGTCCCGCCCAGCCTCATCACCTGCCGGAACTGGCGCCCGACCACGAACGGCGGCCCTTCGCCCACTCGGCCGACAATCACCTGGCGCACCGCCCTCTTGAGAAGAGTATCCGCCAGGGAACCCCGCGCCCGCTGCTCGCGCGCGGGCACGTTCGCCGTCCGGCCCGTCGCCGGATCGATCGCCGTTTCGGGCGCCCGGTCGTTCGCGGAGCCCCTGATCGAGCGCACCCGAATCGAGAGCGTATCGCCAGGCGCGACCGTGATCCCGGTCTCGGTCCAGCCGGGCCGCCATCCAAGCCGGACATCGGCGTCGCGCGGCGCCGGCGGCTGGGCCTGGAGCGGGGGGTGGAAAGCGAGGAGGACGAGCGCCACTGTCGCGCAAGCCGCGCGCAGCCACCTCGTCCCTGACGGACCCACGCTTCCCATCCGCGCAGCCCTCCCCGCCCGAAGCTCCGCCCGCCCATCTCCGGAGTCAAGCCTGGGCGGCGAAGGCCTGATCCGGTTCGGGTTAGCCGCCTCGCCAGCATCGGGCAGCCCGGCCTGCTCCAAAGCCCGCCCAGAGCCGCTGTCACCGAGATGGGCGTAGAGGGCCGTGGTGGCGATATTCTCGGGCCGAGCAGGCGCTGCAGAACCCGCATTCCACCGTCCTCGAACAGAACGGTCGCGCAGGCGCGGCGAAGCATGTGCGGCGCGGTTCGCGGGGGGACTCCGGCCGCGGCAGCGAAGCCACGCGACCCGCGTCGCCGTCGCGAGATAGAATCGCCTTGCGTGGGTGTCGGCGCTAGCCGCGCTGCGCCGCCACGTACCGGTCGACCACCTGCTCGAGCAAAGTCAGCGGCACGTTGCCGCCCAGCACGAGCGCGTCGTCGAACGTCCGCAGATCGAACCGCTTGCCGAGCGCCCCCTTCGCCTTCTCGCGCAGCCGCACGATCTCGCTGTGGCCGACTTTGTAGCCGCACGCCTGGCCCGGCCAGGCGCAGTAGCGGTCGACTTCGCCCTGGACTTCCTCGAGCGTGGAGCCGTTGGTCTCGGCGAACCACTGGATCGCCCGCGCGCGGGTCCAGCGCTGGGCGTGGAGGCCACTGTCGACAACCAGGCGGCAAGCCCGGAAGGACAGGGACTGGAGGTAGCCCAATTGGCCGAGCGGATCGCCTTCGTAGGCGCCGAGCTCGTCGGCGAGCTGCTCGGCATAGAGCGCCCAGCCTTCCGAATAAGCGTTGAAGGCGAGGAGGGAGCGTAAGAGCGGCAGCTTGTAGGTATATTCGCCCTGCCAGATATGGCCCGGAATGCCCTCGTGATAGGTGAGGGTCGCGAGGCTGAAGCGCGGCCACATCGCGGTGTCGCGAAGGTTGATGTAGTAATTGCCGGGCACCGAGCCGTCGATCGTCCCGGCCGCCGCATAACCGCCCGGAGCGCCGGCCTCGATCTCCGGAGGCACCCGCTTGATGATGAGGTTGCCCTTCACCAAAGTCGCGAAGGCGCGCGGCAGGCGGGTGCGGATGTCGGCGACCCGGCCGTTGAGATAGTCGAGGATCTGCGCCCGTCCCGCGTCCGTGTTCGGGAAGAGCTGCTTCGGGTCCTTGCCCAGCGCCGTCATCCGCTCGCCGACGGTGCCCCGGGTCAGGCCCTGGGCGCGGAGCAAAGGCTCCATGCGGCCCTGGAGCTCGGCGAGCTGGTCGAGGCCCATCTTGTGGACCTCGGCGGGCGAGAGGCTGCTCGTCGTCGCGGCCCTCAGCGCCCAGGCGTAATAAGCGTCGCCGCGGGGCAGCTTCCAGACGCCGGCGCGGCTGTCGGCACGCGCGCGGTGCATTTCCAGCTCGGCGATCTGTCGATCCAACGCGGGGGCGACCCGGCCGTCGACCAGCGCAAGCGCGCGGCGGCCCCACT
>DASVPM010000259.1:0-1680 GCA_036382815.1 Allosphingosinicella sp.
CTGACGTCGATATGCTGGATGTGATCGAGCGGCACCACGGTCTGGACCCGGGTCCAGACGCCGCGGTGGACGCGCAGTTCCTCGCCGTCCATGCCATAGCCCCAGGCGCGATAGCGGCGCGGCGGCGCCAGCAGCGCCAGATAGAGCAGGACCGGCACGGCCGCGCCGAGCAGCAGGCCGGTCGGCAAGGGCGCCAGCCGGTCGACGAAGACTTCGCCCGCCCCGGCCGCCGCCATCAGCAGGCAGCCCGCCATCGCGCCGCGCACGTGCATCAGCCGGAGCAGTCCACGATCCAGCGGCGTCAACGGCTCGCTCTCCATGGCTCAACCATAAGGCGCAGCTATGCTATGCGTCCACCATGTCGCCGCTCGAGCAATCGCTGATCGCCTTCACCCTCGCCGCGGCTTTGCTCACCGTCACCCCCGGGCTGGATACCGCACTGGTGCTTCGCACCGCCGCGGCCGAAGGCGCCCGGCGCGCCTTCGCCGCCGCGCTCGGAATTTGCCTCGGCTGCCTCGCCTGGGGCGCCTTGGCGGCCGTCGGGCTCGACATATTGCTCGAGGCCTCCGAGCTCGCTTATCTGATCCTCAAATGGGTCGGGGCCGCCTATCTTCTCTATCTCGGAATCCGGCTGATCTTCGCCCCGGCCCCCAGAACCGAGGCCCTGCAGCCGGCGCCGGGCGCCAATTGGTTCGTGCGCGGCCTGCTCACCAATTTGCTCAACCCGAAGGTCGGCGCCTTCTACGTCTCCTTCCTGCCCCAGTTCATCCCGCCCGGCGCCGGAGTTGCATCGACGACATTGCTTCTCGCCGCCATCCACGCCGCGCTCGGGCTGCTCTGGTTCACCCTCCTGATCGGAGCAACCCGGCCGCTTTCGAAGATCCTGCGCCGGCCCGCACTGGTCCGCGCCCTCGACCGGGCGACCGGCGGAGTGCTGATTTTCTTCGGCCTCAGACTCGCCTTCAGCCGCCAATGAGGGCGAACCGCGAGGAACCCCCCCAAGACCACAGCGTTAAGGCTCCGAAACAAAGCGGAGATTTCAAAATGACCGAGCCAGTTCGCGAGCGCGAAACGACCGTCGTCACCACGGACGGCGGCGGAGGGGGCGGAACGATCATCGCCGTTGTCCTTCTGATCGCGATCATCGCCCTCCTCTTCTACCTGTTCGGCGGCCAGCTGCTCGGCGGCGCCGACAAGACGACCGACGTCAAGGTCGACGTGACGGCGCCGGCGAAAAGCAGCTGACGGGATCCGATTGACCGCCATTTGCGGAGGGCGCGGTCGGGCCTTCCGGCCCTAACCCCTGGGAGAGTAAGAAAATGACCGACCCTGATCGCGAGCGCGAAATTCCGCGAGAGACGGTGCACGACACCGAGCGGACGACCATCATCCAGACCGACGGCGGCCGCGATCGCGGGGCCGGCGGAGTGATCCTCGCCGTCATCCTCATCCTGGCGTTGCTCGCCGTGCTCTACTTCGTCTTCAGCGGCAGCTTCAACCGGGCGGCGGACAGCGTCGGGGTCAATGTCAACGTTGAGGCGCCCAAGGTCGATATGCCCGACAAGATCGAGCTGAAGGTGCCCGACGAGATCGACGTCACCACGGACGGAGGCGGCAACAAGTCGAAATGAAGATCGGGCGGGTGAATGGCGGCTGACAGGCGCATTCATGAATTCCTAA
>DASVPM010000260.1:0-8157 GCA_036382815.1 Allosphingosinicella sp.
GCCATCTGCCGCTCGACCGTCTCGCTCACCGCCCGCTCCAGCGCCTCCCGGCTCGCCTCGCCGAGCGCCGCGGCGCTTGCCGGAATGGCGGCCGAGATCGCCTCGCGGGCGCGCTCCGACGCCTGGCCGGCGGCTTCCCGCACCCGGAGAAGGGCCTCGATCAGCTCGGGTCCGGTGTCGGCCGCGATCCTCTGCGCCGCCGCCTGGGCCTCTTCGGCAGCCGCGCCGAGCGCGCGCAATTGTTCTTGGGCGCTCGCCGATCCCTCGCCGATCCGGGCGAGCAGAATCTCGATCGCCTCCTGCTGGCGGCCGAGCGCCGCTTCGCCGTCGCCGAGGCGGGCAGCCGCCGAGCCGGCCATGGTCTCGATGTCGCCGACGATCGGAACGATGGCCTCGGCCGCCTCGCGCGTTCGGCCGGCTTGCGCCTCGACGGCCCGGAGCGCCGCGGGCAGAGCCTCGCGCAGCTCGCCCGAGACCCCGCCGAGCGCGGCGCCGAGCTGGCCGGCGCTTTCGATCAGTTCGCCGGCCTGGCGCTGGCCGGCGCCCAGATCGCCGAGCAGCGCCGCGGCGGCGTTCCGGACCTGGTCGACCGAAGCGCCCGTGGCGGCGGCGATCTTCTGCCCGGCGGCGTCGGCCTCCTCGGCGGCGGCAGCCACCGCTCGCAATTGCGCCTCCGCCCCCGCGGCGCCTTCGGCGACCCGGGCGACAAGGGTCTCGACGGCCTCGCGCTGGCGGCCCACCGCATGCTCGCTCTCTGCCAGCCGGCCGGCCGCGACGCCGGCGGACCTTTCGACCTCGCCGACGAGGGGCACGATCGCCTGCGCGGCTTCCCGCGCGCGGCCGGCCTGGGCCTCGACATTCGCGAGGGCCACGGGCAGCTCGTCCCGAAGCTCGGCCGAAACGCCGGCGAGAGCGGCGCCGAGGCTTCCCGCCCGCTCGGTCAGGCCGGCCGCCTGCTCCTGCCCGGTGCCGAACTCCTGGAGGAGGGCGTCGAGGGACGCACGGATCCCGGCGACGGACTGGCCGAGCCGCTCGCTGTGGGCGCCGCCGTTGCGGCCAAGCTGGTCGAACCAGCTGTCGAGCTCCGCCAGCTCCTTGCCGAGCCCCGTCACCAGAGCGTGGCTGGCCGCGTCCTGGGCCGAGATATGCCCGGCGAGGGTCTCGATCTTGCCGCTGATCGTCTCGATCCGCTGGGAGAGGCTCCGCGCCGAATCCTCGCCCGCTCTGTCGAGCGCGGCGCGGCTCTGCTCGATCGCGGCGAGGGTGGTCTGGCCCTGAAGCTCGAGCGCCGACCGCGCCGTCTCGACCGCTTCCGCCGCCCGGCTCATCGCCGCGTCGACCGCGGCCGTCATCTTGGCCGAGGATTCGTCCATGCTCGCCGCCGCCGCCGCGCTTCCGCTCTCGATCCGTGCGACATGGGCCGACATGCGCTGGGCCGCCCCGCCGAGCACTTCGTCGGCGTCCCGGCCGCGCGCGGCGAGCGAGGCGAGCTGGGCCTCCAGAGCGCTGGCCTGGCCGTGGGCATTGAGTCCCGCCGCCTTCATCGCGTCGGCGACCGCGCGAGCCTGCTCCTCGGCTCGGGGCAGATCGTGGAGGAGGACCCCGATGTCGACCTTCGCGGCGTTGGCGGCGGCATCGAGCGCGGCGGCCTTCTGGTCGAGGGTCGCGGTTTCCTTGGAGAGATAATAGGTCACCCGCCCGAGCCGGTCGGACGCCTCGTCGCCGAGCGACATGAGCCGCTCCGCCTCGCCGCGTAGCCGGGCATGATTGTCCTCGATCCGGCCGGCGACGATCTCGAGCACGCTTTCCAGGGCCCGGCTTTCGGTCGTCATCTGCTCGACGGCCCGGGTGAAACGCTCGGCTTCGCGCCGCGAGGTCTTTCCGAACGTTACCCACAGCAAGGCGAGCAGCGCGAGCGGCCCGGCCAGGGTGGCCGTCCAGGCGATCCCGTTGCCAAGCGTGACGGGCGGCCGGGTCTGCCACAGCCAGTAGCCCAGGGCCCCGATCCAGGCCGTCGCCAGCACGATGAGGAGGGCGCCGAGCAGGCGCGCTCCGGCGGGACGCCTGGCCGCGACCGCGTCGGGGACCGTTTCCGGCACCTGCGGCTCGGCTTCGGCCGCCTGGCCGAGCCAGTTGGCGGTTGAGGAAGTGAAGCCCTGGCCGGGCTCCGTCTGTGCTCGTTCTGCCCCCGTCATAACGGTTTGTTTACCATGATTTGCCGGGCGGGGAAGCCGGGAAGGATACGGGGTGTTAACGCGGGCGCCCTAGGGAGAGATCATGGTCTACGATCCCGGAGCCTTGAACGCCTCGCTCGCCGCCGCCGTCGGAAGCGATCCGGAGCTGATGCGCGAGCTCCGCTGCGCCTTCCTCGAAAGCGCCAACCGGCAGCTGGACCTGATGAGCCGGGCACGCTGCGACGCCAATTGGTCGATCGCCGCGTCGCGTCTGAAGAGCGTCGCCGCGAGCTTCGGGGTGACCGGCCTCGTCGCCCTCGCCGACGAAGCGCTGGATGGCGCCCCGGGGGATCCCGTGGTTTTGAGGAAGCTCAACGCGGCCCTCGCCGACTTCGCCGCCTGACTCCCGCTCCCGGCAAGGGAGGGGATGACGAACCAGCCTTTACGCAGGCCGTTCCCCGCCTCTATCCCAACCCGATGGGGAGCGAATTGTGACTCTGGCCGCCTTGATCGCCGCCTATCACGAAGCGGACGACGGAGGCTTGCGCGCGACCCTGCAGATCGCCGGCCGGACCCTGGTCGAGCGCCAGGTCCGCCTCGCCGCGGCCGTCGGCGCGGAGCCGGTCGTGGTCGTCGTCGAGCGGGTGACCGCCGCCCTGAGCACGGCGCTCGACGGCGTCAGGGAGGAGGGCGTGACGATCGTCCTCGCTCGAAGCGCCGCGGAAGCGGCGGAGGCCGTGCACAGCAACGACCGCGTGCTCCTCGTCGGCGACGGCCTCGTCGCGCCGGAAGCGGTGATCGCGCGGCTCGTCGCGATCGACGGTTCCGCCATTCTCGTCGTCCCCGATCTCAGGGTCGACGACCGGTATGAGCGGATAGACGCCCAGAGCCGCTGGGCCGGCCTCGCCCTGATAGACGGCGAAATGCTCAAGCAAACCGTCTCGATGCTCAGGGACTGGGATCTCCAGTCGACCCTGCTTCGCCGCGCCGTGCAGTCGGGCGCGCGTCAGATCAGCGTCAGGGGAGAGGCCGAGGACGAGCTTCCGCTGGTGGCGGAGGCTTCGGAGGATCTGGTCGAGCTCGAAGCCCGGATCGTCGCCGGAGCGCATGTCCGGAGCACCGACTGGGTGTCGCGCTATCTGCTCGGTCCGCTCGAGCAGCTGGCGACCGGGGCGCTGATGCCGACCGCGGTCACGCCCACCGCCCTCGGGCTCGGCGCCGCGTTGCTGATGGCGTTTGCCGGGCTCGCTTTCGCCAGGCACTGGCTGGGGGTGGGGCTTGCCTTCATGCTTCTGGCGACGCCGCTGGACGGGATCGCCGACCGCCTCGGCTCGCTGCGCCTGCAGGGTACGAGAGGGCCGAGCTGGTGGGGCGTGCTTCTGCCCGCCGTTTCGGCGGGCGTGCTTCTCATTCTCGCTTATGCCCTTGCCGACACGCGCGGCCTGGGCTGCGTCGCATTGGCGGGGACGATCGTGGCCTTCGCCGTGGCGCTTCGGATCGAGGCGGAGGGCCGCCCCTTGCCCGGCAGGCTCTGGCTCGCCGAGCGCAAGGGCATGACCTGGCTGATGCTTCCTTTCGCCGTCGGCAACCTGTGGGGGACGGGCCTGACCCTGATGGCTCTCTATGCCGGAGGGAGCTTCTTCTGGGCTCAGCGGCACGCCCACGCTCCGGCTCCGGCGCTTCCACAGGATTAGCGCGGCTTTAACCCTGACGGGCCTATGGATCGCCCATGTCCGAAGTGCGCGCGAACGGGGGTGAGCTGGATGGCGCGGCGCAGCTGCTCGCGTCGGCGCACGCGCGTGTGGCGGCGGCCATCGCCGATCTCGCCCTTCCGGAGGCGTTTCGGCTCAGCGACCGGCAGCGCTTCACCGTCTCCCACATTCTCCGGCGCCTGGTGGGCGACATAGAGGACGAACTCCGGTCCGCCCTCGCCGCTTATTTCGCCGGGGATGAGGATGCCGCGCTTCGAGCGGCCTTGTCCTCCGCGAGCCTCCCCATCGCCCTCCCGGTCCTGGAAGGCGGCGGCGTCGTTGCCGATCCGGCCCTGTTCGCCATGATGCTGCGCCGCACCGAGGAGCATCGGCTCGCCCGAGCGGTGGCCGAGCCCCGCTTTCTCACGGAGCTGGGGGGCGATGAGGACGCCGCCGTCGCCGCCGCCGCCGTCTCGCTTCTGATTGCGCAGAGCCGCCGGCTCGACGGGTTCCACGAACCGCTCCTGGCGAGCGGCGACCTTCCCGCCGAAGTCGCTCACACACTGGCCTGGACCGTCGCCGCGGCGCTTCGCACCTATCTGATCGGACGCCATGGCGTGGCCCCGGCGGCCGCCGATGGGGCCGTCACCGCCGCGACCGCCGCCTTGCTCGGCCGCTATGACGAAGGGGCCGGAGCCGACGCCCTGGCGCGCCGGCTCGCGCTTCGCCTCGAGGAGCGGTCCCGGCTCGACGACGAATTCCTCGTCCGGTCCGCCGACGAAGGCGCTCTCCCGCTGCTGCTGGCGGGCCTCTCGCTCCGAACCGGACTCGATCCGCAGGCCTCGTGGGAGCTGCTTTCCGACGCTTCCGGCCGCGGCCCGGCAATCGCTCTTCGAGCCGCTCAGGTAGAGCGCGCCGCCGCCGCTTCGATCCTGCTCCGCCTCGCCGGCCGCGAGGAGACCGTCGCCGCGCAGCTCGACATCTTCGACTCCCTCGACGCGGCCCAGGCGCGCCATCACATACTCCTCTGGAGCCTCGATCCGGCCTATCGCTCGGCCGTGGCGAGGCTCGCATCATGAGCGCCGAGGAGGCCGTCTGCGGCCGGATCGACCCGGACGGGCGGCTGGTCGAGGCCGAGCCCCGGCTGATGGCGCTTCATCGCGCCGCCGGCGGCACGGAGGGCGGACCGCTCGCGGTGCCTCAGATCGCCGCGCTCGCCCGGCTCGCGCGGCGTCTCGGAATCGTCATCTCGCGCGGGGCGGTCGCCGCGGAGGGCGAATCCGATCTGGATTTGTGGGTGCGTGCCGAGCCGAAAGAGGGTTGGGTCGCTCTTTCGGTCACCGGATGGGCCGCTCGTCCGGCCCGCGCTCCGGCGCCCGCCGCCGACTCCGAGCGCCAGGCGGATTTTCTTCGCGCCGGAGCCGACTGGATGTGGGAGACCGACGCCGCGCTTCGGCTGACCGTCGTCTCGCCGGCGGCCGCGGCGGCCGCCGGCAAGGCTCCGGCGCAGCTGGTCGGCCAGCCGCTCACCCGGCTGTTCCGGCTCGAGGAAGGCGAAGAGGGCGAGCTTCCCCTGCTCGGCGCCCTGGCCGAGCAAAAGCGTTTCGACGGCCAGCGCGCCGAATTGCGCGGCGGCCGCGGCGGCCGCTATCGCCTGGCGGGGATTCCGCTCATCGACGGCGCCGGCCGTTTCGCGGGCTTCCGGGGCTCGGCCGCCGCGCTGCCGGCCGGCGGTGCGGTCGCGACGCCCGTCGCCGAGGCTCCTTCGGAACCGGGTGCGTTCGGCGAGCGGCTGGACAAGGCGCTGCGGGCGCCGCTCGCCCGCATCATCGCCAGCGCCGAGACGATCGGCGCTCAAGGCGAGGGACCGATCAGGAGCGACTATGCCGGCTATGCCGTCGACATCGCGACGGCGGGCCGCCATCTGCTCGCCCTCGTCGACGACCTCGTCGACCTCCAGGCGATCGAGCGGCCGGACTTCCGCCCGGAAGGCGAGGAGATCGATCTCGCCGACGTCGCCCGCCGGGCCGCCGGCCTGCTCGCGGTTCGAGCCGGCGAGCGCCAGGTCCGGATCGATTCGCCGGCCCCCGGCGACAGCCTGCCGGCCGCCGGGGATTTCCGGCGGGCGCTCCAGATCGTCGTCAACCTGCTGACCAATGCGATCCGCTATTCGCCCGAAGGGGGCCAGATCTGGGTCCGGACCGACCGCGAGGGCGATCTCGCCGCACTGATCATCGCGGATCAGGGCAAGGGCATCTCGGCCGACGACCAGGCCCGGATCTTCGAGAAGTTCGAGCGCGTCGATCCGACCGAGGCCGGCGGCACCGGCCTCGGTCTCTACATCGCCCGCCGGCTGGCCCGGGCGATGGGCGGCGACATCGCCGTCGACAGCGCGCCGGGGCAGGGGGCCAGGTTCACCTTCACATTGCCGCTTCGGCGGGAGTAGAAGGCGCGTCATCCAGCGAAGGCTGGGACCCCAGCGGGTGAAAAACGCCGCGCCCTTCACCCCCCAGGGGGGCCAGCCTGCGCCGCGGCGACGTGCCGTTCAATGGCCCGAATGCTCGCCTGCGCCTTTGCCGGCGATCACCGTCGGCTTGTGGAATCGGCAGGTAACGGTCGGATTGAACTGGGCGAACATGCCGTTGGCGTTCGGCCGATAGAGCCAGACGTGGCGGTCGTAATGCGGTTCGAACATATGGGCCTCGTCGATCGCCGTCGCGGGATCGTCGGCCATGTCGTCATATTCGACTCCGTGGAAGGTCGGCAGGTCCTCGTGACCCGCCGCGCGCCACGCCTTCTTGAACACGAGATTCTCGACCGCGACCAGCTCCAAGCTGCCGTCCTCGCGGGGCTCGTAGATCAGGATGGATGGCTTGCGGAAGTCGGTGTGGGTGCCGTCGCCGTCGACCCGGGGGTTCGGCGGTCCCTTGATACCGAGCAGATCCGGGCGGAAGAAGTGGATTCCCATCCCGCCCAAAGCCGCAGGGCGGCCCATCATCGGCGCGGTGTCGCACATGTTGCCGGGATCGCGGACATAGCCCTCCGCCAGGGCGACCTTGACGTTGCGGAAGCGGGCGGTGGCGGCGCGGACCTCGTCGAGCGTGGGCTCACCGGGTCCCGGGGCGGCCGCGGCCAGGGCGGCGGCGATGATCGTCAACATAAGCAACTCCGATCGTGGACGGGATAGGGAAGCCTAAGCTCGCGCCGTTGCCGGTTTATGCCGCGGTCCCGGCAAGTTGGTTTCAATTGTTGCGCGTTCCGCCCGGGCTTGGCAGTTTCAGGTCGATGCCAGGGGGGATATGATGATTGAGCTTACAGCGGCCGATTTCCAGACCATGTGCGCGGCCGGCACGGTGCACGAGCGGATCGGCGCTCTCGAAGGCGAGCGCAGGGCGGCGGTCCGGAAATTCTGGATTCGAGGCGCGATCGGCCTCGTCCTCACGATAGCGGCGCTCGCCACCCTGCTCAACGCGGGCTGGGAAGTCGCCGCCATGCTCGTCGCCTTGGCCTTCCTGATCGGCACCGTCATCGCCGCCGCGGGCCCGCTGATGGCGGCCAAGGAGGGGCTGAAGCACCCGGTGCTCGACGAGGTCGCGAAGAGAGCGGGGCTCGAATATTTCCCGTCCGATTTCGTTCCGCCGGCCTTCGGAGGCGGCCGCGCCCTCCTGTTCGGAGGCTCGGGCTTTTCGAGCCAGACCTTCACCGACCTGTTCAACGGTGTCGACGACGACGGCCGGGGCTTCGCCGTCTACGAGGCCTGCCTTCAGCGCCGCTCCGGAAAGAACACTTACACCGTCTTCTCCGGGCAGATGTACGCGGTCCAGCGCCGCCCCGGCACCCAGGGCCACACCGCCATCGTCCCGGACAAGAAGATCTTCAACTTCTGGAAGCCCGCAAGCGACATGGAGCGCGTCCGGATCGAGGGCGACGAGGCCTTCGAGAAGAAGTTCGAAGTCTATTCGACCCACCCGATGGAGGCCCGCCAGTTGCTTTTCGATTCCGCCTTCCGCGCACGCCTGCTGGAGTTGAGGAAAGACGGCCGGGTCTTCGTCTATGCCGGCCCCGACGAGGCCCTGGTCTGCGCGACGGGCAAGGACCGGTTCGAGCCGGGCTCGATGCTCCGCTCGCGCCCCGGCGAGGAGCGGGTGAAGCTGATGTTCGACGACGTCTGCGCTTCGCTGGCGCTGCTCAGGGAGCTGAAGGCGAAGCTGGGGTAGAGAAAGGCCCGTCAGCCCAGCGAAGGTTGGGGTCCCGTGGGGTGAAAGGCGCCGGCGCATTTCACCCCCGGGGGT
>DASVPM010000261.1:0-2327 GCA_036382815.1 Allosphingosinicella sp.
ATCTCGGCCGGCTCGACCATCCCCAGGCGAGTTCCGAGAAGAGCTCGGCCGTCTGCGGCAGCCGGGTCGCGGTCGACGTCGCCCTCGACGCGGAGGGCAGGGTGGCAGCGCTCGGGCAGGAAGTGAAGGCCTGCGCGCTCGGTCAGGCCTCGGCGTCGCTGATGGCGGCCCATGCCGTCGGCCGAACCGCAGCCGAGATCCAGGCGGCGCGCGACTCGCTCGCCGACTTTCTCTCGGGCAAGAGCGACGGCCCCGGCGACTGGCCCGGGCTCGAAGTCTTCGCCGAAGCGCGCCGGGTGCCGGCCCGCCACGGCTCGATCCTGCTCGCCTTCGACGCCGCCGCCGAAGCCGCGGCGCGGGCGAAGGCGGGCTGATGGAAGCCGAAGGCGCCGGCGCCCAGGCCGCCACCCTGCTGCTTCGCGACGGGGTCATCATCCTCGGCGCCGCGCTGGTCTTCGTCATGCTGTTCCGGCGCTTCGGACTGGGCGCGGTATTGGGATATCTCGTCGCCGGAGCGGTCGTCGGACCACACGGCCTCGGGCTCATCAGCGCACCCGAGGAGATGCTCCACATCGCCGACTTCGGAATCGTGCTCCTGCTATTCCTGGTCGGACTCGAGCTCCATCCGAACCGCCTCTGGCGCCTCAAGCAGGACATATTCGGCCTCGGCCTTCTGCAGGTCGCGGTGAGCGGCCTCGCGATCACCGGCCTCGTCTACATGGCGTCCGGCTTCAGCCTTGCCGCCTCGCTCGCCATCGGCCTGCCGCTCGCTTTGTCCTCGACCGCCCAGGTGCTTCCGAGCCTCCGCGCCGACGGCTCCATCAACACCCCGGCCGGCGAGCGCGCCTTTTCTATCCTGCTTTTCCAGGATCTTTCGATCGTTCCGCTGATCACGATCATCGCCGCCCTGTCGCGGGCGCCCGCCGATCCCGGGACTCCGCCGGGCTGGCAGCTCGGCCTCTACACGCTCGCGGCCATCGGCGGGCTCGTCCTCGCCGGCCGTTTCCTGATCAACCCGCTCTTCCGGCTCGTCGGCCGGATCAGCGAGCGCGAATTGTTCGTCGTCGCCGGCCTGTTCATCGTCCTCGCCAGCGCCGCCGTGATGGAAGCGCTTCACCTCTCGACCGCGCTCGGCGCCTTCATCGCCGGAGTGATGCTCGCCGATTCCCCCTATCGCCATGAGCTCGAGGCGGACGTCGACCCGTTCCGCTCGATCCTGCTCGGCCTGTTCTTCGTGGCCATCGGGATGATGCTCGACCTCGGCGTGATCGCCGCCCGCCCCCTGTTCGTCATCGGCATGGCGGCGGCCCTGATCATGATGAAGGCGGTCATCCTCTTCGCGATCGCGAAAGCCTTCGGAATGAAGTCGCGCCGGGCCCTGAAGCTCGGCCTGCTGCTCAGCCAGGGCGGCGAGTTCGGCTTCGTCCTGTTCGCCGCCGCCCAGAGCGCGCTGCTCGTCGAGCCCGAAGCGGCGAGCCTGTTCGGAGCGATCGTCACCGTGTCGATGGCGACGACCCCTTTCCTGATGATGCTCAACGACTGGCTCGACCGCCGCTCCAGCCGGAACGCGGCGGACGGCCTTGACGGGCCCGAGCTGTCCGGCCCCACCCAGGCGATCGTCGTCGGCTACGGTCGCTTCGGCCAGACCGTGGCGCAGATGCTGATGGCCAAGGGGATCGGAGTCACACTGATCGATTCCAAGCCCAGCCAGATCGAGATCAGCGGCGATTTCGGCTCAAAGGTCTATTATGGCGACGGCACCAGGCTGGACCTGCTCAGGCTCGCCGGCGGCGCCGACGCCAAGGCGATCCTCTTCTGCCTCGACGACCGGGCGCCGACCGCCCGGCGGCTGGAGCCGATCCTCGAGGCCTTTCCCCAGGCGGCGGTCTTCGTCCGGGCCTTCGACCGGCTCCATTTGATGGAACTCGCGCCGCTCGACATCAAATGCACGATCCGCGAGGTCTTCGAGTCGGCGGTGATGATGGGACGCGAGGCGCTCGCCTTGTTCTGCATCGACTCGGCCGAGGTTGACCGGGTCGAGCAGGAATATCGTGACCGCGACCGCCAGCGCCTCGACAGCCAGACCGCCTCGGGCGACATCCACGCGCTCAAGGAGAACATGTTCGGTCCGGACAATCCGTTGCGCGCGCGCAGCGTGGACGGCGGTGAGGGTCCCTCTCCCGCGGAAAGCGGGACAGGGGCCTAGCCACTCATCACCCTTTCCAGGAACGCCTCGACCTGGTCCAGCTGTATCGTTTTGGCGACAAACGCCTGGCCGATTCCGAACGTCAGGACGAGTACCGCCCGGCCGCCGCTCGCCTTCTTGT
>DASVPM010000262.1:0-10073 GCA_036382815.1 Allosphingosinicella sp.
GATGACGATGAAGCCTTCGCCCTGGGCCAGGCCGTAGCCGAGATAGGCCATTGCCTTCTTGTGAGTCCGGCTCTCGAACCAGTAGCGTGCGTCCGGAGTGAGCTGGAAGGGGCGTTCGGCGAGGCCGTAATGGTCGGTATACATTTGCCGTACCTCTAGAAAGAGTAGCGCAGGCCGAAGAGGATCGAGCCGTAGCTGGCGTCGAATTCCCCCGCCTGGGTCGTGTAGAGCCCCGCCGAGACCTGGGCCTGGAGCCGGTCGCGGAAGATGTTGCGGTAATAGCGCCCCGAAAGCCCCGCGCCGAAGCTGGCGTCGCTGTCGGCGATCCCGCTGTCGAACCAGGCGGCATAGGCGTCGAGATCGTAGCCCGAGCTCCGGGTCAGCCGGCGGCCGAGATTGCCCTGCAGGCTGAAGCTCTGGTCGGTGACCCCGTGGAGGGCGAACAGGCTGCTGTCGGGCGCCAGATATTTGCGGTTGGCGTAGCCGGCGCCGAGGCCCATCGTCCAGGGCCCCCGCGCCGCCGAATAATGGATGCCGGCGCCGCGGTTGCGGAAGTTGAAGTTGCTGATCGACTGGAAGGCGTCGCCGAAGCAGGCGCCGGTGCCCGGATCGTTTCCGAAGACGCAGCCGGCGCCGGTCAGGCTGCCGTTCGACGGAGCCTTAAATTTGGTCGGCAGGCCGTTGAGATCGGCTATCAAAAGTCTTCCGAAGCTGCTTACGCTGTCATAAATGTTCGCGTTCAGCGCGGAACGGCTGTTGATCTTGTGGGAGAGCGAGGCGGTGAAGCTCTCGCCCCCGTAGCGCCAGCCGCCACGGGCCTGAAGCTCGGTCCGGGGGCTCGGGCGCCAGATGAAGCCCGCGTCCCACATCGCGCCGTCCTGGTCGATCGTCTTCAGCCGCGGCCTCGAAGGATCGGGGATGAGGTTGCCGCCGGGCGTGAGCACCGGGAGGCCGCCCGGGCCGCGGACGAAATCCTGCTGCGAGCCCTGCATCGTCTCGTAGCCCACCCCGCCGGTGACGGCGAGGGTCGGCGAGACCGGGACGACGACGTCGCCGCGGACATATTTGGCCTCGAAGTTCGAATCGAGCCGGTTCATGTCCTCGCGGACGTAGCCGGCGCCGACCGTCCAGCCGAAGGGCAGCCGGCCCGGCTCCATCCCCAGGCTGACGGTGGCGTTGTGGACGGTGCTGCTCGAATAGCGGTCGACCCTCGGAGCGCCCGGCGGAAGGCCGGTGCCGGCGAGGCTGTTGTCGTCGACCTTGACGTAGCCGAGGCGGTAGCTGGCGCCGACCGCGACCGGCCCGGCATGGGTGGTCAGCGTCGGGCCGGCATAGGCGCTGTAGATCTCGGCGACGTTGGCGCTGTCGATGGTGCGCGCGGCCGGAACCGGCAGCCGGATGTCGGCGTGGCTTCGCGCCGCCATGGCGCCGGCGTCGAGGGCGAGCACGCCCGGAACGGCGTCGACATGGACGGCGGCGAGGCCGCTGACCACGTCATGGTCGTTGAGGCGGTCGTTCCAGCCGACCCGGTGCTGATAGTCGACGCTTATCGTCGCCTGCACGCGCCGGGTGGCGACGGCGGCGTTGAGGCCCCCGCCGACGCCGGTATAGGTGAGCACCTCGCCGCGGTCGAAGTCCATCGTCGCGACCTGCTCGACCTGGAGATAAGGCTGGATGCTGGTGCGCGGCTCGCCCTGGACGGCGGCCGCCCCGGCGAGCAGGGTGACCCCCGCGACGGCTGCGATACCGAGCAAGCTGCGCCCTGTAAGCCTCTGGAAAAGAGCCTGTTTCATTGGCCATATCCATAATAAGAGCCGAACCGGCGGCCGGTGGCGGCGAAGCCCGTGCCGTTGAGGAGAAGGCTGATCTGGGGGCAGCCGGAGAGAAGGCCGGCGGCCTCCTTCAGGTCGGCCTCGGTGGTCTGGTCGGCCCGCACCACCAGCAGCAGCTGGCCGACATGGGCGGCGAGGGCGGCGGCCGCGCTGGCCATCAGGGCCGGCGGCGAGTCGAAGATCACGATCCGCCTCGGCCGGCCTTCGGCCAGCCGGGCCAGCACGCGCGCGGTGCGCTCGGAACCGAGAAGCTCGGGAACGTCGTTCTCGTAGCGGCCGGCCGGCATGACCGAGAGGCCGCCTATGTCGGTTCTTATCACCAGCCGCTCGGGATCGAGCGACGGATCGGCCAAAGCGTCGACGAAGCCGGCGCCCTGCGCCTCGAGGCCGAGGATCGAGAGCACTTCCGGCTTGGGGAAATCGGCGTCGACGAGAAGCACCTCCATGTCGCGCTCGCCGGCCAGCGACAGGGCCAGGTTGACCGCGCAGAAGGTCTTGCCCTCGTCGGGCTGGGCCGAGCAGACCAGGATCGTCCGGCGCTTGTCGGCCGCCACCGGGCTTCCGGCCCCCATCCCGAGGAGGAGCTGGCGCTTGACGATCCGGAACTCCTCGGCGAGCGGGCCCGCCGGGCTGTCCGGGACGATGAAACCGCGCTCGCCGAGCGATTTGCGGTCGACCTCGGCCTTGGTTTCGGTGACGACGGGAAGGAAGCTTCGATCCGACCGCCCTGTTCCCCGGCGAAGGCCGGGGCCCAGTCCTTCCGCGGCGTTGGGCCCCGGCCTTCGCCGGGGAGCAGCGTCTGCGGCAGGCGCGACTTCCGGCTCGCGTGCGACTTCGGGCTCCGGCGTCGGCGCCACGGGCGCCTCGGGCATCCTCGCCGCCGAGCCGAAGCCGTAAAGCTCGGCCGCCCGCTCGAGAAGCGAGCCCGAATGACTGAGAGGGCTGTGCTTGTTCATCTCGCTGTCCCTCACGCCACGGTGCTGCGCTGCCAGAATTCGACCGCCAGAAGCACGGCCCATGCCGCGCCCAGCGCGCCCGCCCCGCCGCCCAGCCAAAGCAGCCGCTCGCGGTGCTTCGCCCTTGCCGCCTCGGTGAAGACCTGGCCGATCGAGCCGAGCACGGGCAGGCCGGTCGCCTCGGCGAGCCGGGTCTGGGTCGGGAAGGTGGTCTGGATCTGGCCGAGCACATAGGCCGCGCCGGCGCCGGCGCCGAGGCCGGCGATCAGGATCAGGGTGAGAAGCAAGGGGCGGTTCGGGGTGAGCGGAACGCTCGGCTGGCTCGGCGGGTCGATGACCTTGAACTTGACCGCGTCGGTCTGGCTGCGGACGTCCGACCTGAGGCGCACCTGGTCGCGATCCTCGAGCAATTTGTCATATTGCTTCTTCAGCACGTCGTAGGCGCGGTTGAGCCGCTCCTGCTCGGCGGCGACTCCGGGCTCGGAGGCCTGGCGGTTGCCGAGCTGGGCGAGGTCGCCCTGGAGCTGCGCCTTGCGGGTCGCGGCGGCGTTCACCTGGCCCTCCTTCTCGGCGACCATGGCGCGGAGCGACACGTAGGAGGGGTTGGCCATGGTTCCCGCGCCGGCCGGCTCGCGCGCGGCGAGCGGCTTGAGGCGGGCGATCTGGTTCCTGAGCCGGATGACGTCGGGATGGGAGTCGGTCCAGCCCTGCGCCGAATATTGGGCAAGCTGGTTCTCGGCCGCGGCGAGCTGGCCGCGGGCGCCGCCGCCGCCGTCGCCGCCGCCGAGCATGGGCATGGTGGACGGAGTCGCCGCGAGCTGGCTGCGAAGCGCGGCGAGCGAGCTCTGGGCCTGCATCAGCTGCTGCTCGATGCCGGCGAGCTCGGTGCGCGCGGCGCCCATCCGGGCGCCGATCGAGCCTTCGCCCGGAAGCAGGCCGAGATATTGCTGCTCGAACTCGACCCGGCGCTGCTCCGCTTCCTGCAATTGCTTTTCACGGTCCTTCAGCTGCTGGTCGAGGAAGGCGAGGCTCTGATTGGCCTCGTCGCGGTCGCCGGCGAGATTCTGCTCGACGAAGAGGTCGAGCAGGCCCTGGACGATCGCGGCCGAGAGCTTGGCGTTCTGGCGGTTGGAGAAGCCCGAGACCTTGGCGGTCGCGCTGATCTCGAACATGTTGTCGGGCTG
This sequence comes from Allosphingosinicella sp., assembly GCA_036382815.1. Taxonomy (GTDB): domain Bacteria; phylum Pseudomonadota; class Alphaproteobacteria; order Sphingomonadales; family Sphingomonadaceae; genus Allosphingosinicella. The sequence goes on from DASVPM010000262.1 coordinate 3,973, forward strand.
GGCGGTGACCTTGATCGCCTCGCGAAGCCCGGCGACCTGGACGGCGAGGTCGCGCTCGCCGGCGACGAGGCCGTTGAGGTCGGTGCGGCGGACGACCTTGGCGAGATTCTCGCTCGAGGTCAGGGTCTGCTTGACCCTGTTAAGGTCCCCTTCCCTTTCCTGGACGGTGATCCCGACCTGGTTGGGCAGAATCGACTGCATCTGGACGAAGACCCGCGCCTTCGACTCGTAGGTATTGGGGATGAGCGCGACGGCGAGCCAGCCGAGGACGCAGATCCCCCAGGCCACGGCGAGCGCCAGCCAGCGGCGGCGCCACACCTGGTGGATCGCGATCCTGATTTGTTCGTAAAGTCCGTCCATCGGGCGTGCTGATCCTTGCGTGCGGGTGCGGGTCGGCGCGGCTGGCGCGTCAGAACATGCTCTCAGGGATGATGATGACGTCGCCGGGCTCGAGCCGGACATTGGCCTTGTAGTCGCCCTTCTTGAGCAGGCGGGCGATCTTGAGGTCATATTCGGTCTGCGATCCGGTCGCCTTGTCGTGGCGGATCAGTCGCGCGCGGTCGCCCGCGGCATATTCGGACAGGCCGCCGACCGCGATCATCGCGTCGAGCAGGGTCATGTTGGCCCGATAGGGAAGCGAGGCCGGCTTCTCGGTCGCTCCGACGATGCGGATCTGCTGGCTGAAGCTGCCCTGGAAGGTCTCGACCATCACCGTCACGCGCGGATCGTCGACATATTTGGTGAGCGCGAGGCGGATATCCTCGGCGAGCTGCGCCGGGGTCTTGCCGGCGGCCTGGAGGTCCGGAATGAGCGGGGTGGTGATCATCCCGTCGGGACGGACCTGGACCTTGCCGCCGAGATCGGCATTGCGCCACACGAAGACGTTCAATTGGTCGAGCGCTCCGATCACATATCTTTCGCTGGCGGCGGTGTCGTCGGCGCCGACGAAGCTAGCGGACGGAAGCCGGTTGCCGGTCCTGGCTCCGGCCGTTCCGCAGCCGGCGAGGGCGACGGCGCCAAGGCTGAGGGCGAGAGCGAGCTTGGGGCTTGGACGCATCGAACTGATCCTCTTCTGGTCGCCGCGGACTCGCGTGCCTGACGTCAGACACTCGAAATTTGGGTCCGCTATGGGGTGAAGAGGTAAAATTACCGTTAGGAACAATGGCCTTTAGAGGCGCGTCCCGAAATGGGACTGGGCGGATTGAAGGGTTAACTGCCCTTCGAAGCCGTCATTGCGAGCGAAGCCAAGCAATCCAGCGGGGCCTCGGCCGCCGCACTGGATTGCTTCGCTACGCTCCTCGCAATGAGGAGGTCACAGTCCCACCGCGATCTCCCGCGCGGGGGGATGGCCGAGGAAGGCCGCCGGGCTGGCAGAAAGCCCGTAGGCGCCGGCGAGGAAGACGGCGACGAGGTCGCCCGCCCCGGCGCGCGGGATCATGACGTCGTCGGCGAGCCGGTCGAGCGGGGTGCACAGGCAGCCGACGATGCTCGCTTCCTCCTCTGCGGCGGCGGCGAAGCGGCTCGCGATGGCGACCGGATAATTGCGGCGCACCACCTGTCCGAAATTGCCCGAGGCGGCGAGCTGATGGTGCATTCCGCCGTCGGTGACGAGGAAGGTTCTGCCGTGGCTTTCCTTGCGATCGACGATCCGCGACAGATAGACCCCCGCCTCGCCGACCAGCCAGCGGCCGAGCTCGATCGCGAAGCCGCTGGTCGCCAGGATCGCGGGCCGCTCCGCCAGGGTCTGAACCAGCGCCGCGCCCACGGCCTCGACGTCCAGCGGCGCCTCGGTCGCGAAATAGGGAATGCCGAAGCCGCCCCCGAGATTGACCAGGGGCGGGGTCATTCCGACCGCCTCGGCAAGCTCGGCGGCGAGCGCCACCGTCGCCCGTTGCGATTCGATCAGGGACTGGGCGGACAAGGCTTGAGAACCTGCAAAAATATGCAATCCTCTCCACATTCCTCCACTTTCGACCACTTTCCTGATCAGCGCCGGCACCCGCGCCGAATCGACCCCGAACGGCTTCGCGCCGCCGCCCATGCGCATGCCGCTGCCCTTGATCTCGAAGTCGGGGTTGACCCGGATGGCAAGCCGCGGAGTCCGGCCCTGAGCCCGTCCGATCGCCAGCGCCCGCTCGGCCTCGCCTTCGGATTCGAGGTTGAGGGTGACGCCGGCCTGGATCGCCGCCGCAAGCTCGTCGTCGCGCTTCCCGGGCCCGGCGAACGAAATCTCGCCGGAGTCCGTGCCGGAGCCCAGCGCGGCCTCCATTTCGCCGGCCGAAGCGACGTCAAGGCCGTCGACGAGCTTGGCAAGATGGTTCAACAGCGGAGCATAAGTATTCGCTTTAATGGCATAATGAAGATTAACCCCGGGACAGGCCGAGCGGAAGCGGCGGACTTGCGCCGTGACCCGCGAAAGATCGTAGACGAACACCGGCGTATCCCCGGCCTCCTCGACGAGCGAGTCGGCGCGGCGGCCGCCGATCAGCAGCATTCCGTCCTCGGCATCGAAGCCGGCGGGAATAGCCCCCATGGGCTTGCTCATATATTCAGCTCGCTCTTGATGGCTTCGCGGTCGAGCTTGCCGTTGGGACTGCGCGGCAGCTCGTCGCGCCACAGGATATGCGCCGGCTGCATAAAATTCGGTAACTCGCGGCGAAGATAATTGCGCAGGGCCTCGTCCGGCCCGCTTCCCCGGACCACCAGGGCGATCGCCTCGCCGACCCGGTCGTCCGCTATCCCGAGCGCCACCGCCTCGGCCACCACCCCGCTTGCCACCGCGGCCTCCTCGACCTCGGTCGGGCTGACCCTGTTGCCGCTGGTCTTGATCATCGAATCCTCGCGGCCGACGAAGTAGAGCAAGCCCTGCTCGTCGCGGCGCACCCGATCGCCCGACCACACGGCGACCCCGCCGTAACGCGAAGCCGGCGGCGCGGGCTTGAAACGGACGGCCGTGCGCTCCGGATCGTTCCAATAGCCCTTCGCCACCAGCGGGCCGGCATGGACCAGCTCGCCGTCCTCGCCGGGACCGCACAGCGTCCCGTCCGCCCTTGACGTCATGACTTCAGCGAAGGGGATGGCGCTGCCTATGGACTCGGGATGCTCGTCCAGCAGGCCGGGCTCGAGATAGGTCGAGCGGAACGCCTCGGTGAGCCCGTACATGAGGTAGAGCTCCGCCGCCGGGAACAGTTCGCGCAGGCGCCGCACGATCGATACCGGAAGCCTGCCGCCGCTGTTGGTCAGCCGGCGGAGCGACAGCGCGGCCTTTGGCGGCCACGGCGCCTCAACCAGCTGGACCCAGAGCGGCGGCACCCCGGCGAGCGTGGTGATGGCGTGTGTCTCGACCGCCCGGATGACGTCGCGGGCCGCGAGATATTCGATCGGCACGACGCAGGCGCCGGCCGCCCAGGTCGAAAGCAGCTGGTTCTGGCCATAATCGAAGCTGAGCGGGAGCACACCGAGCACGCGGTCCGCGGCCGTCAGGCGTAGATAATGCGCGACGCTGATCGCCCCCAGCCACATATTGGCGTGGCTCAGCATCACGCCCTTGGGACGCCCCGTCGAACCGGACGTATAGAGCAGGGCGGCGAGATCGTCCGGATCGGCGCTCGAGGGTGGCAGGCGCTCGCCCCCGGCCAGCATCGCGGCGGCCTCCTCCTCGACCGCCGAAGCGCAGCCGGGCGGCAGGTCGCCCTCGCTCAGCGTCCCGAGGCGCGCCTTGCCGGTGATCAGCAGCCTCGCGCCGCTGTCGGCGAGGATGTGACCGACCTGCGAACGCTTGAGCAGCGGGTTGACCGGAACGTGGACGAGGCCGGCGCGCGCGCACGCCAGCGGCAGAAAGCTGGTCATACGGGTTTTGGGAAGCCAGCTCGCGACACGGTCGCCCGGCGCGAAGCCCCTCCCCTTCAGCGCCGCCGCGAGGGTCGCCACGGCCGTTTCGAGACCCGCATAATCGAGCAGGCCCTCTTTAGTGAGGAGCGCCGGAGCGCCGGGCTCGCCCATCGAGGCGAGGTGGTCGAGCGGGCGGGGGTTCGGATCGGGGGCTTGCACCGGGGCTCCTGTGTGCGCCACAGCGTAGCATGCTGGGCTTGAGGCCGGGGGATAGCGCGTTGGGCTTCGAGGTGAAACTGTTCGATAGCCTGGACGCCGTGGCGGCGGATTCCGCCGGCGCCCTCGACCGCCCCCCTTCCCTGTTCGACCGGCTCGACTGGTTCCGTCTGGTGGCGGCCCACTGCCCGCCGCCGGGGCGCCTTCTTGCCGCCCGCGCTCGCAGCGCGGACCGCGCGGCCTGGCTGTTCCTCGCCGAAAAAGGCGGCCGGGGGGAGGCCTGGCGCTGCTGGTACAGCCTGCGCTTCGGATTGATCGGCGACGCCGGAGGCGCCGAGCCGATCGCAAGGGCGCTGCGCAAGCGCTTGAGCCGGCTCGAAATCGCTCCGCTCGCCGATCCCGAGCCGCTCGCCTCAGCCTTTCGCGGAGCGGGCTGGATCACCCTGGTCTCGCCCGCCACGACGTCCTGGCGGATCGCAACGGCCGGACAGGATTTCGATGCCTATTGGGCAGGACGGCCGGGCAAATTGCGCAACACCGCGCAGCGCAAGGCCAAGGCCGCCAAGCTCGACATCGAGATCCACCGCGCGTTCGACGCGGCCGCCTGGGCCGCCTATGAGGAGGTCTACGCCGCCAGCTGGAAACCCGAGGAAGGTTCGCCCGCCTTTCTTCGCGCCCTGGCCGAGCAGGAAGGCGCGGCCGGGCGGCTTCGGCTGGGCGTCGCGCGCAAGGACGGGCGGCCGCTGGCCGCACAGCTCTGGACGATCGAGGACGGCACCGCCTGGATCCACAAGCTGGCCTATCGCGAGGATTCGAAAGCGCTGTCCCCCGGGACCGTGCTGAGCATGGCGATGTTCCGCGCCGCGCTCGACGGCGACGGGGTCTCGCGGATCGACTACGGCACAGGTGACGACGGCTATAAAAGGGACTGGATGGGCGAGCGCGCGATCCTGTGGCGTGTCGAGGCGTTCAATCCCGCGTCCGTACGCGGGCTCATCGGCGCGGCCCGGGCCAAAGCATCCGCGCTTGTCCGCCGGGCTCGAAGCCGTTAGGCGCGGCGCGCCAAGAGGGGAGCCCTTTCATGACCGCCGCCTTCAACGACGAACAGGAAGTCGACGCCACCCTCCGGGCCGTGCTCCGCGACGTTCTCGGCCTGCCCGAGGCCCAGGTCGCCGGATTCGACGAATCCAGCCCGCTTTTCGGAGCCCTCCCGGAATTCGACTCGATGGCCGTCGCCGGGCTCCTGACCGAGCTCGAGGAGAGGCTCGGAATTCTCATCGAAGATCATGAGGTGGACGCCGACATGCTCGAGAGTTTCGGCTCTCTCCTCACCTTCGCCCGATCCAAAACGCTCCAGTGACGGGGGGCGGTCTCCATTATTCCCGCTATCGGATCGCGGACCGGGACGAATGGATGATGCGGATCGGGAGCGGCCCCGCCCTCCTCTTGCTGCCGCCTCTGTTCGAGGAGATGAACCGCACCCGGGCGCTGCTCGCGACGACGATGCGGGCGCTCGCCGCGAAGGGGTTCGAATGCTGGCTCCCGGACCTTCCCGGGACGGGCGAGAGCGAACGGGCGCTGGAGGAGGTCTCCTGGCGGGAGTGGGGCGAAGCGGCCGAAGCCGCCTTCGAGGCGGCGGGAGCGGTGGCTTCGCTGAGCGTTCGCGGCGGCGCCCTGCTCGACGGTCCGGCGCCGGCGCGCTGGCGGTTCGCGCCCGCGACCGGAGCGTCGCTGGCTCGGGACCTCGCGCGCGCCGGGCTGATGACCGAGGGCGGCGGAGGCTACGCGCCGTCCCAGGCCCTGCTCGGCCCGCTCGCCGGGGCGGAGCCGCCGGCCGGCGGCAGGACCCGAACGGTCCGGCTCGCCACCGACCGCGCCGAAGCGGACCTGAAGCTCGAAGGACCTCCGCTCTGGCGTCGCGCCGAACCTCAGAATTCGTCTGAGCTCGCCGAAGCCATGGCCGTGGATATCCAGCAATGGGTGCGCTCGTGCGGCGTCTGCTGAGCTTCGAGTGCGAAGGCGCGGCGCTCGGCGCCAGCCTCGAGTCCGACGGC
>DASVPM010000263.1:0-8474 GCA_036382815.1 Allosphingosinicella sp.
CATCGTCGCGCTGGTCTTTTAGCCGCGCCCGCAGCGGAGCTCCACAGAGGGCGGATGTTTTCGTTCCTGACTTGTTCTCTTCCTTCGACTAAGCTATAGTCCGGGGGGGAAGTCGAATTGCTCCCAGGACCAGCCGCTCCGGCTGGTTTTCGGTTGCGAGATCCGTGCTCGAGCGACCGGCGAGACTGCAAGCCGCCTCGCCGAGGGGGCGCCGGAAGGGGCGGGTCGCGTCCATTTCGTCCACTTTGCGGGTCTTGCGAGCGCTCCGTTGCGTCCATTTCGTCCACTTCGTCCGTTTTCGAACAGTGCCGACCGAAGGCCGAGCTCCCCGACTGACACAATGGTGCGCCCGGCGCTCCGATCCGGCGCGGCCGGGCCTTGTCCGGGTGAGGCGTCGGGGCCACATTGGCTTCGTAAGTCTTTGGGGCGGGAACCATTCCCTGCTTGCGGCACTCCCGCTGCCACCCGCATCGACGTTAATCAATAAGCCATTGTAGTCGTGCGATAGTGCGGGCTAGGATGGCTGGACAGGCAAAGGGCGCCACACGGAGCGCCCGTTAGGATCGGAATGACCAAGCTAAGCGGAAGCGACTCGAAGAGCACCCTCTATTGCTCCTTCTGCGGGAAATCGCAGCACGAGGTGAGGAAGCTCATTGCCGGGCCCACCGTGTTCATCTGCGACGAGTGCGTCGAGCTGTGCAACGACATCATCCGCGAGGAGACCAAGTCCTCGCTGGTGAAGACCCGCGACGGGGTCCCGACCCCGCTCGAGATCTGCAAGCATCTCGACGATTACGTGATCGGCCAGAGCCACGCCAAGCGCGTCCTCTCGGTCGCCGTGCACAACCATTACAAGCGCCTCGCCCACGGCTCCAAGGGCGGCGAGGTCGAGCTTTCCAAGTCGAACATCCTGCTCGTCGGGCCGACCGGCTGCGGCAAGACCCTGCTCGCCCAGACGCTGGCGCGGCTGCTCGACGTCCCCTTCACCATGGCGGACGCGACGACGCTCACCGAAGCCGGCTATGTCGGCGAGGACGTCGAGAACATCATCCTGAAGCTGCTCCAGGCCAGCGACTACAATGTCGAGCGGGCGCAGCGCGGGATCGTCTATATCGACGAGATCGACAAGATCAGCCGCAAGTCGGACAATCCTTCCATCACTCGCGACGTCTCGGGCGAGGGCGTCCAGCAGGCGCTCCTGAAGCTCATGGAGGGCACCACCGCCTCGGTCCCGCCGCAGGGCGGGCGCAAGCACCCGCAGCAGGAGTTCCTGCAGGTCGACACGACCAACATCCTCTTCATCTGCGGCGGCGCCTTCGCCGGCCTCGAGAAGATCATCGCCGACCGGCTTCAGGGCAAGTCGATCGGCTTCGGCGCCTATGTCGCCGCGCCGGAGGAGCGCCGCACCGGCGAGATCCTGCGCCAGGGCGAACCGGACGATCTGTTGAAGTTCGGCCTGATCCCCGAATTCGTCGGCCGACTGCCGGTGATCGCGACCCTGGAGGATCTGGACGAGACCGCTCTCGTCAAGATCCTCAAGGAGCCGAAGAACGCGCTCATCAAGCAGTACGCCAAGCTGTTCGACATGGAGGACGTGAAGCTCAGCTTCACCGAGGAGGCGCTGATCGCCGTCGCCAAGAAGGCGATCGAGCGCAAGACCGGGGCGCGCGGCCTTCGCTCCATCCTCGAGAACATCCTCCTCGACACGATGTTCGACCTGCCCTCGATGGACGGGGTCGACGAGGTGATGATCGACAAGGACGTCGTCGAAGGCCGCAAGGACCCGATCCGCGTCTACGCCGAGAAGAAGGGCGAGAGCGCCGCCTGAGCCGGCCCTGCCGGTGACCGGGGAGGCGTAAGCTGCACGCCCGCCGCCGGACCGACCGGGTCCCCGAGCGCTATATCGGCAAAGCGTGGCTGGCGGTGCTGCTGGCAGTATCGTCCTGGCCGTCCTCGTTTACCTGCTCGCGCCGGGGGCGCCAAGACCGCACATCCCGATCCGGGGGCCGCTGTCGGTATTGTCGATCGCGATCGTCGGCCCGTTTCTCGAGACCCTGCTTCTGATGCCGCCGCTGTTCGGCCTCAACCGGCTGTTTGGGCCGGTCCGGCCGTGCTCGGTAGCGCGATCCTTTGGGCGATCGGCCACAGCCTGTCGACGGCGACCTGGGGTCTGATAGCCGGGTAGCCGTTCCTTATCAGTCGATCGCCTTCCTGACCTGGCGCGGCGCCGGTCTCGTCAAGGCGTTTGGAGTGGTTTTCGCGATCCACGCGCTTCAGAACGGGCTGGCGACCTTCATCCTCTTGTGGGCCGAATGAGGTAGGGCCGTCGGCATTCGCCCGGCCCCGGCCCGGCCGTCCGAAGTAATCCCTCGGTGGCGCCTAATTGCTCTCGGCGCGGGCGTTCGCCACCTTGTACTGGAACACTTCGGCCTGGGTGAGGCAGCGCCGGGTCGAGCCGTCCGTGCCCTGCTCCTTGACCGCCTTCTGGCGGTACATGATGTCGGTGAGCAGCTTGCGCGACACGCCCATCCGGATCAGGAAGTCATTGTCCTCGCTCGCGAGGAGCGCCGAATCCTGCTCGATGTCGCCGATCAGGCCGACCGTGCTCTCGGTCCCGCGAAGCACCTCCGCCTCGATGGCGCCGCGGTCGCTGGTATGCGTGAACATGTGGACGACGAACAGGCCGCCGGGATCGACGATCCGGCCGCGGCCGCCCATGAAGACGAAGTTGCACGCGCTGAAGCAGGCCCAGCCCTCGGGAATGCGGGTGAAGGCGAGCGAGCCGCGGATCAGCTTGCCGGCTTCGGTTCCCGCCCGGGCGTCGCCGCCCGGGGAGCGGAGCCAGATCTGGTCGATCGGATCATATTTCTTCAGGGCCGACTGGAGGCGCGCGGGAAGCCCGCTGTCGATCGCGCCTTCGGCAAGCAGGATCCGCAACCCGTTCTCTTCTCGAAGGGTGAGCTGCATCGTCTTGTTCGCCGAGACGTTGAGCTCTTTGGGGCAGGTCGGATTCGCCGGGTCCGGGGCCGCCTGCGCTCCGGTCGACGAGAGCAGCGCCGCAAGGGCGAGACTGGCGATGCCCCCCCGCACCGATCAGGCCGCGAGCACGTAATTGCCGCCGCCGGGCTTGCGGCACATTTTCTTGTCGACCGTCGTCTCTTCGCCGTCGACGATCACGACGTCGGTGATCAGCATGCAGCTGCCGCCGTCGGCGGACGCGCGCTGGTCGCGGACCGTCGAGGAGCCCTTCACGCCCGGCCGGGTATCGCTTTCCCAGGTCGAGGTCGTCCCGACGCCCCCGCGAACGGCCGTGTCGGTCGCGGTGGCGGCCTTAACCTGCTCCTTGCAATCGAGCTGCCGGATGATCGCGTCGGTGAGCAGCGAGGCGACCGGAAGGCCCGCGGCGATCAGCGCGCCCGGAGCCCCGCCCCAGCCCCCCAGCGCGGTGCCGGCGATTCCGCCGGCGATCGCGCCGAACATTCCGCTTTTCTTTTTCTTGACCTGGCATTTCTGGCTGGTCGAGTCGCCGCTCCGCTCCTTGGCGTAAACCGGCGGCTGGACCGAAATCAGAAGTAGCGGAACGCAAGCGAACAGATAGCGACGCATAGAATTACTCCCCGAGCCTGGCTGGCCTCCGGACAAGGCGCTAGTCCGGCCTTGTTGCCGCTTCATGCCGCGGGCTTCGCTCCAGTGTGTCAATTGTCGCAGCCCCCCGCTCCCGACACCCGCGCCGCAGCGCGTAACTCCTTGGCGAGTTTGCCATATCGGGGCAGGGCGGGGAAGGGGCAATCGGCGCCCTTTCCGGCCCAGGCGGTGGCGCTTGCGCGACCGATCCCCATTCGCATTGATGACGCGGCCCCGGTCCCCATATAAGTTGCAAGAAGGCCTTCAGAGCCTGCATGTGGAGTTTCTAGTGACCCAATCCTATCCAGTCCTTCCCCTTCGCGACATCGTCGTCTTCCCGCAGATGATCGTGCCGCTCTTCGTCGGCCGCGATAAATCGGTCGCGGCGCTCGAAAGCGCGATGGCGGCGGACAAGCAGATCTTCCTCGTCTCCCAGCTCGACCCGGCCGAGGACGATCCCGACCGCGACGCGCTCTACGACATGGGCGTGGTCGCCACCGTGCTCCAGCTCCTGAAGCTTCCCGACGGGACGGTCCGGGTGCTGGTCGAGGGCCAGCAGCGCGCCACCCTCGTTTCGATGGGAATGGAGGATCAGCATCTCGTCGCCGAGGTCGAGCCGATCGAGGCCGACGAGCCCGACGGCGCGGAGGTCGCGGCGCTGATGCGCTCGGTGGTCGAGCAGTTCGAGAGTTATTCGAAGCTCAACCGCAAGCTGCCCGCCGAGACGGCGGTCCAGCTGGCGCAGATCGGCGAAGCCTCCAAGCTCGCCGATTCGGTCGCCGCCAACATCAACATCAAGGTGTCGGACAAGCAGGCCCTGCTCGCCGAGCTGAACCCTGTGCGGCGGCTGGAGATGGTGTTCGCCTTCATGGAGGGCGAGCTCGGAGTGCTGCAGGTCGAAAAGAGGATTCGCAGCCGGGTCAAGCGGCAGATGGAGAAGACCCAGCGCGAATATTATCTCAACGAGCAGTTGAAGGCGATCCAGCGCGAGCTCGGCAACGAGGGCGAGGAAGGGGAGGGCGACGAGCTCGCCGAGCTCGCCCGCAAGATAGCCAAGACCAAGCTCAGCAAGGAGGCGCGATCAAAGGCGACCTCCGAGATGAAGAAATTGAAGGCGATGGCGCCGATGTCGGCCGAAGCGACCGTCAGCCGCAACTATCTCGACGTCCTGCTCGGCCTGCCCTGGGGCAAGAAGTCCAAGGTCAAGAAGGACATTGCCGAGGCCCAGGCGATCCTCGACGAGGACCATTACGGGCTCGAGAAGGTCAAGGACCGGATCGTCGAATATCTCGCCGTCCAGGCGCGCACCAACAAGCTGAAGGGGCCGATCCTGTGCCTCGTCGGCCCTCCCGGGGTCGGCAAGACCTCGCTCGGCCGCTCGATCGCCAAAGCCACGACCCGCGAGTTCGCGCGGCTGTCGCTCGGCGGGGTGCGCGACGAGGCGGAGATCCGCGGCCACCGGCGGACCTACATCGGTTCGATGCCCGGCAAGATCATCTCGAACCTGAAGAAGGCGGGCAGCTCGAACCCGCTCTTCCTGCTCGACGAGATCGACAAGCTCGGACAGGATTTCCGCGGCGATCCGGCCTCGGCGCTTCTCGAGGTGCTGGATCCGGAGCAGAACTCCAAGTTCCAGGACCATTATCTGGAGATCGACTACGACCTCAGCGACGTCATGTTCGTCACGACGGCGAATACGATGGACATGCCTCAGCCTCTTCTCGACCGGATGGAGATCATCCGCCTCGAAGGCTATACCGAGGAGGAGAAGGTCGAGATCGCCCGGCGCCACCTCATCCCCAAGCAGATCGAATCGCATGGCCTCAAGGACGGCGAGCTGGCCTTCGCCGAAAGCGGCCTAAGGAGCCTCATCCAGCATTACACCCGCGAGGCGGGAGTTCGAACGCTGGAGCGCGAAATCGCGAAGGTGTCGCGCAAGGTGCTTCGCCGAATCCTTGAGGGCAAGACTGAACGCATCGAGCTAACGGCCGAGAATATCGGTGAATATTCCGGCGTGCGCCGCTTCCGTCATGGAATGGGCGAGGAAGAGGACCAGATCGGCGCCGTCACCGGCCTGGCCTGGACCGAGGTCGGCGGCGAGCTCCTCACCATCGAGGCGGTCACCGTCCCGGGCAAGGGGCAGATCAAGTGGACCGGCAAGCTCGGCGACGTCATGCAGGAGTCGATCCAGGCCGCTTTCGCCTTCGTCAAGGCGCGAAGCCCCAGCTACGGCGTCAAGCCGAGCCTGTTCGGGCGCAAGGACATCCACGTCCACTTGCCCGAAGGCGCGACTCCGAAGGACGGTCCTTCCGCCGGAGTGGGCATGGTCACGGCCATCATCTCCACCCTGACCGGAATCCCGGTCCGCCGCGATGTCGCCATGACCGGCGAGGTGACCCTGCGAGGCCGCGTGCTTCCGATCGGCGGCCTCAAGGAGAAATTGCTCGCGGCGCTGCGCGGCGGAATCAAGAAGGTCCTGATCCCGGCCGAGAACGAGAAGGATCTGGCCGAGATCCCCTCGACGATCACCGGCGGTCTCGAGATCGTGCCCGTCAGCCATGTCGACGAGGTCCTGAGCCATGCACTGGCGACCCCGGTCGCTCCGATCGACTGGACCGAGGCGGACGAGCTTGCAGCGGTTCCGGCGCCGGAGCTCGCCTCGGCACCCGACGACCCGGGCGCCTCGATAAGGCACTGACCGTCCCTCGAATCCTCCCCCCGCTTTCCGGGGGAGGGGGACCGCGCGAAGCGCGGTGGAGGGGTTCTTCGGAGCCTGGAAGAACCCCTCCACCAGGCTTCGCCCGGTCCCCCTCCCCGGCAAATGCCGGGGAGGATGAGGAAGATGAGTTTGTGCATCGCATCAACGAATTCGGATCGGAAAGGCGCGATTTTCCCCCGGAAAGTCGCGCTTTTCCTTTTGACTCCCTCTCCGCTCCTGCCGTTAGATGGAGGGAAGCGCGCCAGCTGCGACTCAATCGGAAAAAAGGGGGTTCGGGAGAGATGAACAAGCAGGAGCTTATCGGAGCCGTCGCCGATCTGACCGGCCTGAGCCGCGGCGACGCGACGAGAGCGGTCGAGGGCGTGTTCGACACGATCCAGAGCGCCCTGAAGCGCGGCGACGAGGTCCGGCTGGTCGGCTTCGGGACCTTCTCCTGCTCCAAGCGTAAGGCGTCCACCGGCCGCAACCCGCGCACCGGCGAGCCGATGCAGATCAAGGAATCGACCCAGCCCAAGTTCAAGGCGGGCAAGGTGCTGAAGGATTCGGTGGGCCGCTGAATGTTTCCCGGCGAAGGCCGGGATCCAGACCTTTCCCCAGGGCCGCTGGGCCCCGGCCTTCGGGGAGCAGCATCTGGACACTCTACCCCAGCCTCATTAAGTGGCCCGTTCCGCAGGCGTGGGCGCGTAGCTCAGTGGTAGAGCACACCCTTCACACGGGTGGGGTCGTAGGTTCAATCCCTACCGCGCCCACCACGCCGCTCCCGTCAGCGCGCCGTGCTCTACGCCTTCCTGCAAAGGAAGGGGATCATTGTCCTTCCAGCGGCTGATCCTCGCCCGAACCGGTGACCCCGAGCGCCGCCTTCGCCCGCTCGACATCCTCGTCGCTCGGCGCCTCGGGAAGCTCCTCGCCGGGGCCGCGAGCGTCGTCGGGGAGGCCTGGGCCGGTGCCCGCGATGCTCTCGTTGCGCGCCCGCTCGTTCGGGCCGGTGCTGATCTTTTCCTTGTCGTCCATGCAATGGTCTCCTCGCTTATGCTAATGACGGCCGCTGGAGGAGGTTCCGCGAAATGAGCGAGGCGACCGACGCGATCCTAGCCGCGCTCAGAGCCTTCGGCCTCGGTTATCCGGGCGCCCATTCCAAGGCGCCCTGGCCCGAGCATGACGACCTCGCCGTCAACGACAAGACCTTCGCCTATCTGCCGGCGAAGGGCCAGCCGTTCAGCCTCTCGGTGAAGCTTCCCTACACAGGCGAGGTGGCGCTCGACCTGCCTTACGCCAAGCCGACCGGCTATGGCCTCGGCAAATCGGGGTGGGTCAGCTTCGCGCCGTCCGAAGCGGAGATGCCGGCCCTCGACCAGCTCAAGGACTGGATCGACGAAAGCTACCGGGCGCAGGCGCCGAAGAAGTTGGTGAAGGAGCTGGATTCGCGGTGATCCCGTCGCCCCAGCGGAGGCTGGGGCTCCGGCGGGTGAAAAACGGCGGCGCTCTTCAGCCGCTGGGATCCCCGCCTTCGCCGGGATGACTGGCCGTCGCCTCCGCCACGATCTCGTAGGAGCGCAGGCGCGCTTCGTGGTCGTATATCTGCGAGGTAATCATCAGCTCGTCCGCGCCGGTGCGCTCTACGAATGCCTCGATCCTGGCCTTCACCGTCGAAGCGTCGCCCACCGCCGAGCAGGTCAGGACCTGGCGGAGGAGCGCGCGGCCTTCCAGCGGAAGCGTGTCGGAATAACCCGGAACGGGCGGGGGAAGCTTGCCCGGATTGCCGGTGCGCAAATTGACGAAGGCCTGCTGCACGGACGTGGCGAGCAGCTCGGCTTTGTCCCCGCTTTCGGCGGCGAAGGCGTTGAAGCCGAGCATGACATAAGGCCGCTCCAGCTGCGCCGACGGCTGGAAGCGCTCGCGATAGACCTGGATCGCGTCCATCATCTGCGCCGGCGCGAAATGCGAGGCGAAGGCATAAGGGAGGCCGAGCATCGCCGCCAGCTGCGCTCCGAACAGGCTCGAGCCGAGGATCCAGACGGGGATGCTCAGCCCCTCGCCCGGCACCGCCCGGACGGCGCGGCCGTTCGGCTGCTCGAAATAGCCCATCAGCTCGACGACATCTTGCGGGAACTGGTTTTCGTCCGACGCCAGG
>DASVPM010000264.1:0-3746 GCA_036382815.1 Allosphingosinicella sp.
CGTTCCGGCGCGCCGATTCCGTAGCGGTCCAGGATCGCCCGCGCCTGATCGAGGGTCGTGGGATCGGCCGCAGTCGGCCCCGAGCCGATATCCTCGGGCGAATCGCCGAGGACGTCTGAGATTGCGAGGGTGAGGAGCCGCGCCGGGGCGGCCGCCAGCGCCAGCCGCCCGCCCTTGAAGCCCGAAAGGTGACGGCGAACGCAATTGATCTCGCGGATGGACGCTCCAGAGCGAAGCAGCGCCTCGGTCAGTGTCGCTTTCGCCTGCAGGCTGAGCCCGTCGCCGGGCAGGCATGCCAGGGAGGAGGCGCCGCCGCTCAGCAGCACGAGCAGGAGATCCTCCTCTCCAGCCTCGCCCGCCAGCGCCAGCAGCCGCTGGGCGGCCACGAAGCTTCCCGAATAGGGAACCGGATGCTCGGCATGCTTCACCTCGATCCTGTCGAGCGATCCGACGCTGCCGTGCGGGGCGACCGCCAGGCCCGAAAGCGGCCCGGGCCAGCGCACCTCGACCGCCGCCGCCATCGGAAGCGCCGCCTTGCCGAGTGCGAGCAGGATCGTTCGGCCCGGCGGCGGCGCGGGCAAATGGGCGGAAAGCACCCGGTCCGGGAGGCACGCCTCCATTCCCGCCCGCCAGATCGCCTCAAGGTGCTCGCGCTGCTCCATTGCGCGGAGCTTGGCGCTTTGCGCAGGCGGCCTCAAGGCGGGTTCCGAGCCGACCCCGCGGAGATTTTTCAAAGGCTTTAAATCGGTGTCCGGCACCGATTTTTGCGGGATGGGCTTTTCACGGCCGGTCCTTCGGCTAGTCTCGGCCCGTGAAACGCGCCTCCCGCATCGCCCTCAGAGCCGCTGGCGCGGTGCTCGCAATCCCGGTCCTCTATTTCCTCGCCGCGTTGATCCTCGGCACAGTCCCCGCGAACCGGAACTGGGAAGAGGCGAAGGAGGGGGTAACGGTGTTCGTCCGGACCAACGGGGTACACACCTGGATCCTGGTGCCCAAGGTCACCCCGGAAATGGACTGGCGTCCGCTGGTCCCGGGCGAGCATCTCAAGGACAAAGCGTGGGGGCGCGGCAATTATGTCGCGCTCGGCTACGGCAACCGCACTTTCTACCTCGAGACGCCCACGTGGGGCGACCTCACCATGAAGAATGCCTTTCTCGCCGCCTTCGGCCAAGGCCGCAGCCTGATGCACGCGGACCACGATCATAATCCGAAGGCCAGCGAGGACACGCGCCCGATCGTGCTCCGGCGCGAGGAATATCGCCGGCTCGTCGAGTTCGCGCAAGGCGGCTTCCAATATGACTCGCAGGGACGGACCATGCCCATCCTCGGGCGCGGCTATGGGACATCGGACATGTTCTACGAGGCGGTGGGCCCGTACAGCGCCGTCTACACCTGCAATTCGTGGACCGGGGCGGCCTTGCGCCACGCCGGGGTGAAGATGGGTGTCTGGACGCCGCTTTCGCAGAGCGTCATGTGGCGGCTCTGACCTCGCCTCCGTTCCAGGGAGGGGAATCCGGGCCAAGGGCACTACCCACGCCCGGTGCCCTGCGTTAGAGGGGCTCGGAACCGGCAAACCAAAGGGGGTTTCGATGGCGAAGATACTCGGCAACTTCCATCTGGCGCTCTTGATCGGCGTCGTTCTTCTGGCTGCGGCGATGTTCGGGCTTCACGGAGCCCAGCTCAGCGACGGCACCTATCCGTGGGCGCAATGGCTGCGCTACGTCCACGTCTTCGCCGGAATCCTCTGGATCGGCCTCCTTTATTATTTCAACTTCGTCCAGATCCCGACCATGCCCAGCGTCCCCGCGGAGCTGAAGCCGGCCGTCTCCAAATATATCGCGCCCAAGGCCCTGTTCTGGTTCCGCTGGTCGGCGCTGGCGACGGTGATCCTCGGGCTTCTCGTCGCCGAGACCCAGCAGGGCGGCTACAGCGCCCGCGCGCTGACGCTGAGCGAGGGCTACGAGACGATCGGGGTCGGCATGTGGCTCGGCCTGATCATGGCGGCGAACGTGTGGTTCGTGATCTGGCCGAACCAGAAGCGCGCGCTCGGAATCGTTCCGGCCGAGGATTCCGCCAAGGCGCGCTCCGCGTCGCTGGCGATGATGGCGTCGCGCACCAACCTCATCCTGTCGATCCCGATGCTCTATTGCATGGTCGCGCAGACCCACATCGGCGGCTGACCGGGCGCCGCCGCGGATGCTCCCACCCCGTCATTGCGAGGAGCGAAGCGACGAAGCAATCCAGGATCGGGCGCCTGAGCCGCTGGATTGCTTCGCTTTGCTCGCAATGACGGAGGGTGGGGGATGACGAAAGGCTGGTCCTTCTCGATCGACCGCGGCGGCACTTTCACCGACATCGTCGCCCGGGCGCCTGACGGACGCCTGCTGACCGCCAAATTGCTTTCCGACAATCCCGGGCAATATGAGGATGCCGCGGTCGAGGGGATAAGGCGGCTCCTCGCCGGGCAGGCCGCGGCGCTGACGGTCAAGATGGGCACCACCGTCGCCACCAACGCTCTCCTCGAGCGCAAGGGCGAGAAGCTCGTCCTCGCCGTCACCCGCGGCTTTGGCGACGCTCTCAGGATCGGCTATCAGGCCCGGCCCGACATCTTCGCCCGGCGGATAACCCTGCCGGAGGCGCTCTACGACGACGTGATCGAGATCGAGGAGCGAGTGACCGCCGAGGGCGAAGTGCTTCGCCCGCTCGACCTGGAGCAGGCCCGCCCCTCCCTTATAAGCGCTTATAAGCAAGGGTATCGGGCCATCGCAATCATACTGATGCACGGCTGGCGCTGGACGTCGCACGAGGCGGCGCTCGCCGCCCTGGCGGAGGAGATCGGCTTTACCCAGGTGTCGGCGAGCCACCGGGTCGGGCCGCTGATCAAGCTCGTCGGCCGCGGCGACACGACCGTGGTCGACGCCTATCTTTCGCCGGTGCTTCGCCGCTACGTCGACCGGGTCGTCGCCGCGCTTGGAAGCGAGGCGCGGCTCTTCTTCATGCAGTCGTCGGGCGGGCTCACCGACGCGGCCGCCTTCCAGGGCAAGGACGCCATCCTCTCCGGCCCGGCGGGCGGGATCGTCGGGATGGTCAGGACGGCGGGCGAAGCCGGCTTCGACCGGATCATCGGCTTCGACATGGGCGGCACTTCGACCGACGTCTCCCATTATGCCGGCGCCTACGAAAGGACCAACGAGACCGTCGTCGCGGGGGTTCGGGTACGGGCCCCGATGCTCGAGATCCACACCGTCGCGGCGGGCGGCGGCTCGGTCTGCCATTTTGACGGCGCCCGGTTCCGGGTCGGCCCGGACAGCGCCGGGGCGGTGCCCGGCCCGGCCTGCTACCGTCGCGGCGGGCCGCTGACGATCACCGACTGCAACGTCGTCCTCGGCAAGATCAGGCCCGAGCATTTCCCCCGGGTCTTCGGTCCGGGCGGCGACGAGCCGATCGACGCCGCGGCTTCGTTCGCCCTGTGCGAGGCGATCGGCGCGCAGGCCGGGATGACAGGGCGGGCGGCGGCGGCGGGCTTCGTCCGGATCGCCGTCGACAACATGGCGAGCGCGATCAAGCGGATCTCAATCGCCCGCGGCCACGACGTCACCCGCTACACCTTGGCCTGCTTCGGCGGCGCCGGCGGTCAGCACGCCTGCCTCGTCGCCGACGCCCTCGGCATGGAGCGGGTGATGATCCATCCGCTGGCCGGGGTGCTCAGCGCCTACGGGATGGGCCTCGCCGACATGGTCGAGCTG
>DASVPM010000265.1:0-7864 GCA_036382815.1 Allosphingosinicella sp.
GCGGCGGCGTCGGCGAGCTCCTCCTCCGCCGCGGCGGGGGGCGGATAGCGGAAGCTCACCGTATAGGCCATCTGGCTCGTGCTGACCGGAGCGAGATCGAAATTATAGGTCCGGACATTGGTGATGACCGTCATGTTGGTCGAGACTCCGGCGGCCAGAGCCTTGATGAACAGGAGGTCGCCGCGCTTGTTCGCGGTGACCTGCCAGGCGCTGCTGTCGCCGACCGCGATGGTCTCGACCCGCTCGTCGGGTGAGAGTTCGAGAGTGATCTGGTAGCCCGGAGTGCCTTCGAGAAGGATGACCTGGTCGGGCGCATAGGGGACCCACTGGATGCGCGGGTCGGCGCCCGCTTCGGCCTGCGGGCGCACCTGCGCGGCGAGCGGGGCCGAGGCCAGCGCGGCGCCGGCGAGGAAGAGCAGGGGCTTCATCACAGCTCCGGCTCCGGCGGACGGTTGCGGCGCCGTTCCTCGGCCGCCCGGGCCGCCGCCGCGGCGGCAGTGCCAAGCGGAGTGGGCGTCGTGGTCGTCGTGACCGTCGACGTGGAGCTCCCGGTGACGACCTCGACCGGAACCGCCGTCGCGGGCGCCGCGACGACTTCCGGCGGCGGAGCGCTCTCCGGGTCGCGGCGGTAGCGAAGCACCCGGAAGCCGAGCGGGTTCACGAACCTTTCCTCCAGGCTCGCCGGCTCGCCGGAGAAGCGGTAGCGGATGACCGAAACCCAGGAGCGCGGCGGCTGCACCTGGCCGCCGGCATCCCTGCGGACCGTGTCGAAGCGGACGAGAGCGACGTTGCGGCCGAGCGGCGACACGCTCTTCACCCGCGTCTCGATCACGGTGGTGCGCGGGTAGAGGATCAGCGGGCTCTGGGGATTGGAGACCTGGACCGAGCTCAGATACCCCGACCGGGCCTGCTCGGCCGACCAGGACGCGACCTTGTTGTAGTTCACCGTGAGCGTGTCGGCGTCGAAGCTCTCGCGCGCAATCACATATTGAACGAGGAAGGACTGGGTGAGCGCGGCGTCCGGGGCTATCTTGTCCGCGTCGAGCGGCTTCAGCGCCTGGACGTAGCCGGTCGTCCGGTCGACCAGCAGGGTGTAAGGCTCGACCGTCTTCAGCGGCGTGAGGAGGATGAGCGCTCCGGCTTCCAGGACGGCCACCGTCCCCGCGCCGATCGCCACCCACCAGGCCATGCGCTGCGATTTGTGCATCGCATCGAGGCGGTCGCGGTTCCAGGTCGCCGCATCCTTGTAATAGGCGTCGAGCGCCTCGCGATTCTGTTCGTTCATGAGCGATGGTCCCGGCGGCCCGCGCTGGCCGAGACCCGGCCGCGGGTGCGGCGCCGGAAGCTCTGGCCGAGCGGGGAAGGTGCAAGCGAAGCGGGCGCGGCCCGGCCGGCGGACGCGGCCGCCGCCTGAGCGGCGGCGGGGGCCTGGCCGCCTCCGCTTTGGCCTCTGGCCACGGCGACGGCAATGTTGGCGGATTCGCGCCTCTGGGTCGCGGCGACGGCGTCGACGACGGTGGCGGCGCGCGAGCGCGCCTCGGCCGGCGGCGCATCCCGGCGCGCGGCGGCGGCGGCGGCGAAGCGCCGTTCCTCGGCCGCCGCGCTTCGGGCGACGCGTTCGGTCACCGCCTGCCAGACCGGCGCGAGCCGGAAGGCGAAGGCGGTCTTCGCCGAGGCGTAGAGCAGGGCGAGGACGATCAGCGCGAAGGACAAGGTGACGACGAGAAGCTCGACCGGCATCCCGGGGAGCCATTCGTCGGCGGTCCGGCGGGCGAGGAGATCGGTCAGCCAGGGCTCGATCAGGGCGAGCTCGACGGCGAGCGCGATCGAGATCCCGAGCGCCGCCAGCGCAGCCCCCGCGAGCACCCGGACCCAGCCCTCGAACAGCGACCGCGTATTGTCGAAAAGCAGGAACGCGATGAAGAAAGGCCCCACGGCCAGCAGCAGCCCGGCGATCAGTCGGACCGCGCCGAGGCCGGCGATCGCCGCGATCAGGAACAGCATCCGCGACCCGGCGATGGCATAGGTGTTGAAGCCCGGATAGGGCTGCGGCGGCACTCCGGTGATGACGGCCGACTGGTTCCCCTGGGGCACCGGCGGCAGCCCTTCGCCGAGGACGGCAAGTGCGACGAAGGCACGGTCGGCCCCGTCGAGACGCGCGACCAGGTCGCCGCCGGTGCCCGGGAGAGCGCTCGGCGTCCCGATCTCGGAGGCGAGCTGGGCCGGGGCGCGGTTGACGACGTCATAGACCAGCACCGAATAAGCGCCCCAGCTGGTCGCGAGCGCGAACACGATCCCGATCTTGACGAAGGCGATGACCCCGGATCGGACGTCCGGCCCCTGGCCGAGCAGCAGCCGGTAGCCGAACAAGGCGACGAACAGGGTGAGGAAGCCCATGAGCAGCAGGCCGAGGGTCGATCCCGGAGCGGCGAGCGCCTGCCACCCGCGGGCGCCGAGAATCTGGGCCTGGCAATCGAGGAAGGCGAGCACCGACTGGATGAAGCCCGAGCCCGGCGCGAGCGGCGAGCAGCCGTTCATCAGGCGACCTCCAGCAGGCGCGGGATCCATTCCGCCGGATCGTCGCCGGTCTGGGCGCGGATCTCGTCGAGCAGCCGGACGGTGCGCTCGCGGCCGGACAATATGGTCAGCAGGTCCTGCTCGCCGGTGAGGTTGAGCCTTGCGACGACGCTGTCGGTGCCGTGCTTGATCAGGAAGCAATGGGCGTTGTCCGGAAGGGTCCGGATCAGCTCATATTCGTGCGGCGTGAGGCCGAAGCCGCCCACATAATCCTCGGCCCTCGCCTTCGGATTGGCCATGAAGATCTGGGTCGCCGCCTGCTCGACGATGGCGCTGGCGATCCGGCTCTCCAGCGCGTCCTGGGCGCTCTGCGTGGCGAAGCCGACGATCCCGTTGCGTTTCCGGATCGTCTTCTCCCAATCCTTTATCCGGCGCACGAAAACGTCGTCGTCCAGCGCCTTCCAGCCTTCGTCGACGACGATGATCGCGGCATTGCCGTCCAGCCGCTCCTCGACCCGGTGGAAGAGATACATCATCGCCGGGGTCCGAAGCGCCGGATCGTCGAGTATCTGGGTCATGTCGAAGCCGACGGATTCGGCGGTGAGGTCGGTGCGGTCGCGGGCGTTGTCGAACAGCCAGGCGCGCTCGCCGTCGCCCCACCAGGGGCGGAGCCTCGACCACAGGTCGTTCGAGGTCGGGCGGTGGCCGCCCCGGAACAGCTCGGCGAGATGGCGAAGCCGGCGATGGTCCTCGGGCTGCTCGTAATTGGCGTCGACCGCGTCCTTGATCCGGGCCACCTCGTCGATGTCCGCGCCGCCCGCGAGCAATGCCACCCAGTCGATCAGGAACTGGCGGTTGACCGGATTGTCGGGCAGCTGCAGCGGATTGAGGCCGGAGGGCGTGCCGGGCCTCAGCAGGTCGTAGCGCCCTCCGATCGCCCGGATGAAGAGCTCGGCGCCGCGGTCCTTGTCGAAGAAGATGATCCTCGGCCGGAACTTGCGCGCCTGGGCGAGAAGGAAATTGAGGACCACCGTCTTGCCCGAGCCCGACGGTCCGATGACGGTGAAATTGCCGAGGTCGCCCTGGTGGAAATTGAAATAATAGGGTCCCGCGGCCGTCGTCTCGAGGAGGGTCACGGCCTCGCCCCAGTGATTGCCCTGGGCGCGCCCGAGCGCAAAATTGTGGCCGCTCGCGAGCCCGGCGAAATTGCCGGTCGAGATCAGGCCGCGGCGGGCGATATATTTGAAGTTGCCGGGGAACTGCGCCCAGAAGGCGGGCTCGAGGGCGATCTCCTCGCGAACCGAGATGATTCCGAGGTCGGCCAGCGAGGCCTGCACCTCGGCGACGCCCTCGGCCACCGCCGCGGGCGTGTCGGCCCGAAGCGCGATCGTCATATGGTGCTCGCCGAACCCGGCGCGGCCCGCCGCGACCTCGTCCTTGGCGCTGGAAAGCTCGGCGCGAAGGCTGACCGCCTCGTCTTCGGCGGACCGCATCCGGCGGAGCGCGAGGTTCATCGTCGAGAGCGCCGCCTGCCGCTCGACGAACCCGAAGGACTGGGAGACGGTGAGCTCGAACGGCAGGCGCAAAAGCTCGTCCAGCATCCCGGCGACGGTCTGCCCGGGATAGTCCTTGATCGAGACCATCCCGAGGAAGCTTCGCGGAGTCGGGCCGGCCGGGCCGAGCTCGATCGTCTCCTGCCCGAAGCTGATCCGGCGGTAGGGGAGATAGTCGCCGAGGTCCTGCAGGGGCAGGAGCACCGGCCGCATCTCGCCATTGTAGAGCATCGACAGGAATTCGAGCGGCTCCGAGCAGGGACCGTGCGGAGTCTCGTACACGCCGAGCAGCCGCGGTTCGTAGCTGCCCAGCGCCGCCATCAGGGCGTCGCGCGCCTGGCCGAGCTGGTGCCTTTCGTAGGTGCCGCCGGAGTCCGGGGCGGCCGAGGCGCGCCCGAGCTTCTCGCGGATCCGGTCGAGCCGGCCGATCCTTCCCTGGAGCGGCCGGCGCACGAGGGTCAGGAAGATCTCGTTGATGTAGAGGCGCTTGCCGTCGAGGCGGCGGCGCCAGGCGGAGTCCAGCTCGCGCGAAAAGGGATCGGGATGACCTTCGGACAGGCCGACGTCGATCCGCCGGCGGACGACATGATGATAGATGGCGTAGCGCGAGGAGCCGATCGACTGGAGCATCGCGTCGCGAAGCCGCTTGCGATAGTTGATCTCCTCCGTGTCGGCGGTCTCGAAGAGCAGGCCGCGCAGCTGCAGGACCTGGATCAGGAGTCCGTCGCGGGTCTCGATCGTGTGATCGTCGAGGTGGCGGGCATAAGGGAGATGCTTGCCCGCCGGCAGCTCCCTCGACGGCGCTCGCCGGTCGCGGGTCAGGGGCGGTAGGAGTTGCATCCCCACACCTTGTGGTTCTTCACGCGGGGACAGCGGGAGACACGGGTCAGCCAGAGGTCGAAGAAGCGCGGCTCGCGAAGGCACAAAAGCACCCCGACGACGTGGATGAGAAGCGCCGCGAGGATCGCCCAGATCGACTTGAAGATCAAAAACAGCTCGGTCGCGACGATGGCGTTGGCGATGAAATAGGAATAGGTCACGCCAGCGAACATCTGCGGGCGCGTCAGGGCCACGAACAGCCGGTCATGCTCGAGGCCGTCCATGCCTCAGTTACCGAGGCTGGACGTGGACTGGATCCCGGCGACGATGCTCGCCGCGCCGAAGAGGATGAAGCAGCCGAGGATGACGGTGGCGCCGTAGCGCCAGTTGATCCGGCCGGTCAGCATCAGGAAACCGACCGAGGCGACGGCGATCACCGCCACCACGGTCGCCACGGTGCCGAGCAGCGTGCCCTGGAGCCAGCGCACCGCCGAGACGATCACGCCCGAGCCCGCCGGGTCCGCGCCCGAATAGCTGTCCTGCGCCAAAGCGGCGGAAGACCAGGCCACCAGGCCCGCCCCGAGAACCGCGCCCACCCAACGACGTACCGAACCAATCACCACAAAACTCCCCAGCCCTGTCGAATCGCGGGCATCCCCGCCGCGGATATTGGACTGTTGTCAGAGACTTGCCAATAGTCGACGCCATGGGGGTTCATCGCCCGTTCCCGTCATCCTTACGCCCTGAGGCGCCCGGCAGGAAAGAACTTTGTGGGAAACAGGGTGTTGGAGGGTCTCGCCGCCCTCGCTCGGTCCCTGCTCAGGATGAACGGTTCGTGCGGAGCGGCAGCGCCTTAAAAATCCAACTGCGCCCTGAGCGCCGCGCCGTTGACGGTGTAGCTGCGCCGGTCGAGCGGAAGACCCGAACCCGCATCGACCGTCGCCGCGAACGGGCCGCCCCGGACTCGGGTATGCGAGACCTGGAGCAGGAAGCGGATATAGTCTTCGGGGATCCATATAAGGCTTGCAAGATAGCCGGTCTGCTCGCCGCCGCGGCCCAGATTACTGGACGCGGTCGCGGCCCCGGTGGTGAAATTGTTGGTGAAACCGTTATGGATCTTGCGCGAGTTCAGATCGAGATAATCGAAGCGGGCGTTGACCTGGAGGGCACCCCAGCCGCCCTTGCTGAACGGCTTCGAGACCTTGGTCCGGTCCCACATGCCGTTCTTGTAGCCGCGGGTCTCGCCGGTGAGGAAATAACCCGCTTCCGCATAGAAACTGAGGAAACTCGGATCGCCCGACGGCACCAGGAAGGTCGCCGTGGGGAAGGCGTCGAGCCCGGTCAGCCGGTCGCCGGCCGAGTAGGCGTCGACCTTAGTCCACTGAGCCTCGCCGACGACGTGGAGCGGACCGAAGATGCCGCCGGCCTCGATCCCGACGATATTGTCGCTCTTCGCCGCGAAATTGCCGGTGTCGACGAAGCGGACGTCGGCGGTCTGGAGGAACGGCCGCGCCCGGTAGCGGCCCTGCCGGTTGGTGGAGGGGGCGCCGACCGAACTGGTGACGGTGGCACCGTTGTTGGACTGGAATTCGCGGTGCTGGGCGTTGACGCCCAGATGGAGCATGCCGCCGAACGCCCGGGGCGAATACGTCGCGCGTCCGGCGGCAATCCAGCCTTCATTGTCGACGCTGGCGTCGATCGAATGGGCGGCGAACAGGCCGGCGTTGAAGCGAAGGACGTTGCGCTTGTCCTGGAGGCCGACGGAGAGGCCGAGCCGCCGCGTATGGGTGAAGGCGTCGTTCATCTGCGCGCGCTCGAGGAAGCTGATGAAGCGCGAGCTGGTCACTTGCTCGAGGCTTTCGAACGTCTCGTGATTGCCGATCGTAACCGACCAGGGCTTGTCCTTGGGCGTGTAGGTCAGGACGAGGTCGCCGAAGCCCACCGCCGAATTGGCGAAGTCCATCTCGAACTTGTAGCCGAAGCCGCCCGGTATCGCGCCTTCCGCGCCGAGCCGGACCCGGCGCACCCGGTGGTTGAAGCCGAGGTTGCGGGTGGCGATCGCATCGTCCGGATTCTCGACATAGCCGGCGTCATACTGGATCCGCCCGCGCGGCTTGAAGGTCCAGCCGCTCTCCTTGTCCTCGAGCTGGGGAGCGCCCTTCCAGACCGGCGTCGCGCGGCTCATCTGGGTCTTGAGCTCGTTGAGCTGCTCCTGCAGCGATTCGACCTGGGCCTCCAGGAAGGCGGCCTTGGCGGCGAGGTCGTCGTTGGTGGCCGGGGCCTCCGGCGGAACGGTGACTTCGTCGGCGGGAGGAGCCTCCTGGGCTCCGGCGGCAGCGGAGACGGTGAGCGCGGGGGTTGCGAGCAGGGCCAGCGTGAGAATCCTCATGAGCATGTCCTTGGCTGGGGCTTGGTTATTTGAGGCTTGCGAGGGCGACCGGCGCGAGCTCGCGCGCGATCCGGGCGTAATGGGCCCGGACCCGGACCGGCGAGGCGATCATACCGCGGCGGACGAGGTAGCCGCTGCGGCCCCACGTGGTCTCGCGGGTGAATTCCGCGACATATTGGCGAAGGCCGGGGATCGCCGCGGCGTGGGCGTTCTTGACGTAGATGTAGAGGGGCCGGGCGCCGGGATAGCTGAAATCGGCGATGGCGTTGTAGCCCGGGGCGACGCCGTTGATGCTGGCGCCGCGCAAGCTCCCTTGGTTCTCCTCCAGATAGGAGTAACCGAAGAAGCCGTAGGCGCCCGGAGTGACTCCGAGCTTGCGGACGATGAGATTGTCGTTCTCGCCGGCCTCGACATAGGCGCCGTCGCGGCGGATCCCGGTGCAGATCGCTTTGAATTTCGCCTCGTTGGTTTTTTTGAGGGCGGCAACCGCGGCATTCTTCTCGCAGGCGGGCGTCATCAAGAGCTCGCCGATGGCGTCGCGTGTTCCGGACGTGGGCGGCGGGCCGTAGACGCGGATCGGGATCGC
>DASVPM010000266.1:0-3430 GCA_036382815.1 Allosphingosinicella sp.
GCCGACAGGCGGCCCCGACGCTTGCCATGCGCTGTTCGTCGAGCAGCAGCTGAAGACCGCCGATTCCGAGGAAGGCCGCGACTATCTCGCCGCTCTGGTCGCCAATCGGCCGGCGGGCTTCCAGGCCTATATCGCGAAATATCCGAAAGGCGCCTGCACTTCCGATCTGACCTACACGCTTCGAATCCGTCAGGAACAGAGCCGCCGCTTCAAGCCGATCGCGGGCTTCGGCCCGCTCGCGCCGCATCCTCTCATGTACCGGTTTTACACGGTTGAGGACTATCCGTCCCAGGCAAGGCGCAAACGGGAATCCGGCAGGGTCGTCGCCGGGTTCGAGGTGGCCGAGGACGGATTCGTCGAGGGCTGCCACATCGTCCAGTCGAGCGGATCCGCCGTGCTCGACGAGACCAGCTGCCGGCTGCTGGCCAGGCGGGTTCGCTACGATCCGGCCCGCGACCGCGCCGGAACGCCGGTTCGATCCACCGCCCGCCACGTTTTCGACTGGGTCCTGCCGCCGGACCGATCGACGCCGTGACGGTCGCCCTCCGCTTGACTCGATATTCTTGTTATGTTCTCCTCGGGTCATGCGCATTGCTGACGATTCGAGGGCGTTCGGCCTGGCTCTGCTCCGGGTGCTGCTGGAGCTTTGCCTCCTGGCGCACGAGCTCGTCGAAGGCCTGTTGAAGACGCAGGACTTCCAGGCCCGATATGCGGGCCTTTCATGCCTTTTCGGTGGTTTCCCGGCTGAAAAAAAGCGTTTGTCGTGTCCAGGTCGTCCACTTCGTCCGGCTCCGGACAGCGGCGACGGCGGCGGGCGGCTAGCGCCCCTGGCTTCGCCAGCGCTTGACGACGCGGGCGACCATCGCTTCCTCGTCGCCGGTCTGGCGCCAGAGCTCGGAGAAGAGCGGGTCGGACGAGGCGGGGCGGCGGTCGCGTTCGAGGTCGTCGAAGGAGACGCGGATCGGGATCGAGACGCCTTCGCCGCAGACGATGCATTCGCGGTTTCGCAGGGCCGGGATGACGTCGAGGAAGCCCCGGGCGCCCTCGGGCATGGCCGACTTGACGAAATGCTGGTCGCGCTCGTTGTTGAGACGCATCGCGATGATCGTTCCGCACTGGGAGAGCACGCCCTCGGCGAGGTCGGACGGGCGCTGGGTGATGAGGCCCAGGGAGACGCCGTATTTACGGCCTTCCTTGGCGATCCGCTCGAGGATCTTGCGGACGGCCTGGCCGCCGCCGGTCTTGTCGGACGGGATGTAGCGGTGCGCTTCCTCGCAGACGAGAAGGACGGGCCGCGGAACCTCGTTCCTCGACCAGATGGCGTAGTCGAAGACCAGTCGTGAGAGCACCGCCACCACCACCGAGACGATGTCGGACGGAACGCCCGAGACGTCGACGATCGAGATCGGCTTGCCCTTGGCGGGCAGCCTGAAGATCTTGCCGATGAAGTTGGTCATCGAGTCCGCGATCAGCATTCCCGAGAACATGAAATGGTAGCGGGGATCGGCCTTCAACTCGTCGATCTTGGTCTTCAGGCGCATGAAGGGCGCGGTGTCGGTCGCCTTGTTGAGCAACCCCATCTCGCTGTTGATCGCGCCCGCGAGGTCGGACAACGCATAGGGAATCGGCGAATCGACGGTGAGCTTCAGCATGCCCTCGGCCGCGCGATTCTTGCTCCGTGCGAGGAGGAGGCACTTGGCGAGGATGTCCATGTCGCGCTGCCGCTCGGAGCCGGACGAGGTGATGAACACCTCGCAATGCTCCTCGAAGTTCATCAGCCAGTAGGGCATTGCGAGGTTCTCGACGTTGAACAGCTCGCCGACATGCTTGAACGCGGCCGAATATTCGCCGTGCGGGTCGATCATGACGATATGGCCCTCGGGCGCGAGATCGCAGATCCGGTGCATGATGAGGGCGGCGGACGTCGACTTGCCGGTGCCGGTCGAGCCGAGCAGAGCGAAATGCTTGCCGAGCAGGGCGTCGACATAGAGCGCGCCGCGCACGTCCTTGGTCGGGTAGACGGTGCCGATCTCGATATGGGCGCGTTCGTCGGCGGCGAACATCTGGCGCATGTCCTGGCCCGAGACCGGGAAGACCTTGGCGCCCGGCGGCGGATAGCCGGTGATTCCCCGGCGGAAGTTGATCAGCTTGCCGCTTTGCTCGTCTTCCTCGCCTTCGCCGAGGAAGTCGATGTCGGCCGAGATCATTCCCGCCTCGCCGTCGCGAAGGGTCAGGCTGCGCACGTTGGCGAGGAGCCAGCGGTTGCCCGCCTCGAGCTTGACGTGGCCTCCGACCTGGCCGGAGAGGGCGACGCTCGGGTCCGGGTCGCGGGCGACGTCGGCGACCCGCGAGGCCTGGAGCTCGATCCGGCCGCCGCCGCCGCGAATGTCGACGACCTTGCCGATCGGCGCGTGGCGCACCGGCTGCGGGATGCGCGGCCGGATGGTGGGCGCGAAATCCTCCGTCTCCTCGGGAAGGGAGACGGTCTTGAAGTTCATCATGTCGGTCATGCGAGCGTCGCTGCCCCCGGCTGTTTTCCGCCGTCCCTCCTAGCAGCGAGGGGTAAACAACTGCTTTTCCTTGAAGATGGCGGAGAGTGGCCCCCGAAACGTCTCTCCCGCTTCCCGCGGGAGAGGGGCTTTCCGCCTCATCCTTTCCTGTACACCAGGCTCCCGCCCCAGCCGAGCAGGAGCGACAGCGCCACCGCGGCGACCCCGTAAGCGAAGGACCACCGGTCCGCAGCGTCGGCGACGTCGCGCTCGAATCCGGTCTTGCCGATGCGGATCTCGCGCACCGCACCGGCGATGACCCGGCCGTCCTTGATGAGGAAGGTTTCGGCCGTATAATCGCCGACCGGCACCCGCGCCGGTATCGTGATCCGTCCCCGGTAGAGGACGTGGTCGGTGATCCGGACGCCCCTGGGATCCTCGATGTAGAGCCCGTGGCGCTGCATCAGCTCGATCAGCCCGGCCTCGAAGCGCCTCTGCACCTCCGGCGACTTGCCGCCGCCCGGCGAAAGCGAGAGATTCTGCAGGCCGAGCTCGTAGATCGCCGCCGTCCGCTCGTCGATCAGCCGAGAGAGCGGCCGCGACGAGGCGACCGCGTAGAAGGCCGGGGCGGAGCGGAAGCGCGCCGACTCGACGTTCATCCATATCCCCGCCACCTTCTGCTTCTCCCGGACGACCAGCGGCTGGACGGGACCCTTCACCACGACGGCGATATCGGCATGCTCGGTCGGCGTCCGGCCGCCGGGATAGAGTATGGCTCCGAACAGGAGCAGCTCCGCGCCGGTGAAGCTGTACTGGATGTCGATGCTGCTCTCGGACACGTCGGGCACCAGACGCGGCTTGGCGGCGCCGGACGCGAAGGGCGCCGCACAGGCGAGGAGGATGAGGGGCAGCCTCTTCACAACACCTGCAACGTATAGATT
>DASVPM010000267.1:0-30531 GCA_036382815.1 Allosphingosinicella sp.
GCTTGCCTGGTCCTCCTCCCCGCGAAACCGCGGGGAGGATTTTCAGCCCGACGGATGGAAATAATCGTAGATTCCCCTCGCCATCGCCTTCGAGATCCCCGGCGCTCTCTCGAGATCTTCGAGGGCTGCCCCCCGCACCGCCTTCGCCGTCCCGAAATGCATGAGCAGCGCGCGCTTCCGGCTCGGGCCGATGCCCGGAACCTCGTCGAGCGGGCTCGCCGTCATGCTCTTGGCGCGCTTCTGACGGTGCGCGCCGATCGCGAAGCGGTGGGCCTCGTCGCGCAGCCGCTGGATATAGAAGAGGACCGCCGAGTTGGGCGGCAGCTGGAAGTCGCGCCCGTTCGGCAGGTGAAGGGTCTCCCGGCCGGCATTGCGGTCGGGACCCTTCGAGACCCCAACGACGGGGACGTCGTGGATGCCGGCACATTCCAGGGTCTCCAGGACCGCGGAAAGCTGGCCCTTGCCGCCGTCGATCAGCAGCAGGTCGGGCCACTCGCCCCGGCTTCGATCCGGATCCTCCTTCTCGAGCCGGGCGAAGCGGCGGCCGAGCACTTCACGCATCATCGCGAAATCGTCGCCCGGCGCCGTCTCGGGCCGCTTGATGTTGAACTTTCGGTACGCATTCTTGCGGAAGCCCTCCGGGCCGGCGACGATCATCGCGCCGACCGCATTGGTGCCCATGACGTGGCTGTTGTCGTAGACCTCGATCCGCTCGGGCGGCTCGGCCAGCTCGAGCGCCTCGGTCAGGGCGCGCATCGTCTTCGCCTGCGTGCTGGTTTCGGCGAGGTGGCGGTCCAGTTCCTCCTCGGCGTTGCGCGAGGCCTGGCGGATCATGCGAACATGGTCGCCGCGCCTGGGCACGCGGATCGACACCTTACGGTCGGAGCGCTCGGAAAGGGCCTCGCAGAGCAGGTCGGCCTCGGGCACCTCGCGGTCGAGCAATATCTGCCTGGGAGGCGGCACCTCCTCGTAAAATTGCATCAGGAAGCTGGCGAGCACCTCCGCCTCCGGAACGTCGGCGGTGTGGGCTGGGAAGAAGCTGCGATGGCCCCAATTGTTGCCGCCGCGGATGAAGAAGGCCTGGACGCACATCGTCCCGCCCTTGCAGGCGAGAGCGAAGATGTCGGCGTCGCCGAGCCCCTCCGCGGCGATCGCCTGCGACCCCTGGATGAAGGTCAATGAGCGCAGCCGGTCGCGGAACACGGCGGCGAGCTCGTAATCCATCGCCTCCGCCGCTTCGTTCATCGCCGCGGCGAGCTTCTGCTGCACCTGGCTCGACTTGCCGGCCAGGAAGTCCTTCGAATCCTGGACCAGTTCGGCATAGGCTTCCGGCGTGACCCGGCCGACGCAGGGGGCGGAGCAGCGGCGGATCTGGAACAGCAGGCACGGCCGCTTGCGGGTGGCGAGGAAGGTATCGGTGCAGCTTCGAAGCAGGAAGAGCTTCTGGAGCGCGTTCAAAGTCCGGGTCACCGATCCCGCGCTTGCGAACGGCCCGTAATATTGGCCCTTGTGGCGCCGGGCGCCGCGGTGCTTGCGGATCTGCGGAAAGGGATGGTCCTCGCGCAGTAGGATGAACGGGAAGCTTTTGTCGTCGCGGAGAAGGACGTTGTAGGGCGGCCGGTAGCGCTTGATCAGCTGCGCCTCGAGCAGGAGTGCTTCCGATTCGGTGTTGGTGGTGACGATCTGCATCGAGCGGGTCTGGGAGACCATTCGCTGCAGCCGCTTGGTCAGGCGCGTGACCTGGGTGTAGTTGGTCACCCGGTTCTTCAGTGCCCTGGCCTTGCCGACGTAGAGGACGTCGCCCTTGGCATCGAGCATCCGGTAGACTCCGGGACGCACCGGAAGCCCCTTCACCACCTTGCGGATCGCGGCGATTCCGGCCTCCAGGTCCGGCTGGTCGCTGCCGCGGACGGTGTAAGCGGATTTCTCCTCGTTGAAGCGGTCGGTCGGGGGCGTCTCGGTCACGACCAATCCTTTCCGCCGACGCATGTCCGAACGAAGGTCCGGAAAGTCCATGGGTATCCCGCGCGCGCGCGACGGCGGCCCTGCAAACCGGTATGGGCGCTGATAAAATCGGCAGGGCTGTGGGATCGGTCCATCACGGAGTATAAAGCAGAGGAAGTCCTACTTTTAAAGGGGCCGCATGCCGACATGCCCACTGCCGACGATTTCCGCCGGATCGCCCTCGCTTTTCCCGGCGCGGAAGAGGGCAGCCATATGGGCCATGCGGATTTCCGGGTCCGGGGCAAGATCTTCGCCACTTTGGGTTCCCCGGACGAAGCCTGGGGCATGGCGTCGCTGATGCCGGAGCAGCAGGAGGATTTCATGGCGCTTGCGCCCGAGGCGTTCAAGCCCGCGGCGGGCGCCTGGGGACGCGGCGGAAGCACCCTGGTTCGGCTGGAGGCGGTAAGCGAGGAGACGCTCGAGGCGGCGCTCTCGGCGGCCTGGCGGAGACGCTCCCAATGGCGGGGCTGACCGACTGCGAACCGACCAGCGCCGGAGCCGCCGTCCGCGATGGCCGGGTCGCCGCGTCGGCCCGCAGTCTCTTGCTGCTTCTGCTCTTTTCGACCGCCTTCATGCAGCCGCCGGTCCCAATCGCCGGTTTCCGGGGCGTGCCGACGGACCTCATTTTCATCCCGCTCGCCGTCGCCTTCGCGGGCGCCTTGCTTCTCCGCCAGGCGCCATTGCCGAGGGCCAAGGTCTATTGGCTTCTCGCGGCTTATTTTGCGGCGATGCTGCTGTCGGCCCTGCTTTCGGTTCGGATCGATATGCACAACTTCGTGAAGCTCGCGTCGCAGGCCTATCTGCTCAGCCTGCCCGTCATCGTCGCGGGGCTGATCCGCGACGAAGGCGATTTGAGACGGGCACTGCGCGTCTGGCTCGCCGGAACGGCGATCGTCGCAGCGGTGTGCGCGCTGACCTTGTTCCTCTTCTATTTCGACCCGGGCAACCGGCTCCTCCCGCGCCTGATCTTCCACTTCGGCACCCTGCCGCCGGGCCATTATCCGCGGGTCAGGCTGACGTTCCTCAACGCGAACATGCTGTGCAACTATCTCACCGTCTCGATCTGCATCCTCTTCGTCGCCCATCGGCTCGGCTGGGTCCCGAAGGCGGCGGCCGCCGTGCTCCTTGGAGGGACGCTGCTCGCGGCGCTTTTCACGATCTCGCCCGGTCTCGGCGGCATATTCCTCGCGGCCGGGCTGTGGGTCTGGCTCTGCCGCAAGGAGACGTCGCCAGCCCTCGCACGCCTCGCCCTCGGCGCCGGGACCGGCGCCGCGATCCTTTTCGTGGTCGCAATGGCGGTCACCCCGATCCTCCATCCCACGGCCCCGTTCCTGATCCACGTGCCCGGCACCGACCTGATCCTCGCCCCGGCCGGGCGGCTCATGGTCTGGATGGACGCAATCAGGAACTTCCTCGCGGATCCCCTCGTCGGGCGCGGGATCGGGGAGGATGCCGTGGACGTGCGCTACCTCTCGCCGTCGGGAATCCTCCAGCGGCTGACCGACGCCCACAACATCTTTCTCAACCTGGCCGTGCAGTGCGGGATCGTCGGTCTCGCGGCCCTGCTGGCGTTGCTGACCTACATGGCCCGAAGAACGTTCCCGCTCAGCCTGTCCGCGGGCGGCATGGGCGTCGCGCGAGTCGGGCTCGGCCTCGCCCTCCGCAACGGCTTCGCCTATCACGGCCTCGGCGGCTCGTTCGAGGATTCGCGCCACTTATGGTTGCTGTTCGGCCTGTTCCTCGTCGCCCTGCGGCTCGAGCGCGCCGGCGAGCCCGGGCTTTCGCCGGAATGAGGGGCGACCCCGCCTTCGGGTCAATGCGTGCGCCCGAGGCCTTTGATCGTCCGGTCCAAGAGGCCTTGTCGGCGGGCACCGAGGTAAGGAATTCTTCCTAGCCGATCACGTCCTGCACAAGGGTCCGCAGGGCGCGGCCGCGAGGTTCGCCTTGATCTTGTCCGCCTGCGCCTTCTCGCTATCGGGCAGCGTGGCGCGGAGGGCGTCGACCGACTTGGCGAGATCCTGCCGCTGGGCCGGGCTGAGAATGATCGCAAAATTGGCGATGTCGGCGGCAACCAGGTCGACAATCCGGCGGCGGCGCGCCGGGCCGAGGCTGGGATCGCCGGCCATCTGGAGAAGCCCGCTGACTTGGCCCCAGATGCCGATTCGCGCCGGCTTCAACGCGTTCTTGCTCGCGGCGTCGTCCCCCGCCGCTTTCTCGAGGAAGGGCATGTGGGCGGCGCTGCAATGCGCGGAGAAAAGGAGCGGCGTGAACATCTGGTCGAGATATTTGACGGCGTTGCGGTTCATGACCTCGGCCTTCGAAGCCTCGCCGGCCTGATCGAGCTCGAAGTT
This sequence comes from Allosphingosinicella sp., assembly GCA_036382815.1. Classification (GTDB taxonomy): domain Bacteria; phylum Pseudomonadota; class Alphaproteobacteria; order Sphingomonadales; family Sphingomonadaceae; genus Allosphingosinicella. The sequence continues at coordinate 4,356 of DASVPM010000267.1, forward strand.
GACGTAGGCGCTTACGATCCCGTCGGTCTTGCCGCAGAGTTCGTCATACGATTCGAAGCCGCGCACGGGCAGAGCCGGCGTTCCAAGGGTCTTCATGGCCTTGTCGCTCTCGGCGTCGAAGGCCGCCACAGCGGGATCGGTGGCGGCAGGGACGCCGGTCTTGAGCTTCGCGGCCAGCGCGTCGGCGGCGGCGGTGAAGGCGACGACGGCATCGGCGGAAGCCGCAGCGGATTCGCCGCCCTTTTCACAGGCGGCGGCGAGAAGGACGAGAGCGCAGGCGGACGAGCCGAAAAGACCGAATTTCATCGTGAGCGAACCCCCGTCAGCGAGCAGGGAACGCTAATCACAGGAGGCCCCGGGGTCTATGGGGAAAGGCGTGATCGGGCGAAAGCCGCGACCTCAGGTCGAACGTTCAGCAGGTCTCCACCAAGTCCTGGCTCTCGCGTTCCCACCGGGATGACGAACGACTAGTTCGCCAGGCCCTCGATCGTTCGGTCGACGAGGGTCTTGTCGGCGCCGGCGTCGAGCTTCTCGCGGATGAGGGTCTCGGCGGCGGCGGCGGCGGCCTTCGCGGCCTTGGTCCGGACCTGGTCGAGTGCGGCGCGCTCGGCGGCGGCGATCTTGTCCTCTGCCATCCGGCCGCGGCGCTCGACCAGGGCCGAGGCGTCGCTCTCGGCCTGGCGAACAATGCCCTCCGCCTCTGCCCGGGCACGGTCGAGGAGGGTCGCGGCTTCGGCGTCGGCCTGGGCGGCCTTCGACTCATATTCGGCCCTGATCGCCTCAGCCTCCGAGCGCAGCTGGGCGGCTTCGTCGAGCTGGGCGCGGATCGCGGCGATCTTCGAATCGAGCGCCTTGCCGATCAGCGCCGGAACACGCTTCCAGATGAGGATCGCGAGGACGACGACCATCGCAAGGGCGATCCATTGCGGAGCGTCGAGCCCGAGGGCGGTAGGGAGCGGGTGATGCTCGGGAGCGCCGACATGCTCGACTCCGGCCGCCTCGGCGCCGTCGCCCGGCGCCTCGCGGATGTGGGTGTCGGCGGGCGTGCTCTGGGGATGCTGCTCAGCCATTGCTCATCGCATTCCTGACCGCGCGCGCGGCCTCGTCGCTGCCGACCGAGAGTCCGGCCAGCCGCTCGACCATCTCGCGCGCCGCCTCGGCGGCGACGCTCTCGATCTCGCCGAGCGTCGCCTCGGCGGCGCTGCGGATGCGCGCTTCCGCGGCTTCCACTTTGGCGCCGAGTTCCTCGTTCGCCGCCCGCATCCGCTCCTCGGTCGCCTTGGCGCTCGAGACCTTCGCGGCCTGAGCGACCTTCAGGGCCTCGCCGCGGCTCGAATCCATCCGGGCGCGATAGGCGGCCTCGGTCCCTTCCGCGGCCTCGCGCGCGGCCTGGGCCGCCGCGAGGTCGCCGGCGATGCGCTGGTCGCGCGCCTCGACCGTCGACTGGATCTTGGGAAGCATCATCCGGCCGATGCCGAAATAGAGGATGGCGAGCACCAGCAGCAGCCAGAAGAACTGCGAGTAAGCGGCGTCGGCCAGCTGATTGATCTGGGGCATGTTGGTCCTCGAAGCGGGGACACTCAGCTAGCTAAGCGTCCCCTCGATCCGCATCAACGGGCGTAGAGGATGATCATCGCCACGGCGAACGCGATCAGGCCGAGCAGCTCGGCGGCGGCGAAGCCGATGAACAGGCGGCCCTGCTGGCTGTCGGCAGCGGCCGGGTTGCGGATCGCGCTCTCGAGGAACGAGCCGAAGACGTTGCCGACGCCGACGGCGGCGGCGCCGACGCCGATCGCGGCGAGACCGGCGCCGATGACCTGGGCAGAAGCGAAGTCCATGATATTCTCCTTGGGAAAAAGCGTTCTAAGCTAGTGAAGGTTGACCGCGTCGTTGATGTAGAGCGACGTCAGAAGGGCGAAGACATAGGCCTGGATGGCGCAGACCAGGATCTCGAGCGCCATCACCCCGATGATGAACAGGAACGAGAGCAGGCTGACGGCGGGGCCGATCCCGCCGGCGTTGATCCCCTGAACGACGAAGCTTCCGAACACCTCGACGAGGATGTGGCCGGCGATCATCGCGACGAACAGCCGCAGCGCGAGGCTGAACGGCCGGACCATGAAGGAGAGCAGTTCGATCAGGAAGATCATCGGCAGCATCGGCTTGGGCGTGCCGTGCGGGATGAACAAAGAGAAGAAGTGGAAGCCGTGCCTCCAAAAGCCGACGATCAGGACGATCGAGAAGCTGATGATCGCCATGATGCCGGTGACGGTGAACTGGCTGGTCACGGTGAACGGCTGGGCGCCGACCAGGGCGAAAGGCATCAACCCGAGGAGGTTGGCGAATAGGATGAACATGAAGACGGTGAACACCCAGGGCATGTATTTGCGGCCCTCGGGTCCGATGTTGGTCGTGACCATCGAATCGACGAAACCGGTGACGCCCTCGACCATGACCTGCCAGCGGCCGGGCACGAGCTGGCGCTTCATCCCGCCGAGCATGAACACCCAGATCAGCGCGAGGACGACCAGCATCCACAAGGCGCTGTTGGTGAAGACGAACGGGGTCCCGTCCAGATTGCCCGCCAGCGGGCTGATCTGGAACTGGTGCATCGGGTCGATCTTGCTTTCGGCCGCCACTCTTTACGTTCCCTGGCCCGTCACTCGGGCTTCTGCTGCGAAATCTTCCAAACTTCCCACATGGCGGCGCCGAACCCGAGGAACAGCATCGCCACCCAGATACCCGAGGTCCCCGCCAGCCGGTCGATCACCCAGCCGATGAGCGCGCTTCCCAGCGGATAGCTGATCAGCACCGAGATGACCCGCATCCCCTGGCGCTGGCCGGTCTGCGGCGCCCGGCGGGTGACGCCGGTCCTCGCCGCTTCCGCCGCCTGCGCGTCCCTCAATCGCTCATCGAGCGAGTCGAGCCGCGCGTCCTGGGGAAGCTTCGGGTCCTGCCGGTGCTCGTCTTCCGCCATGTCTTTCTTCCATGTGCAGCAGCGCTTGGGAGCGGGCTGTCGAGGGTGCGAGGACATGCCGGCGAACGAACCCCGCCAAGGCGCCGCCCCTTTAGGAAGGGGGGTGGGCCAAGTCAACTCTTGTGCGGTGCAATATGATCCTCCCCGCGATTTCGCGGGGAGGGGGACCAGGCGAAGCCTGGTGGAGGGGTTCTACGGAGTCGGGAAGGCCCCTCCACCGCGCTTCGCGCGGTCCCCCTCCCCTGCAAAGGCAGGGGAGGATTCTACCGCCCCTACCCGCAATAGCCCGGGAGCGGGATCGGCGCCGAATCGCGCTGGCGCCAGACTCCGTCGGGGAGCCGGTAATATTGCCCTTGGGCGACCTTGGTGCGGAACAGCTCGCAGGCGGTGGTGGCCGCGACTTCCTCGATCTTGGCGCCGCGCTTGGCGGCGAGATCGGTGTAATAAGCGCGGCGCTTGATGTTGACGGAGTCGACCTGAGCCCGGACGGCGGCGGGAGCGGAGCCGACGAGGCCGAGATAGCCGTCGGCCTGCTCGCCGACCTGGCCCGAGGCGCGGAGCTGCGCCGAGGCGTCCTGCATCATCGCGTACGCGCCGGTCGTGCCGAGGATGGCGCCAAGCCCGATGCCCGCGGCGAGGATCAGTTTCAGATGGCGGCTCATGTCAGAACACTCCCGGATTCTCTTTGATGAGATCGCGCACGTCCTGCTGGAGACGGACAACGACCTCCTGTCTGATGTTGATATTGAGATTGATCTCGATCGGCTTCTCCGGAGCGCTCACCTGAACGCACCCGGCCGAGCCGAGAACAACCGGCGCGGCGAGGAGGATCTTGATCCGTCTCATCGCGCCCTGCGTCGCATCGCAACGCATCAACGTCAACTTCGGCCGCTTCATCGCACAATCTCGCTTTCCTGGGGCTGAACGGGTGGAGGCGTGTCGGGCTTGCCGCGGACGAGGTCCGGAAGCGTCGACTGGATGAGCAAGGTCGGATCGTGGAGCGAGCGCATCGTCCCGATGAGGGCCCGGAAGGGGCCGCGGACCTTGATGTTGAACTCGAACGGAATCTTGGCGAGCTGGCGGAGGGCGCGCCCGGCGACCATGCCCTGTATGCCGCCCGCCGGGGCGGTGGTCAGGACGGGATCGCGGGCGACTCCGTCGAGCTCGATGCCGGCGACGAACTCGCCTTCGAGCGAGCCGTCGAGGTCGATGGCCAGCTTGGAATAGCGCATCGACTTCAGGGCGTCGAAGGCGAGCTTGCCGTAGACTCCGAGCTCCTTGTCGGTGAGCTCGCCGATATAGGACAACGTCCCGCCCTCCGGCCGCGCGACGAGGTGGCCGCCGACGATCCGCCCGCCGCGCTCGTCGAAGATCATCGGGATGACGCCGTCGAACGTGCCGGTCGCGGTGATGTTGGCGAACTCCATCTTCTGGATGAACAAGGGGGCGTCGAGGCCCTCCACCCGGAAGGTCAGGCGCTTGGCCGAGGGCTTCGAGAAATCGAGGACCGTTTCCTCGAGGATGAGCTCGCCCCCGGCGAAGGGCCAGCGGCCGCTCTCGACCTCGACCTGGAGGCCGGGGAGGAGCCGGTAGCGGAGGCGTCCGTCGAGGACGTCGATCCCTGCCCGGACGAGGCCGATCCGGGCCTCCTGCCCCGGAGCGCTCACCAGCCCGAGCAGGTCGGTGAAATGAAGGCTGGTCGCAAGTCCCTCGACCGGACCGAACGCCGCGGCGAAGTCCATGTCGTCGGTCGAGAAGGTACCGCTGGAGCGCGAGCCCGTCGCGTCCCAGCTGATCTCCCCCTGACCTTTGAGCACCCCGTTCACCAGGGCGACGACTCCGGTGGTGAGGCGGGTAAGCTGCTCCGGCTGGTAATCCTTGCCGAAGGCGATTCCCGGAACCGCGAGCTCGGCGCGGCCGCGTCCGGTGGCGAGGTCGTGGCCGATATCCGCCCGGACGATGCGGGTGCCGGTCTCCGGATCGTCCAGCCATCCGCCGGCCTTGATCCGGTTATCGGCCAGGTTGAGCTGGAAGTCGCGGGTGACGAGCGGGTAGAAACGGGGCGGATCGGCCTCGTCGGCAATGCGCATCTCGCCGGCCAGTGCGAGGTCGGCCCCGTTCATTCGCCAGCTGCCGCGGCCCCCGCTCATCAGCAGCGGCACGTTGCCGAGCTTGCCGGAGAGGTCGGCGAAGCGGCCGGTCGCCCCGCTCTTGCCGAAATCGCCCGTGAGCGAGCCGAGACCGAAGCGGTGGGCGCCGAGCCGGACCTCGAGGTCCGCGGCCGTGAACCCCGGGCCGGCGAGGCCGAAGCGCAGCCGGCTCCCCGCGACGGTGAGCGACGAGGCGCCGAGAGTTCCGGCGAAGCGGGGCGAGCGAAGCTCGGCGCCTCCGGAGACCCGGCCGCCGGCCGTCTTCCAGACCAGGGCCCGGCCCGTCGGGCAGAGAGGAAGCGCGGTGCGTCCGAGGCGCAGCGATCCGACCTGCAGGGCCTCGAAGCGCGCCGAAGCGCAGGTTGTCCCGAAGGCGAAGCCGCCGCGGCCATCGAGCCGGCCCGCGATCGGGAGCACGAGCCCGCGCACCCAGCCATTGTCGAGCGGCCCGTCGATCGTCGCCACGGTCGAGACCCGGGTCTCCCCGCCGGGAGCGGCGGTGAAGCCGATGTCGCCGAGCGCGAGCCTCGAATTGCCGGCCCGCATCGGCTGGATCCGGCCGGTGCCGCTTATTACCGCTCCGGGGCGAGGCTGATCGAGGCTGAGCCTCATCGCCGGGAAGCCGCCGCCCGAAACGGCGAGATCGCCGTCCAGCCGGGTGAGACCGCTCGGCCAGTAATAAGTGAGCCCCTGCCGGCCTCCGAGCTCGACCCGGGCGCCGCTTCGAGCGGTCGCGCTCAGCCGCTCGAAGCGCAACCCGCCGAAGCCGCGTCCGTTGACCAGCCGAAGGGCGGCATCGGCGTCGAAGGCGCCGCCTGCACGGGAGACGGCTGCGGCGAGGGCATCCCCCACCGGCTCGGCCGGCGTTCCTCCCGCCGATCGCAAGGCCGCGACGATCCCGGCCAAGGGGCCTTGCGCGGAAGCGCCCCGAACGCCCGCATCGCCGAGCAAGGTGAAGCCGCCATTATCGAGGGAGAGGCCGTAGCGGCCCCGGATTGTGGCGCGCGCCGCGGTGACGCCGCTCGCGCGGGCGGCAGCGGAGGCGAGATCGAGGGCGCCGCGGGTCATCTTCGCATTGCCGTCGAAGCCGAGGCGCCCGCCCAGCCCGGTCAGCAGCATCGACCCTGCCCGCAGCCGGGCCGTTCGAAGGCCTGTAGTGCCCTTCCAGCCGTCGAGCCCGGGGGCCAGGGCTGCGTCGAGGTCCAGGCCGATGCCGGCCGCGGCGAGCCTGTCGCCGCAGGCGAGCCCAACCGCCTGCGCAGGACCGCGGAAGCTTGGCTTCAGATCGGAGATCGCGACCCCCCAGCGGCCCTTCACGCCGTCGATCCGGCAGCTGCCGACGCGAAGCACCCGGGCCGCCGCCGCCATCCGGCCGCGGAAGCCGTCGGCGAGATTGCCTTTCCCTTCCAGCGCGATCCCGACCCGTCCGGCGGGCGTGTCGAAGCGCACGCTCACGTCGGCGACGTCGACATTCTGGTCGGGGAACCGGAACGGAAGGCCGGTCGGCGGGGGAAGAAGCCGGTCGATCTCGCCGAAGCTGATCTTTCCGTCCTTCCCCAGCCGGGCGTGGAGCCGAACTCCCCGGGCGGTGACGAGTGTCACCTTCGGGCGGCTGAGGCCGTTCCAGCCGAGCCGCACCTCGACCCAGCGGGCGGTGAGGTCCGGGTTGCGCGGGTCGCCGATCACGAGATTTTCGAGGCGCTGGGTCCGAAAGCCGATCCTCTTCACCTCGTAGGTCGCCCGCACGCCGCGGCGGGCGAGCTCGCGGTCGATGAAATCGGCCGCGATCGGCCGGCGCTGGCTCCAGGCGACGAGAAGGGCGAGCAGGATCAGGCCGAGCAGGGCGAGCGCCAGCAGCCGCTTCATCGGGCGCCGGCGCACCTCCACTTCCGCCTGGTCGTCCACCCGCTTACCGATCTCCCATTCCGCCTCCGTACCTTTCGCGAAGCGGCGGGCCAAGGCGGTTTGCCTAAGAGGCCCACCCGGATTAATCTTCCCTGATGGCCGATGAGTCTCTCGACGGCCGGGGCCATCGCGCCCGGCTGAGGAGACGCCTGTTCGAGGGCGGGCCGGAGGCTCTCCTCGAGCATGAGCTTATTGAATATCTGCTTGCGCTGGCCCTGCCCCGCCGGGACACCAAGCCTCTCGCGAAAAAGCTGATCCACGATTTCGGCGGCTTCGGCCGGCTCCTGTCCGCCGACGCCGAGGCGATAATGCGGGTCGGCGACGTCAGCGAGGGCGCCGCGGCGGCGATCAAGATCGCGCAGGCGGCGGCGCTTCGGCTGCTCGAATCGAACGTGATCGACCAGCCGGTGCTGGGCAGCTGGCAGGCGCTACTCGACTATCTGCGCGCCGACATGGGCGCACTCGCCATCGAGCGCGTGAGGATTCTCTACCTCAACGCCCGCAACATGCTGATCCGCAACGAGCCGATGTCCGAAGGCTCGGTCGACGAGGCCGCCGTCTACGTCCGCGAGGTCATCCGCCGGGCCCTCGAATATCACGCCACCGCGATCATCCTCGTCCACAACCACCCGAGCGGCGACCCCCAGCCGAGCCAGCAGGACATCCGCCTCACCCGGGAGATCGTTGAAGCGGGCCGGCCGCTGGGCATTTCCGTGCACGATCACGTCATCGTCGGGGCACGGACCTGTGCGAGCATGCGCTCGCTGGGACTGATCTGAGCCGTCGCGCTGGTGAAATGACTTTGCTTCGCGGCACTGAGCTTACTCTAAAGAACGGCACCTTCTCGTCAGCCGGTCTAGCCGCAATGTCGGTACAACCACTTTTTAGCAACGCGCAGCGGTATGTGCCACCGCTTCCTAGAAGCCACGGTCAGCGTCGCATTGCCAACAGCAATAAGTTCATGCGATGGAGCCTAACCCAAGGCCACGCAAAGTGGCGCCGAGGAAAGAACCTATGGCTTTTATCCCGCGAGTAGTAGCAATCGCTATTTGTAGCGTTGTAACCTTGTCGCAACCTGTAGCGGCGCAGGGAGTTTCCCAAGCCGGACTAGCCGAGGCTGTTCGCATGAGTCTGGCGGGGCAGCGGGCAACCGTCCCGTCCCCGGGCGGGATCGGTATGCGAGCAACTACTTGCGGCGAATTTCTCTCCTATGAAAGCATAGCGGTCACCTCAGTTCAGGATGCACGCTCTCCATTCGGCCAGCTTTACATCATTCAGGCGACCGCGACCGTTCGCGTACGGAACGCCACTCTCTATCAAGGCCACAGGTCGCTCCGGGTTATCCAGTGTCGCGTTGCACCAGGGCTGTCGGTGGCGCGCCCGGTGCGGGCGACCTTCAGGTTCGATGCCGAGCAGCGCAACGGCAGGTGGCGCATTGTTTCGAGTTAGAGACGATAGGTGTCTGGAGAACCTCCGACTGGCCGCGCTAAATCCTCGTCGGGCCAGAGACTGGCAGTCATGAAGCCGCGGCTGCCGATTGCCTCCTCCCATGCGGCGATAGGGGGCGGGACGAGCGAAGTGGTGGAGGGGTAGCTGGAACAGGCTCGCTCAGGTCACCCCTCCACACCGCTGCGCGGTATCCTCCCCATCTTCGATGGGAGCCAGATTTACCGCCCGCCGCGCTGGCGGCAATTGTCGGTACGAGTGCGGGTGCAGGGGGGGTAGTTGCCGCCGGCGCTGGCGGCAGTCGCCCTGCCCATTCCGGTATTGCCCATGCCGGTGCCCATGGAGCCGCTGGTCGAGCCCATGCCGCTCGAGGCGGTGCCGGTGCCCATGCCGGTGTCCATCGTGTCGGTACCGGTACCGGTACCGGTACCAGTACCGGTACCGGTACCCAGGCCCGCGCCCTGGGAGGAGCTGGTCGCCCCGCCATTGACCTGGCTACCCGTGGTCGTGGTGCCCGTCCCTTGGGTGCCGTGCATCGAGCCATGGTCGTTCGTGGTCGTTCCTGTCTGACTGGAGCCCGAGCCGGAGCCGGAGCCCGTGGTTTGGGCGAGAGCAGGAATGGCGAGAAGCATGGCGCCGCCCATCAATAAGGATTTCAACATTGAATCTTCCTCTGTTGTTTGATGTAGATTTACTTTGGGAACGCGGGCCTCGGGCGGTAAGGCTTTAAAGGCTCACGAGAAAAACAAGTGTCGACCTTTTGCGTTCCTGTTTCTCGTCTCATTGAAGCCACGGGGCGGCTTTGCTAGTCGCGCCACTCCCAATGCAGGTTAGGAAGCCTCGCCAAACCGCGGCCGCCGCGCCCGCGGACGGGCAGCACGCTTGCGGCGCCCGGCTCTGCCTAGCGGCCGAGCTCCAGCGGCCAGTAACCGCCGGCGTGCAATTTGCCAAACGCCGCCCTTGACCAGCCATAAGGGTCCTTGACCACCCCGGTCAGCCAGACCTGAGTGCCGCACACGGCGCCGATCATCCTGTCCCGGGCCGAGCCCGGGCCGGCGATGCTTCTCGGCTCCGGCTTTCCCTGCTCAACCAAGGCCGGGCCTTTGTAGTAGGTGATCCCAAGGTCCCGGAAGCTATGATCGCGGCAGTCCGCCGAGGTTAAGGACCGCGAATTGTCGGCGCTGCTGACATCCTGCTCCCAGACCGTGAGGCTCCGGAAGCTAACGACGTTGCCCTCCCGCCGGATCGTCGCCGTGTCGACGAAAGTCGCGGCGTAGGTCCTTGGACTCTCCGTCTGGCTGGTTGCGGCGAGTCGCCATCCCGCCGCCTGAACCGACGAGGGAGCCAGCGCAAGCGCGACTGCCGCCATGAGATGCCGCATCTGTGCATCATAGCAGCTTTGCGGCGATTCGCGACCGATCGCTGCGTTGAAGCCGGACGGCGACTTTGCTACGCGCCCCCCTTCCCCATTCCAGGACAGGAAGCGCCGATGATCCCCCGCTATTCGCGGCCGCAGATGAGCAGCATCTGGGCGCCCGAGGCTCGCTTCCGGATATGGTTCGAGATCGAGGCGCATGCGCTCGACGCGATGGCGCAGCTCGGGATCGTGCCGCGCGAAGCGGCCGAGGCGGTCTGGGCGAAGGGCGGCTTCGACGTCGAGCGGATCGACACGATCGAGGCCGAGGTGAAGCACGACGTCATCGCCTTTTTGACCAGCGTCGCCGAGCATGTCGGCCCCGAGGCGAGGTTCCTCCACCAGGGGATGACGAGCTCGGACGTGCTCGACACCTGCCTGGCGGTGCAGCTGAAGCGCGCCTCCGACCTCCTGATCGAGGATCTCGACGCCTTGCTCGAGGTGCTCAAACGGCGGGCGTTCGAATACAAGCTGACGCCGACGATCGGGCGAAGCCACGGCATCCATGCCGAGCCGGTGACCTTCGGTTTGAAGCTCGCTTTCGCTTATGCCGAGTTCGAGCGGGCTCGCGCCCGGATGGTCGCGGCCCGCGACGAGATCGCGACCTGCGCCATCTCGGGCGCGGTCGGCACCTTCGCCAACGTCGACCCGCGGGTCGAGGCGCATGTCGCGGCGAAGATGGGCCTCGGGGTCGAGCCGATTTCGACCCAGGTCATCCCGCGCGACCGGCACGCCATGTATTTCGCCACCCTGGGTGTGATCGCCTCGTCGGTCGAGCGGCTGGCGACGGAGGTCCGCCATCTGCAGCGGACCGAGGTGCTCGAGGCGGAGGAATATTTTTCGCCCGGGCAAAAAGGCTCCTCCGCGATGCCGCACAAGCGCAACCCGGTGCTCACGGAGAATCTGACCGGCCTCGCCCGGATGGTCCGCGGCTATGTGAACCCGGCGCTCGAGAACGTCGCCCTCTGGCACGAGCGCGACATCAGCCACTCCTCGGTCGAGCGCTATATCGGCCCGGACGCGACCGTGACGCTCGACTTCGCCCTCGCCCGGCTGACCGGGGTGATCGACAAATTGCTCGTCTATCCCGAGCGGATGCAGAGGAATCTCGACCGGATGGGCGGCCTCGTCCATTCACAGCGCGTGCTGCTCGCCCTGACCCAGGCCGGTGCCAGCCGAGAGCAGGCCTATTCGCTGGTCCAGCGCAGTGCGATGAAGGTGTGGGAAAGCGACGGGGCGCTGTCGCTCCTGGAGCTGCTCAAGGCCGATCCCGAGGTGGCCGGGCTCCTGCCGTCCGAGCGCCTCGAGGAGAGCTTCGACCTCGGCTATCATCTGAAGCACGTCGACACGATCTTCGAACGGGTCTTCGGCGGCAACTGAACAATCACCATAATGGACGATTAAGTCACTGCCACTCCACAGAAACCTCAATTAGGCTGACCCCGCGCGGCGAGAGTCGCTACGCCACCGTGACAGGGGCTCGATCATGCGGAAAAGTCCATTCGACCCGGCCCGGACGACCTCGGGCCGACGCCTTGCCGCGCGCGCGAAGACGCTTCGGCGCGCTTCGCTCCTGATCGGCACGAGCTGCCTGCTCCAGGCCGCGCCGGCCTGGGCCGCCAACGAGTGCGGCCCACCGCCCCCGGGTGGCGGAACGGTGATTTGTCCCGCCGGTCTTTATCCCGACGGAATCTCCTATTCGGCGAACGGCCTCGAGCTGGTGCTGGAACCCGGACTCGTTTCGGCTCGCGGGACCAGCATCTCGTCCTACGACCTTCGATTGCTGGGACCCGTCGACACCAAGCTGAATTCGGACTCCGGGGGGGCCGGCCTGTACGTGCAGGGCGTAAAGGTGTTCGCCCATGTCGACGACGTCTCCAGCAGCAACTCGGCCCGTCCGGCCGTCTCCATCCTGGGATACGGCTCAGTCACTTTCTTCGCCGACACGGTCGTCGGAGTCGGGGGCGGAGTGGACGTCGGGGAGGGACTCTTCTCCAACTCGGGCGCCAGCCCGGGCAGCCCTGGCACGTACGTCCGAGTCAACAACGTGACTTCGACGAAGCCCGGCGAGAAAGGCGTCAACGCTGTTTCGATCTACGGCAATGTCCGGGTCGAGGTGGGGAGCGTCACCTCGGGCGGAATCGGAATCGAAGCCCTGGGCGGGCTGTTCAACCAGCAAGTCTATGTCGAGGCCGGGACGGTCGTCACCACCAACGGGAATTCTACCGGAATTCGCGTCTTCGGCCGCCACCTCGAGGTGCGGAGCGGGACGATCGTCACCTCCGGCCCGCGCGCCTCGGGCATCGAGGCATATGCGGGCCTGGGCAACATCGTCATCGCCAGCGGCTCGATCTCGACCCAGGGTCGGGAGGCTCCGGGCATCCGCGCCCTGTCCGAATTGGGTGACATTCGGATCGCCAGCGGCTCCATCTCGACCACGGGCAGCGTCGAGCCCGGCCTCGGCCAGGCGCCGGGAATCTGGGCGACCACGGTCAAGGGCGACGTGACGATCGCGAGCGGGTCGATCTCGACGACCGGCTTCCATTCCGACGCGATCAAGGCAACGACCACGGACGGGGATGTCACGGTCACGAGCGAAAAGATATCGACGACCGGTTTCGACAGCGTCGGCATTCGCGCCGCCCGGCTCGGCTCGGACGCGGGCACGATCATTATCGACAGCGCCGAAATCACCACCATGCTCCCCGAAAGCCCGGGCATCCACGCGACCGCCGCCGGCAGCGGCCTGATCGATGTGACCAGCGATTCGATCTTGGCTTCAGGCGAACATTCGGCCGGGATCTTCACTCGGAGCTCGGGCGGCGAGATCCGAATCGATGGGGGCAAGATCGTCACGACCGGATCCGCCAGCCCCGGAATCGACGCACTCGCGGCGAGCGGCGCGAGCCTGAAGACCACGAGCATCACGACCAGCGGCATCGACTCTCCCGGCATCCTCGCCACGGTCGGCCTCTTCAAGCCGTTGAACATCGTCAGCGGCACGATCCGGACAGACGGATTCCGTTCCGCCGGGATCGAAGCGGACGGAGGCACGGTCCGAGTCGAAAGCGCCAGCGTCACCACCACCGGGCGCTCCGCCGGAATCGATGCCGCGACGAGCACGGGCGATATCAGCGTGATCAGCGGCTCGGTCGTCACCGGCGGCGCAGGGGACGGCGCTTTCCAGGGGGCGGGGATCATGGCTTTGGCGTTCGGCGGGAACGCTTCCGTGGTCAGCGGATCGGTAGCGACGACCGGCACTGAGGCTTTCGGGATTTGGGCCGTGTCCGGAGGGTTCTCCTCAACCGGGAAGGGTGCGACCATTACGAGCAACAGCATCTCGACCACCGGCCGGTTGGCCAATGGGATCTACGTCCTCGGCGGAGGCTCGGTGACCGTCACGAGCGGCACGATCATCACTTTGGGGGATAGCGCCTCCGGGATAGTGGCACTCAGCCCGCAGACGCCGATCTCGATCAAGACAGGCTTCATCTCCACCCGGGGATTCGACGGCTTCGGCGTGCTCGCCCTCTCCACCGGAACCGGCGCGATCGATATCGCAAGCGACAATATGATCACGACGACGGGGGATAGCAGTCCCGGGATCAGCGCCGAGAGCGGCGGTCAGGTGGTCGTCTCTGCCAATAATGTCAGCGTCACCGGGGCGAATTCGGATGCGATCGCGGTCAAAGGCTCCACGAGCCGGGTGACGATCAAGGGCCTGGTGGAATCGAGCCAGGGCTTCGCGGTGCGCGGCGAGGGCGGATTGAGGCAGGGTAGCGAACCGGGCGGGCCGGTCACGGTAGACATATTGGCCGGCGGCACCGTCCGGGGGAGGGTGAGCCTGACGGGCGGCGCCGACCGGATCGCCAATAGCGGCATTTTCGACGCGATCGGGACGAGCGGGTTCGGCGGCGGCGCGGACTCGTTCGACAACGGGCCGGGCGCGACGCTTCGAGCGGTGAACGGCTCGGCGGCTTTCGCGGAGCTCGAAAGCTTCGGCAATGGCGGCCTCGTCGAGCTTCGCGACGGCGCGACGAACGATATCCTGACCCTCCCCGGAGCCTATTCCGGAACCGGCGCCGCACGGCTCGGCCTGGACGTCGACCTCACTTCCGGAACTGCGGACCGGCTGGTCACCGGAGCGGCGACCGGCTCGACGACGATCGACCTTCGGGTCGCCGGCCAGACGGCCGGCCTGAGCTCGTCGATCCTGCTGGTCGACGCCGGCGCCGGCACTTCGGCCACCGCCTTCTCGCTGGGCGATGGACCCGCCGGCACCCCCTATCTGCGCTCCACGCTGCGCTTCGACCCCGCCGGCAACGATTTCCTCCTGGTCCAGGCGCCCGGCACGGCCGTTTTCGAGACCGCCCGCTTCGGCGGGATGGCGACGCGCCTGTGGTACGAAAGCGCCGACGCCGTCGCCGCCCAGCTCGACTCGGCGCGCGACGGCCGCGGCGGCCGCGGTCTGGCCTTGTGGCTGCAGGGCTGGACGGGCCGGCAGGAGAGCCGCGGCGCCCAGACCTTCGGCGGCGCGACGACCGACGTCTCCTTCGACCAGGACTTCCAGGGCCTCCAGGGCGGCCTGGACTACGGGACGGGGGGAGTCGTGGTGGGATTGACCGGCGGTGCGGGCCGCTCCGACGCCGTCTTCGCCGGCACGGGCGATCCGGTCGACATCGAGGTCAGGAATATCGGCGCTTATCTCCAGGGCCGTTCCGGCCCGTTCTTCTTCAACGCGCTCGGCAAGTTCGACTGGGCGGAGCTGGAGATCGCTCCGGGAGCGGGCCTCGGCGCAAGCTTCGACGCCGACCTGCTCGGGGTCCAGGCCAATGCCGGGCTCCGCTTCGACCTCGGCGCCTTCTACGCCGAGCCCTCGATCGGCCTCTCCTGGGTGAGCGGCGATCTCGACTCGTTCGAGAGCGGGCCGGCGACGGTGGCGCCGGGCGATTCCGACAGCCTTCGCGCGCGGGCCGGCCTTCGCGTCGGTGCCCGCCTGCCGGTCGGAAGCGGGACGCTTCTCCCCTTCGCGGCCGTCGACGTCTTCGACGCGCTGGACGACGGCAACGAGACCGACTTCACCTTCGGCGAAACGCTGAACCTGTTCGACGAGTCGGCGGACAACCGGGGCCGGGCGGCGGCGGGAGTCAGCTTCGTCGCGGCGGGCTTCGAGGCGTTCGTGCGGGGCGAGATGGACTTCAGCGGCGGCGCCGACGCGAAGTCGGTGCGGGCCGGGGCGCGGCTGCGCTTCTAGAGGGTCCGCCTCGCTACCCGATTGCCGACCTCTCCCGGCCCTGATCCGGCGCAGCGAATTATATCCGGGTAATATTGACGCGGGCGCGCCGCATCGCTATCGGAGGCCGATGGATCACGAAGCACGCAAGGCAGCCGTCGCGGCCTACAAGGAGCGCAAGAGCGAGCCGGGCATCTATGCGCTGACCTGCCGGCCGAGCGGTGAGCGGTGGGTCGGACGCGCCGCCGACCTCGCCACCATCTGGAACCGCTTGTCCGTCGCTCTCAGGATGGCGAGCACGCCCCATCGCAGCCTTCGGGCCGCGGCGCAGGCGCATGGCGAGGCCGAGTTCGATTTCGAAGTGATCGAACGGATCGACGAGCCGGACGCCTCGCCCGCGCTGGTCGCGGCGATCCTGAAGCGCCGTCTGGAGCATTGGCGGGACGCGCTTGGAGCGACGCCGATCTGACCTTTCCGACCATGCGAGGTAAGAATGACCGATCTCTCCGACTTCCCGATCGCCCGCCGCTGGCGCTGGGAGACGATCCAGTGGGTCTTCTTCCAAATGGCCGCGATCGGGCCGATGTTCGGCCAGGTCGGCTATTTCAACCGCTTCGCCGGCAAGTCGAGGACAAAAGGCCGCTCCAGCGCTACGTTGACGAATCGAAGCGCCTGCTCGGCGTCCTCGACGGCCGCCTCGAAGGCCGCGAGTGGATCATGGGCGATTACAGCATCGCCGGCGTCGCCACCCTGGGCTGGGTCCGCAACCTCGTCACGTTCTACGAGGCGCGCGAGCTGGTGGAGTTCGACCGCCTGAGCAATGTCCCGGTTTGGCTCGAGCGCGGGCTGGCCCGGCCCGCCGTCCAGCGCGGGCTGGAGATTCCGAAGCGCTGACTTCCCCCGAAGCGGTGATCCCCGCCTTCGCCGGATGCATCCAGGGACGTGCGCGACGCGATGCGGCCCCCGCTGGGGGACCGCCGGGGGCTGAATCCCGATCAGCGACAATCGTGAAGGATGCCGAACCCGACCGCGGCCAGCAGCGCGAAAAGGACGATCCGCAAGCCTTCGAGGCGCCTCTCGGCCGAAACGGATGCGTTCCTGCGAACGGCCTTCAATCCTTCGCCCAGCGCTCCGGATATCGGCGCCGTTGCGGGCCGCTCGTCGGCCCTCTCACTTTCGGCCATTCATCGGTCCATTCGAGATGGTCGATAAGCATGACCCGCCTCGTATTGACCTCGTCGGCCGGCTTCGTCCGGGGACGGGCCGAATCGACCGCGTGATAGACGATCCAGGTCTCGCCGAATTCGTCGTCGATCACGCTGTTGTGGCCGGGGCCGATCCATTTGCCTTTCGCCTCGAGGAGGGTGCCCGGCTTGAGCTCGAATGGCCCGGTGGCGCTTCGCGAGCGGGCGACCATGACGGCGTAATGGACGCCTTTGCCGCAGCAATTGTCGCCGGAATAGAAGAGGTAATAATAGCCGCCGCGAAGCTCGACCCAGGCGCCTTCGACGAGGCGGCGATAGTTGCTTTTCGGGTCCGCCGGGATCAGGTCGACCGGAGCGCTGCCGGGGGCGAAGGACAGGCGGTCGGGCGCGAGCTCGCGGACCTTGATCGGCCCGAAGCCCGAGCCCCAGTAGAGTAGCCGCCGGCCGGTCGCCGGATCGTCGTAGGACATCGGATCGATGTTGACGAAGCCGGGCCCGCACTGGAGCGGATGGCCCATGTCGGTGAAGGGCCCTTCCGGGCGGTCGGCCGTGGCGACGGCGAGGCACAGGCCTTTCTTGTCGTCGGCCAGCGCCTCGTCGGGCTTGGCCGAATAATAGAGATAGTAGCGGCCGAGATGCTCGGCGACGTGCGGCGCCCAGAAATCCTGGGTCTTGCTCGCCCAGCCGGGCTTGGCCGGAAGCGCGTCGCCGAGATGCTGCCAGGCGACGAGGTCGCGGGAACGCGCGACCTGGAGGTTGATCCATTTGCCGCCGCGCTCGGTCTGGGTGGCGTAGACGTAATAGAAACCGTCCTTGGCGCGCAGGATCGCGGGATCGGGGAAATCGGAGTTGATGACGGGATTGGCGAAGGTGGCGGCGGCGTCGCCGGGCGCGGTCGCGCAGGAGGCGGCGGCGAGGGCGAGGAGAGGGAGCAGCATGCGCATGACGCGAGCATAGCAGGGTCGGGCGGGAAGGCACGTGCTCCTTCACGCCGCTCGAAGGCCATTGTTGGGAGGCCCGGTCCGGCCTAGCCTGCGCCGATTGCCGCAACCCGGCGCACCGCGGAGACTTCGATGGCCCGTGCAGCACATTGGAACCTCGCGGTGCTGGCGGGCATCGCACTCGCCGCGGCCCCGGCCCCCGCGCTCGCCCAGTCCGAAGCCTGGAGCCGGATGGCTGAGGACGATCTCGAAGCGGCTCGTGCTTTCATCGGGGAGACCCATCCTGGCGCCGTGCCATCGCTCGGGGATTCGACGTTCCTCGGCCAGTTGCGCGATGGCTACGCTCAAGCGCGATCTCTGGCGCGGTCCGCGCGCACTTTCGGCGGCTATCGAGCGGCTCTCGAGCGCTTCGCCGCCGCCTTCGACGATCCCCATATCGCGAGCGTGAGCTGGGTTCAGCCGGACAGCTTCTGGCCCGGCTTCCTGGTCTCCAGCCGGCGCGGCGGCTGGGAGGTGGTGGACGGCGGCGCGGATGACGCGCCCGAGGCCGGCGCGGAGCTGATCTCGTGCGACGGGAAGAGCCCGGACTCGCTCGCGGCCGCTGCGCTTGGACCCTTCGTCCCCGCCTGGGCGGTTAGCGCGCAACGAATGAAAAACTCTTCGTCTCTCCTCCTCGACAGTGGCAACCCCCACCGGGCGAGGGTGCAGGCGTGCGACTTCCGCACCGTTGACGGGCGGACAGCCACCCACCGGCTGAACTGGCGGCGCATCCGCAGCGCCGACCTGGCGAAGCAGTTCGAGAAGCTGGGCCCGCGCGTTTCCGAGGAGGTGGCCCTGCGGCCGTTCGACGGCGGATGGTGGATTCGTCTCGGCACGCAATCGGCCGCGGCCCTGCCGCTGATGAAGGAGGTCGAAGCGCGGCAGTCAGAATTGCGCCGGGCGCCCTTCATAATCGTCGACCTTCGCGGAAACGGCGGCGGCGCCTCGTTCATCAGCGACAGGATCGCCGAGGTGATCTACGGGAAGGCCAGGGTGGACCAGGCCGTCTACCCCAAGGGCGCCATGGAGCCGCAAAAAGTCATCTGGCGCGCGTCTCCGACCACGCTCAGCACTGCCAACGGCTATGTCGAGCGCGCGGCGCGGCTCGGTCCCGATCATCCCGTCGCGCTCGGGATGCGGGCTCAGCGGGATTCGATCGAGGCCGCGCTCCGGCGGGGAAGCCCGCTGGCCGAAGCTCCCGACGCGATCGACCCGGCCGCGCCCTTGCGCAAACTCGATCGGGTGCGACGGCCGCCGCGGGTCATCCTCGTCACCGACCGCTTTTGCTTCAGCTCATGCCTGCAGGCGGCGCGGCTGTTCCGCGACCTCGGGGCGACCCATGTCGGCCAGGAAACCAACGCCAACACCCATTATTCGAACGTCATCACGACCGACCTCCCCTCGGGCCTGTCGAACTTTTCAAGCCTCCAGGCCTATTCCACCTACGTCCCCAGGCAATTGGGGCCGTACGCACCAGCGATTCCTTTCAAAGTGGATCTCGCCGACGACCGGGCAGTCGAGCAGGAAGTGCGCAAACTGGTCGGGGCGGGTCCGCGCAAGTGAAGGGACGGCGCCGACTCAGGCGTCGAACAGGCCCTTCAGCTTGCCGAAGAAGCTCTTTGAGGCCGGGCATTCCTCGCCCGTCTCCGTGGTCCGGAACTCCTCGAGCAGCTCCTTCTGTCGGGGACTGAGCCGGGTGGGGGTCTCGACCTCGACCTGGACGACCATGTCGCCATGGCCGCGGCCGTTGATGACCGGCATTCCGGCGCCGCGCTGCCTCAGCTGCTTGCCGGACTGGATTCCGGCCGGGATCTGGATCGAATGCTTCTGCCGGTCGAGCCCCGGAACCTCGATGCAGCCGCCCAGCGCCGCCGTGGTGATGCTGACCGGGCACTTGACGAACAGGGTCGTGCCCTGGCGCTGGAAGAAGGCGTGCCGGGCGAGGTGGACGAAGATGTACAGGTCGCCATTGGGACCGCCGCGGGCGCCCGCTTCCCCTTCGCCGGCAAGGCGGATCCGGGTGCCCTCGTCGACTCCGGCGGGGATCCGCACCTCGAGGGAGCGCTGACGCTCGACGCGTCCCTCGCCCCGGCACTTGTCGCAGGGATCGGCGATGACCTGGCCGACTCCGCGGCAGGTGGGGCAGGTTCGCTCGACGACGAAGAAGCCCTGCTGGGCGCGGACCTGGCCGCGGCCGTGGCACATGGTGCAAGGCCGGGCGCTGGTGCCCGACTTGGCGCCGGAGCCGTCGCAGGGCTCGCATTTCCCGGTGGTGTCGATCCTGAGCTCGACCTGCTTGCCGGCATAAGCGTCCTCGAGCGTGATCTCGAGGTCGTAGCGAAGGTCCGAGCCGCGCAGCGCATTGGAGCGGCGGTCGGCCTGCTGGCCGTTCATGAACTCGCCGAAGATATTCTCGAAGATGTCGGAGAAGGAGCCGAAATCCTGGGCCCCCGCCCCGCCCATTCCGCCGTTGCGGAAGGCGGCGTGGCCGAAACGGTCGTAGGCAGCGCGCTTCTGCGGGTCCTTCAGGCAGTCATAGGCCTCGTTGATCGCCTTGAACCTGGCTTCCGAATCCTTGCAGCCGGGGTTGCGGTCCGGATGGCATTCCATGGCGAGGCGGCGATAGGCGGACTTGAGGGTCCGCTCGTCCGCGCCGCGCTCGACCTGGAGCAGCTCGTAATAATCGGTCTCAGCCATGACGGCGGCAGCCCCCCGGGGCGGACGCCGTCACCCCAGCGAAGGCTGGGGTCCCAGTGGGAAGGGCTGAGCCTGTTCTCGCTGGGATCCCGGCCTTCGCCGGGATGACGGTGCACATGATCTCAGCCCTTGTTTTCGTCGTCGACCTCGGAGAATTCGGCGTCGACGACCTCGTCCTCGCTGCCGCCCTGGCCGGTCTCGGCGGTGCCCGGCTCATCGGAAGACCCGCCGGCGGCACCCGCCTGCTCCTTCTCGTAGATCGCCTGGCCGAGCTTCATCGCGACCTGGCTCAGCGCGGCGGTCTTCGACTTCATCGCCTCGACGTCGCCGCTCTCGACCGCCTGCCGGGTCTCGTCGATCGCCGCCTGGATCTCGGTCTTCAGCGACTCGTCGACCTTGTCGCCATGCTCGGCGAGCTGGCGCTCGGTCGAATGGGCGAGGCCCTCGGCGCTGTTCTTCGCCTCGGCGCCCTCGCGGCGCTTCTTGTCTTCCTCGGCGAACTGCTCGGCTTCGCGGACCATCTTCTCGATGTCGGAATCGGCGAGGCCGCCCGACGCCTGGATGCGGATCTGCTGCTCCTTGCCGGTGCCCTTATCCTTGGCCGAGACGTGGACGATGCCGTTGGCGTCGATGTCGAAGGTGACCTCGACCTGAGGCACACCGCGCGGCGCCGGCGGGATCCCGACCAGGTCGAACTGGCCGAGGATCTTGTTGTCCGCGGCCATTTCGCGCTCGCCCTGGAAGACCCGGATGGTGACCGCGTTCTGATTGTCCTCGGCGGTCGAGAAGGTCTGGCTCTTCTTGGTCGGGATGGTCGTGTTGCGGTCGATCATCCGGGTGAAGACCCCGCCCAGCGTCTCGATGCCGAGGCTCAGCGGCGTGACGTCGAGCAGGAGGACGTCCTTGACGTCGCCCTGGAGCACGCCGGCCTGGATGGCGGCGCCCATCGCGACGACCTCGTCCGGGTTGACGCCGGTGTGCGGCTCCTTGCCGAAGAAGTCCTGGACGATCTGGCGGACGCGCGGCATCCGCGTCATTCCGCCGACGAGGACGACCTCGCTGATGTCTTCCGACTTCACGCCGGCGTCCTGAAGCGCCTTCTTGCAGGGATCGAGCGTGCGCTTGATCAGATCCTCGACGAGCTTCTCGAGATCGGACCGGGTGATCGTCTTGACGAGGTGCTTCGGCCCGTTCTGGTCGGCGGTGATGAAAGGCAGGTTGACCTCGGTGGTCTGGGCCGAGCTGAGCTCGATCTTGGCCCGCTCGGCGCCTTCCTTGAGGCGCTGGAGGGCTAGGCGGTCGCCGCGAAGGTCGATGCCTTCCTGTTTTTTGAACTCGTCGGCGAGGTAGTCGACGATCTTGGCGTCGAAATCCTCGCCGCCGAGGAAGGTGTCGCCGTTGGTCGACTTCACCTCGAAGACTCCGTCGCCGATCTCGAGCACCGAGATGTCGAACGTTCCGCCGCCCAGATCGTAGACCGCGATCGTCTTTCCGTCCTGCTTGTCGAGGCCGTAGGCGAGCGCCGCGGCGGTCGGCTCGTTGATGATTCGGAGCACTTCGAGACCGGCGATCTGGCCGGCGTCCTTGGTCGCCTGGCGCTGGGCGTCGTTGAAGTAAGCGGGGACGGTGATCACTGCCTGGGTGACGTTCTCGCCGAGATAGGCCTCGGCGGTTTCCTTCATCTTCTGGAGGATGAAGGCGGAAATCTGGGACGGGCTGTAATCCTTGGCGCCGGCATTGACCCAGGCGTCGCCATTGGGCCCGCGGCTGATCTTGTAGGGGACGAGCTCCGTGTCCTTCTTGGTGATCGGATCGTCGAAGCGGCGGCCGATCAGGCGCTTCACCGCGAAGACGGTGTTCTCCGGGTTCGTGACCGCCTGGCGCTTGGCCGGCTGGCCGACGAGCCGCTCGCCGTCCTTCGCGAAAGCGACGATCGAGGGGGTGGTGCGGGCGCCTTCCGCATTCTCGACCACCTTGGGCTTGCCGCCCTCCATGACGGCGACGCAGCTGTTGGTCGTGCCGAGGTCGATTCCGATGACTCTAGCCATATTAATCCTCTTGTGCCCCAAAAGTTTACCGCACCCCTGCGCCCTTCCTGTCGAGGCACGCGGAGTGTTTCGGAAGCGATATAGGGGTGGATTCCGAGGCGACAAGAAGTCGGGGCGACGCTAGGGAGCGGCGGCAATGAAGAAGATGCTCAAAAGCCTCGCTTTTGCCGTCCTCGCCGGGACCGCGATGCTGGCCGGCTGCGACCGGCCGCCTCCGGACGGAACGGTCGTCGTGAACGACGTCTGGGTAAGGCTCCCGGCGGCGAAGAGCCGGCCCGGGGGGGCCTATTTCCGGATGGAGGCGGGGAGCGAAGGCACCCGGCTGGTCGGAATCTCGAGTCCGTCCGTGCGCTGGATCGAGCTTCACGAGACCAGCATGAAGGGCAGTACCGCCAAGATGAAGCAGCAGAAGGAAGTGGAGTTTCCGAGCCGCGGCGAGCTCGTCTTCGAGCCGGGCGGGCGACACGCAATGCTGTTCGGGATCAATTCGAAGGTGAAGGCCGGGGACACGATCCCCCTCACCTTCTCCTTCAACGTCGCGCCTCCGATCACGGTCGACGCGCAGGTCCGCGCCGCGGGGGACGAGGGGCCGCACGCCGGGCATTGAGGCGCGCGTCGCCCCGGCGAAGGCTGGGCCCCGGGGGCGGAGACCCCGGTGCCTTTCACCCGCCGGGACCCCAGCCTTCGCTGGGGTGACGGTCTCATTCAATCGCGCTAACCTGCCGCCGACAGCAAGGGGAGGCGCAAATGTCCGGTTTCAGGGAATTCATCGCCAAGGGCAACGTGCTCGATCTGGCGGTTGCGGTGATCATCGGCGCGGCGTTCGCCACCATCGTCGCCTCGCTGACCGACGACATCATCATGCCGGTCATCGGCTGGATCTTCGGCGGACTGGATTTCTCGAGCTATTTCATCCGCCTGGGTGAGATTCCCGCGGGCTATGCCGGCGATCCGAACAATTATGCGGCGCTCAAGGCCGCGGGCGTTCCGATGATCGGCTACGGCCAGTTCGCCACCGCCGTGGTCGCCTTCCTCATCCTCGCCTTCGTCATCTACCAGCTGGTCAAGGCCGCGACCCGGGT
Source organism: Allosphingosinicella sp. (assembly GCA_036382815.1). GTDB lineage: Bacteria > Pseudomonadota > Alphaproteobacteria > Sphingomonadales > Sphingomonadaceae > Allosphingosinicella. The sequence goes on from DASVPM010000267.1 coordinate 27,493, forward strand.
GAAGCTGACGGGGGAGGCGCCCGCCGCGGGGCCGAGCGAGGAGCTGCTGGTCCTTCGCGAAATCCGCGATGCGCTCAAGTTCCGGCCGTGAGCCATTGAAAATCTGCGCTTTTCCCGATAGCGGGCGGAGGGAATTGAGCGGGGAATAAGATGATCGTTCGTGGATTTTGCCGGGCTCTCGCCGCGGCGGCGGCGTTGCTGGCCCTGAGCGGACCCGCTCGCGCCGTCGATCCGCTCCCGGCGGAGGCGAAGGCGATTCCGGACCCGGCGGTCCGGACCGGGACCCTTGCCAACGGCCTGCGCTACGCGATCATGCGCAACGGCTCGCCGGCCCGGGCGGTGTCGATCCGCCTCGCTATCCGTGCCGGCAGCTACGACGAGGAGGAAGCCGAGGCCGGCTTCGCCCATTTCATCGAGCATATGGCGTTCCGCTCGACGCGCCAGGCGCCGGACGGCTCGCTCGACACGCGTTTCGCGAACCTGGGAGTGGCCTTCGGGCGCGACGAGAATGCCGTGACCGGCCTTGAATCGACCATCTACCAGATGGATCTGCCGGTCTCCGATCCGGCGGCGGTGGGCAAGGTCCTGGAATGGCTTCGCGGAGCGGCCGACGGAATCGTGTTCGCGCCCGCGGCCGTCGAGCTCGAGAAAGGCGTGGTGATCGCCGAGCAGCGCGCCAGGAACAGCCCGGCGACGATCGCCGGACGGGAAGCGATCCGGTTCCAGGCGCCGGAGCTCCGCTCCGCGGCGCACGACACCGGCGGCACCGAGGCTTCGGTGCGAGCGGCGACTCCGGCCGCCCTCCAAGCCTTTTACGACCGCTGGTACCGGCCCGACAACTCGGTCCTCGTCATCGCCGGAGATGCCGACCCGCAGGTCATGCTGAAAGCGGCCGAGGCCGCGTTCGCAAGCTGGACCGGCCGGGGCGCGACGGGCGTCCGGGCCAAGCCGGCGGCCCTGATCGACCGCGGCCTGGACGCCTTCACCCGGAGCGGCCCGTCGCTGCCGCTCGTCGCAAACGCGTGCCGGGTCGCGCCGCTGGACGGGCCGCGCGATTCCAGCCTCGAGCGGATGCGCCGCGAAATCCTCTCGCAAATCTGGGTGACCATCCTCACCGACCGGGCCACCCAGGTCACCGCCAGGGCCGGATCCGCTCTCCTGGGAACCGCGCCGATGGTGAACAGGAGCCTGCCCGACGCCCGGATTTCCTGCCTGGTCGCGGTGCCCAATCAGGGCAAGTGGCGCGAGGGGCTGGCCGAAGCGCAGGCGGAGCTTCGCCGCTTCGCCGAGAACGGACCCACTCCGCTCGAAGTCGAATCGGCCGCCGAGCAGCTGCGCTCGCGGCTGCGCGCCTCCGTCTATCAAAGCGCTACCCGGGCCACCCGCGACCTTGCCCAGGGAATCGTCGATTCGGAGCTGGCCGCCACACCCTTTCTCCACCCCCGCGAGGCGATGCGGGTCTACGACCTGCTGGTGGCCGGCCTGACTCCGGCGGACGTCAAGCGCGCCTTCGAGGCGGACTGGAGCGGCAACGGCCCCTTTCTCGTCCTGACCGGCCCCGACGAGGTGAGCGCCGAGGACCTGGCCGCGGCCTGGCGGACCAACGAAAAAGCCGCGCCGCTCGAGACCTTCGCCGATCGCGAAGCCGCCGAATGGGCCTATTTGAAGTTCGGCAAGCGCGGCAAGGTCGCGTCCCGCGACGCCGGGCCGGAATTCACCCGCATCCTGTTCAAAAACGGCTCGGTCCTCAACTTCAAGCAGACCGATTTCCAGTCGGGGGGCCTCGAGATCCGGATCCGGTTCGGCCATGGCGAGCGCGCTCTGACCCCCGCCGACAGGATGCCGATGATGCTGGCCACGGGCATGTTCCCGAACGGCGGGCTCGGCAAGATGGACTATGAGCAGATCGGGAGCGCCCTCGCCAATTCGACCTGGGCCTTCACGCTGGAGGCGCGGCCCACGGCCTTCATGCTGACCAGCACGACGCTGAGCGACAATATCGAGCAGCAGATGCGGGTCCTCGCGGCGTACATGACCGATCCAGGTTTCCGCCCCTTGATCGACGAGAAGCTGCCGACGGCGCTCGACCTCAGCTACCGCATGTGGGACTCCGACCCGTCATTCGTGGCGACGCTCGCGCTCGAGCGAGCCCTGTTTCCGGGACGCGAATCGATGCCGCCGCGCGAGCGGCTGGCGGCCTATCGGGCCGCCGATTTCGAGCGCATGCTGAAGCCGGTGCTGACTCGCTCTCCCATCGAGGTGACGATCGTCGGCGATGTTACCGAAGACGTTGCGAAGCGGGCCATGGCGGCTACCTTCGGCGCCTTGCCGCGCCGTCCCGAGCTGCCGCCGCCGCCGGCCGGCAAAGGTCCCTTCCGCTATTTTCCCGAGCGCCTGCCGCCGCCGGTGACCGAAGCGCATCGGGGCCCGGCCGACAAGGCCGCCACGGTCCTCGCCTGGCCGCTCTACGTGGCGAGCCCCGAACGCAGGCGCGAGGAATATGCGATCCACATGCTGCGCTCGATCTTCGAGACCCGCCTGCTTCGCCAGGTGCGGGTGGTGATGGGCAAGGTCTATTCGCCCACCGTCGGCCTCGCCACTCCCGACGATGCCGATCAGGGCATTCTCACGGTCGTCCTCGAGGCCGCTCCGGACGAGATAGGCTCGCTGGCCGGAGCGGCGCGAGGAGTCGCCGCGGATCTCGCCAAGGGCGCGATCAGCCAGCAGGAGCTGGACGCCGCGCGCACTCCCGTGCTCGCCACGGCCGATCAGGCGCTTAGCGACAACGGCGCCTGGGCGTCGATGATCGCCCTTGCGGGGGAAGACCGGGCCGCCCTGCGCGAGCTTACCGGCCTTCGCGCCGATCTCGAGGCGCTGACCATCGACGACGTTCGCCGGGCCGCGGCCACCTGGCTTGCGCCCGCGCCGATGCTCGCCCGGGCGATTCCGGCGTCGCGTTGAGGATCTTGATTCCTCCCCCGGATTTCCGGGGGAGGGGGACCGCGCGAAGCGCGGTGGAGGGGTCTTCGGAGTCTAAAG
>DASVPM010000268.1:0-20467 GCA_036382815.1 Allosphingosinicella sp.
GGCCCGACGGTCTTGGGGATCGACGTTGTGATGGTGGCGACCTTCCTCGCCGCCATCGCGACCTTCGCCGTCCTCCTCGCAATCTATGCGGCGACCACGGTCCGCGATCCGATGGCGAAGCGCGTGAAGGCGCTCAACGAACGCCGCGAGCAACTCAAGGCCGGGATCGTCGCCTCGACCTCGAAGCGGCGGCGCAACATCACCAACAAGAACGAGGTCGCGGACAAGGTCAGGAGCGTTCTCGGCTCGCTGAAGATGCTTCAGGCGGAGCAGGTCGAAAAAGCGCAGAAGAAGCTGATGCAGGCCGGGATCCGCTCCAAGGACCTCGCCTTCGTCGTCATCTTCGCGCGCCTGGTGCTGCCCGTCGTCATCGGGACGACGGTCATCGTCGGAGTCTATCTCCTCGAATGGTTCCCGGAATGGGGGCCGATCAAGCGCTACGGCCTCGTCGCCTTCTCGCTGATCGGAAGCTACAAGGCGCCGGACCTCTGGCTCAAGAACAAGATCTCCAAGCGCTCCAACGCGGTCCGCAAGGGTCTTCCCGACGCTCTCGACCTGCTCGTCATCTGCGCCGAGGCCGGCCTCACCGTCGACGCCGCCTTCAACCGCGTCGCCCGCGAGCTCGGCAAGGCCTATCCCGAGCTTGGCGACGAATTCGCCCTCACCTCGATCGAGCTGGGGTTCCTCACCGACCGCCGGTCGGCCTTCGAGAATCTCGCCAACCGGATCGATCTGGAGGCCGTGCGGGGCGTCGTCACGACGATGATCCAGACCGAGAAATACGGCACCCCGCTCGCCAGCGCGCTCCGCGTCCTGGCCGCCGAGTTCCGCAACGAGCGCATGATGCGCGCCGAGGAGAAAGCGGCGCGGCTGCCGGCGATCATGACGGTGCCGCTCATCCTGTTCATCCTTCCGGTGCTGTTCATCGTCATTCTCGGCCCGGCGAGCTGCTCGATCTCGGACAACCTGTTCAAGTGAGTAACGGGGGCGGAACAATCGGCCCCCGTCCTCATTGATCCCGCGTCCTCCAGCGACGCAAAGGGAATGGCCGTGACTCTCTTCACTCCCGACCAGTGGCTCATCGTGGCCCTCGTCTTCGTGCTCGGCCTCGTGCTCGGCATGGCCCTGATGGCCGGAGGCAAATGGAAGCGCCGCTACCGCGAGGAACGCGCCCGCGCCGATGCCGCCGAGGCGGAGAACCGTCGGCTCCAGAAGGATGCCGGCGAGATGGACACGCTGCGCCACGCGGCGGCGAGGGACGAGGCCAGGCGGCGCACGGACGATCCGGGGCCGCTTTAGGGGTCGCCGCGCGGCTCAGACCGTGGCCTGGGCATCATAGACCCCCCAGCCGGGGAGCGGCGTGCCCCACGCCCCCTCCTTCTCCAGCGGCCCCCCTTCCGTCGCTCGGATCGCGAGCGTCGCCGCCGGGCTCATCACGTTGACGAACAGGGTCCGGCCGCCCGGGGCGAAGCATGCGCCGGCCAGCTCGCTGCCGCCGTGCAGCCGGGCAATGTCGTAGACCTTGCCGTCGGGCGTGACTCCGCGCAGGAAGCAGGGCGCCGACCCGTCGACCATGCGCGGCAGATAGGTTTTTCGGCCCCCCCAATAAGGATCCTCGCAGACGACAAGATGACCGTTGGGGGCGATGGCGAGATTGTCGCCGAAATTGAACGTCGCAGGATCAGTGGATTCGAGAAACAGCTCGAGCGTGGGGGGGAATTCCCGCTCGAGGTCCGCGCCCTCCCCTTCGCGCGGCGAGGGGCGGTATCGCATGATCTGGCCGCTCTTGATGGCGCCGCCGCTGGTGACGCAGAAATAGAGTTCGCCGCCTCCGTAATGAATGCCCTCCCCGTTGGCGAAGCGGGTCGCCCCGGCCGAATGCCCGCGCTTGCGAAGGTCGTCTCCGTCGGGGCAATGGACCCGCTCGAGGTCGATCCAGCGCACGGGTATCGGGACGCCGACGGGCATCTCCGGTTTCGACCAGTTCCGCGAGTCGAGGCCATGGAACCGGCCGGCCAGGGCGAGAGCTTGCAGCCTTCCGCCTTTGGCCAACCTGCCCGGCACTTTGGGAAGGAAACGGTAAAAAAGCCCGTCCCGCCGGTCCTCGGTAAGGTAGACGATCTTCTTCTCCCCGGGGAGGACGGCGGCGGCCTCGTGGTTGAACCGCCCCATGTCCCTCAGCGGCTCGGGGTCGACCAGGCGGCCGTGATCGGCGGGGATCTCGAACACCCAGCCGTGGCCACGGTCGGGCGACTCGCGGCCGCGGCTGAAGTTTTCCTCGCAGGTCAGCCATGTCCCCCAGGGGGTAACGCCACCGGCGCAATTGCGAATCGTCCCCGCCAGACTGAGATAATGGCGGACGAAGCGATGATTGACATAGTCGTAAACGATCGTCGTGGTGCCGCCTGCGAGCGGACGGCCGTGCAGCCTGTCGTAGGCCGCGATCGGGCCAGGGGGACCGTCCCGGAAGGCGCTCTTTTCGAAGTCCGCCGCGTCGAGCTCATGGTTGCGGACGAGGGCGACCCGGCCGCCCGGGAGAGCGAAGGAGCCCATGCCGTCTGCCGAATCCGGCACCACGCCGCCCCCGTCGAGCGGCTCGCCGCAGCAGGATATGGCTTCGTAGCTCAGGCCGTCGGCGAGATCGAGCAGGCCTTTGGGATCGCGTATGAGGCCGCCCGGGACCGCCGCGACGCGATTGTCGGCCCGCCGGAAGCCGGGCGCCCGGGCTATAGCGTCGGGGATGATGGCGAGCTTGGAGCAGGCTGCCAGCGCCACGCCACCGAATGCCATCGAGGCGAGCCCGCCATGGAAGTTGCGTCGGGTCAGCATGGCAGCCCCCTTCCCTCCCGCTTGCATAGCATAAGAACCGGGCTTCGTAATGACTCCGTTCAGCCGTCCGTCAGGCGGGTGCGGCTCTTTTCGCCCTGTCGGACGCAAGGAAAACTGAAATGAAGATCGGGGCTCGAGCGATTGCGGCGCTGGCCGTGCTGATTCCGGGCACGGCTTCGGCGGAGCCGCAGCAAAGGGTCTTCTGCGCCGAGCTTCGCCGGGTGGTCGAGGTCGCCAGGCTGGGCGGAGACTTCACTTATCTCGAGCGCAGCCGGGCCGCCCCGCCGAGGCTCGGTTTTCGAAACGGCTGCCAGGCGACCGGCGACGAGAAGAAGCGATATTGGGCCTGCGGCCAGAGCTTCGCGCCGGAAGAGCTCAGCCGCGACGCCCTCGCCGGACGGATCGCCGCCTGTCTTCCGGAGGCGGTCCGCGGCAACAGCGGCCTGGCTCGCGACCTGTCGTTCACCCTCCCCTACGCCCGGATCCACGTGTCGGAGATCGGCGGGCCTGGCGCGCATGTCGGGCGAATCGTGGAGCTGACGGTGGAGGCGATCGCGGCGCCGTAAGACAATGCGTGATGGCCGTCACGCCGCCCTGCGCTCCTTTTGCACTAGGTCAGCACGATGGACGCAGGGGGACGGGATGATGACGGACAAGGCTTTCGGAGCTTCGGCGGCGGCGCGGCTGCTGCTCGCGGTCGGCGGAGCGGCATTAGTGGCGGGATGCTCCACGCTGCAGAATCAGTCGCGCGTCGATCCCCGGACGGTCGCCAACTATCCGCGCGACGACCGGATCGAGGGAGACGCGAATTGCCCGATGGAAATTGGCGGCGACACGCATGGCGGGGCGATCAACCTCGACTGCTTCCGCTTCCCGGATCAGAAACCGAAGGGGAAGACGGCCTATGACCTGGCCGTCGACGGCCAGGTCGAGCGCAATCGCCTGGCCGCCATCCTGATCAAGCATGCCGACGACGTCTGCACCCAGGAGCTTGGGCGCCTGACCGCCAACGAGGCGATCACCAACACCGCTTTGGCGACGGTCGCCAGCACCCTGTCCGGAATCGCGACGATCGTCACCGGCGCGCATGCCAAGGAGATTTTCGCCGCCGGAAGCGGGCTCGCCACGGCGAGCCGCAGCCACGTCAACGCCCACGTCTTCCGGAACGTGCTGTCGACCGCGGTCTCGCGCGCCATCCACATCGAGCGCGATAAGCAACGCGCGGCGATCCAGGCGCAGCTCGCCAAGGACTCAGCAGCCTACAATGTCGACCAGATGGTGGTGGAGGTGAACGCCTATCACCAGACCTGCTCCTTCTATCGCGGGCTGACGCTGGTGCTCGAAGCCGTCGATCGCACCAAGTTCGAGGATAGCGACCGCGCCGGAGGCTTGCGCGCCGGCATCCAGGAGCTGGAGAACCAGATCCAGAAGCGCGAGGCGCAGAAGGCACGCGCCGCCGCCGTTGCCGATCAGGAGGCCATTCAGAAGCAGATCGACGAACTGAGGGCCGAGCAGACCAAGCGCATCCTCGAACTCGCCGCATTGCGGGTCGAGACGCCGGGCGGAGGCGAGGTCCCGCAGCAATGAGGGACGCGGCATGGCTCCCGGCGCGGACGGCCGGAGTGAGGCTGCGCCGCGGCCTCAATCCAGCTTGCGGATCGTCGAGTTCAGGGTCGCGGCCTTGAAGCCGAACTTCTTGAAGACCATCCGGTTGGACGCGGTCCGGCCGCCCGGATGGAGAGTGATCCACTGCTCGACCTGCGCACTCGCCTCCCGAGCCTGATATTTCAGGTGGAGAACGTTGCCGCGAATGTCGCCCGTCACCGGCCCGACCGCGTCGGAAATCGTGCCGGCGATCCGGTTCGGGCCCGAGCGGGCGAGCCTCCAGGAGCGGCGGCGGGCGGGCTTGCCCTCCTCGTAGACCATCTGCTCGAGGATCAGCGCCCCGGACTTGTCGAGCCGGCCGCGGCTGACGTCGCGGACCTTGTGCGAGCCGGTCAGGGTCATCTGCACGGTCCCGGAGCCCTCGGTCCGGCCGACGAAGAAATGCTCGGGTGCGGGTGCGGTTGCCGCGGCGGCGGCGGCCAGCAGGGAGATGAGGAGAGAGGATTCGGGCACGGACCGGGATCTCCGTTAGCATGTGCGATGGCGGACGTTGCGGCCAGGCTTAGAGCAGTGGGACTGGCCGCGCCACGTCCGTGAGGCCGGTGAGGCCGTGTCCTGGCTCGACACCCGATCCAGATGTCTTCCTGGCTATTGCGAGTCTCGAGTTGCTCGACCGAACAGAAAGCCCAAAGTCAGTGTGACGAGGCTCAGAGCCAATGTAGCGGCCTCTTTGCGCGGGAACTGCGCCGAGTCCGATCCGAGGGCGATTATGCCGATCAGCAGTCCCGTAGCCGCGAGCGCGACGATGCCTGCGACGTTATTGGGCACGTTGTCTCTGCCTCCGAACACCGCTCCGATCACGCCCCGATCCAGTCGAGCACGTTGACTCTCTGCCTCGATGACCTTTCCGGCCAGCTCGGGGTTCTTTGGAAGGTTTATCTGATTCATATCACTGCTCGGAATAAACCGTATAGGATACCTGGCGGCTCACCGCGGGCGCATCGCCCATCCCGTGCACGCATAGCGCGAATGTAATTTGATTCTCACCGATCTTAGCCACTTGCGGCAAAATATAAGACGTGCCGAGAGAGCTGTCGAACCCTGTCAAGGTCACTACGACCTTCTTCCCTCCCGCAGAAGTAGCATTCGCGTCTGTCTTGTTACCTGCCACGAAGTTCAATTCAAATTCGATATCTTCGACCGCGATTATGCAAGTCTCTTGCTTTCGCCCTAAGATGACGACCCCGCTTGCTACGGCAAGCATCTGCCCCACTTTGGCTACGACGTTCAAAGCTGCCTCCGTCACAAGACAAAGGAACCCTAGATTATTTGAGTGAACTGAGCAATAAGTGATACCCACCGCCTACACGGTGGTCGATGGTACGCGGCCTCGGCAACGAGACAATCGGTTCCGAGCTTTGGGAACTGGCCGGTATTGACGATCTTGGCGTGGCCTGCTGGCTAAGTGGCGGTCGCAGTTGAGTACCGACTCAAGGTCTGGCTATCGAGGAGCGGAACAATGAATATTCGCGACGCTAAGGTTATCAAGCTCACGCTTGCCAGCGGTATTGCCGTGTGGGCGTCCGCAGGCCTGGCCCAGCCGCAGGCCGAACTCAACAATGGCTCCATTCCCACTTCGGTTACTGCCACTACGGTCGTGCCCGCCGTGAATACGTCTGCGGGTAACACCGTGTCGGCCACCCCCGGCACCAGCCCCGTTTCCTCTCCGCAAGCACCCGCCGGCGCACAGTTCGTACAGGCGGGCCAGCCACCGGCGGCTCCGGCCCCGGCGGTAGCGCCGCCGGCGACTCCCACCGTCGTCCTGCCCGGCCGCCCGGTCGGCGATACGACCGCCCTGGTCATGATCGCGCTTCTTGGGCTCGTCGGTCTGATCTTCCTGGGAATCATCGCGACGAGGCTCGCCGCCGCCAACTGGGCGCTCGCCGACGCCCTTTCGGAAGACGTCGTCGTTCCCGTCTTCGACGCAACCACCGGCGCGCCCATCATGGCGGGCGCGGTGCAGGCGACGGCGAGCAAGCTGGTGCCGAGCACGAGCCGGCTGATCGCGCTGATGGGCCTGTTCGCGATCCTCCTTCTATACACGGGCTTCGGAGCTGCGGTGCTCTACTATTTTGCGACCGGGCAGGTGCTGCCGCCGCAGATCGGGGAGGTGAGGAGCTTCCTCTACGCCGGACTGACCCTGTTCGCCCCCTACATCGTCAACAAATTCTCTGACGTCTTCAAAGTCGGGAAGTGACCCGCGATCGACCCGGCGGGCGCCCCGCCGGGTCGAGCCGTAGAGGGGGGCGCCGATGCCGGCGCGGCCGGTGGGCTTCGGCTCGCCCCGTCACCACACCCTGACCCGCTCGGCAGGCGGCAGGTACATCTTGTCGCCCGGCCTGACGTTGAACGCGGCGTACCAGGGGTCGAAGTTCCTGAGGATCGCGTTCACCCGGGCGAAGCCCGGCGAATGGGGGTCGGTCTCCATCAGCTGGCGCAGGAACGGGTCGCGATAGATCGTCCGGTAATGCTGTGCGTAGGAGAGGAAGAAGCGCTGGTCGCCGGTCAGCCCGTCGATGACCGGCGCCTCCTTGCCCTTCAGCGACAGGCGGTAGGCCTTGTAGGCCATCGAGATGCCGCCGAGATCGCCCAGATTCTCGCCCAGCGTGAGCTTGCCGTTGAGGCAGGCCTTGCCGCCGTCCAGCGGGCAGATCCTGTCATATTGCGCCGCCAGCCGCTCCGTCAGCTTCTTGAAGGTGGCGGCGTCCTGGGGAGTCCACCAGTTCCTCAGCGCCCCGCTGCCGTCGTACCGCGAGCCCTCGTCGTCGAAGCCGTGGCCGATCTCGTGGCCGATGGTGGCGCCGATCGCGCCGTAATTGACGGCAGGGTCGGCCGCGGGGTTGAAGTTGGGCGGCTGCAGGTAGGCGGCCGGATAGGCCATGTCGTTGGCCGTCGCCATGTAATAGGCATTGACGGTCTGCGGAGTGAGAAGCCACTTGCTGCGGTCGACCGGCTTCCTGAGGTCGGAGAGGTCCTTCGCCCACTGCCAGTTGGAAGCCGCGATACGGTTGCCGATCGGGTCGTTCGGCGAGACGGCGAGGCCGTCATAGGTCTCGAACTTGTCGGGATAGCCGATCTTGACGCTCAAGGCGTCGAGCTTGGCCTTGGCGGCGGCACGCGTCGCCGGGGTCATCCACTGGAGCGTTTTCAGATTGTCGGTCATCGCGGCCCGCAAATTGGCGACCAGCGCCTCCATCGCCGCCTTGCTCGACGGCGGGAAGTGGCGCTCGACATAGACCTTGCCGATCGCCTCGCCGAGGCTGGCCTCGACCTCCGCGACGCCGCGCTGCCAGCGGTCGCGCTGGCGCTCGCGGCCCTGCAGATACTTGCCGTAGAAAGCGAAATTGGCATCGTCGATGTCGCTCGGCAGGAGCGCCGCATTGCCCGACAGGAGCCGAGCCGTCATCCACGTCTTCCAGGTGTCGAGCGGGGTCGCCATGATCAGGCTCATCATCGCCGGAAGTCCGCTGCCCAACTTGGCCAGCTGGGCCGGCGTCAGGCCCTGGACCGCGATGGCCTCCGGCGTCGGCGGCACCTCGGCAACGTTGAATCGGTCGCTCGCAAGCAGCCCGCGGCCGGCCAGATAGCGCTCCATCGGGAATGGCCGGGCGAGAGCGCCGAACTCGGCATAGCTCATCCGGTGCGTCGTGAGCTCCGGGTTGCGCGACAACGCCCGGTCCCACATCGCCGCGGCCATCTTCTTCTCGAGCTCATAGACCGCCTGCGCCCCGGCCCGGGGCGCGGCATGGCCGGCCTTGCCGAGCAGGAAAGCGAGATAGTCGGTATATTTGGCCCGCATCTCGAGGTTGCGAGGATTGTCGACCAGATAATTGTCGCGGTCCGGCAAGCCGATGCCGCCGAGCCCGACGAAGACGATGTTGCTCTTGGGATCGCCCGGATCGATGCTGACCCCCTCCCCGAAGGGCGCCGGATAGCCGTTCAGAGCCCAAAGCGCGGCAAGCTCCTCATAGGACTTCACCGCCGCGATCCGATCGAGATAGGGCTTGGCCGGCGCAAGCCCCGCCCGGTTGATCGCCTCGACGTCGAGAAACGCACGGTACATGTCCGCCACCCTCTGCTCGACGCTTCCCGGCGGGTTCGGGCGCGCGGAGAGATCGTCGATGATCGCCTTCACCGCCCGCTCCGACCCGATGCGAAGGTTGGTGGTCACGCCGTAGTAGGGATATTTGGGCGGGATCTTGGTGGCCGCCTTCCACTTGCCGTTCACATAGGCATCGAAATCGTCGCCCGGCCGGACGGCGGGATCGAAATCGGCGGGGTTCACGCCCCAGCCGGGGAAGGTCATCGGCGCGGGGTCCTCCTCGGAAGCCGCGGCCGTGGCGGGCGCGGCCGCCGCCGTCTGCGAAAAAGCCGCCCCCGAAACGGCAAACGAAACCAGAGCCGCCGACCCAAGCCAAAGCGCAAACCCGCGTGCCATAACAATTATCCCCCACGAAAACAGATGTAGTCGAACCTTGTAGCGTGGGAATGCGCCGGGGCGATTACCCGCGATTGCGGAAAAGCGCCGGAGGCGCCCTGCCCTGTCCGAATCCGAATCCGGACGAAGGTCAGGAAAGTCAGGAATTATCGCGCGGGCGGACGCGTGCGCGCGCGAGGCCAAACTGGACAACATGGACAAGTTGCACACGGCATCGCTTTTTTTCGGGCCCAAAGTGGACGACTTGGACGGATCAGAGCCCTTTTCCGATGGCAAAGTGGACGAAGTGGATGAGACTCGCCATCTTCGGCTACCTTCCCCGCTCGCCGCCGCGGCCTCGTCTGCAACGGTCAGCTTCGACACGCCAAGTCCCCGGCCAGCCGCCCCCTCCACTCCCCCGCGGCCGACGCCAGGCGAGGCGAGGCGACAGCGGACGGGTTGGCCCGATCTTCATCTTAGTAAAAGAACAAGAACATGTCAAGAACTCTGATCGCCGTTTGCACCTACATGCCACCCGCACGGGCTCCTTGAAAGCAAGCCCGCCTCCCACGCGCGCGTCAGCCTGCGCGAGGCGTCTCGAGGATTGGGGACAGGTACCGGGACCTGTCCCCGCGGAGGTGCGCGAGGCGTCTCAAGGACTGGGGACAGGTACCGGTACCTGTCCCCGCGCGGAGCCGCGCGGAGGACCGGTACCTGTCCCCGCGCGCTGTCCCCGCGCGGAGGCTGTCCCCGCGGAGGTCCCGGCAGGTCCAGCTTCCCGTGCGCTTACGTCCGTTGCGCACGTTCGGTGAATCGGGCAGCATTCAACTTCTGCGCAGGATGTCCATGCTCGTCAGCCCTGTTACCCCTCGAAGCGACTCGCTGATCCTCCTGAGCATCGGCCTGGCGATGCTTCATCATGTGGATCATGTTCTGCGGGCCGATCACAGCGGCTGGCCGGTGACCGGGCGGGTCACCCCCTTCACGTTCAGCCTTACCGTCTACCTGTTCATGGTCGCGGCGCTGATGCTGCGAGGCAAACCATGGCTCCGCTTCCTGATCATGGTTCCGGTCTTCTTCTTCGCCCAGTTCGCTCACATGGGCGCGGAAACGCCGCACGACCAATATAACACCTGGGCCTCGGGAGTCAGCGACTTCCCCGACAGCTTCGGACAAGCAAATCTCCTCGGCATGGCATCGCCCACCGCGGGCTATTTCGCTGTCGTCATCTCGGTCAGCCTTTCCCTGGCTCTGGCCGGAAGCCTCTGGTCGCTTTGGTCGGATTGGCGCCGCCGCGCGCCGAGCTGAAGCCGCTCGTTTGATCGCAAATATCGGGACGCGCGTCGCGAAGGCCGAGCCCAGATAAGGCAACTCGACAAGGAGGTTGCCGTCCATGACCTGGCTCTTTTCCGGACTCCCGCCGGAGCGCTTTCAGCACTTTTTCGCCCTCTGCGACCGTGAGTTGAAAGAACGCCATGTCAAAAGGCTCCCGGCCGGCCGCGGGGTTCCCTGCCGCGTCTCATTGCAGGACGCCGCGCCCGGCGAGCCGGTCCTGCTGCTTCCGTTCGAGCACCATCCGGCAAACTCTCCCTACCGCTCCTCCGGGCCGATATTCATTCGACAGGCTGCACGCGCGGCCCGGGTCGCCACCGATGTTCCGGAGAGCTTCCGGGGGCGGCTTTATTCCGCCCGAGCCTATGATGCCGACGGCAATATGGTCGAGGCCGAGGTCGGCGAAGGACGGGAGCTGGAGGCGTTGCTGGAGCGCGTCTTCGCCCAGGCTTCAGCGGAATATGTGCACCTCCACCACGCGCGCCGCGGATGCTATGCGTGCCGGGTGGACCGGGCATGAAGAGGGCTCTCCGCCTGGCGGCCGCCGCCGCTCTTGCTTGCGCCATAGCGGCTCCCTCCAGTCCGGCGGCGGCCGGCCCAGCGAATGCGCCCGATCTCGAGGAGCGCAGCAGCTGGCATTGGCAGGGGCAACTCAATCCCGGCAGCCGGTTCCGGCTGAACCTTGTCCGGGCTTCGATCCGGATCGTACGGCGGCCGGGGGCTGCCCGCCTGGAACTGGTCGCTCGTCGAGGCAGCCTCGACGAAATCGATCTGGAGGTGATCCAATCGCCCGGCGGCGTCGAAATTACCGACATCTACAGGCGGAGTTCGCCGCATTATCTGACCTCCCGGAAAGAATGCCTGCCGCCGGACACCGGACGAGGCGATTTTTGGGCCAGCGATCTTCGCCTCGAAGGAACGCTCTACCTGCCGGCGGATATAATCCCGTCTCTCCACATAATGAGCGAAGGTTCGCCCCGAACTTCGTAAGAGCGGCGGCAGCTTCGGGCCGCCTGGAACGGGCCGCTCAGGGACCTCAAACGCGGCAGGCTTGTTCAGTCCCGGCCGGCGCAAGCTCGCCGGCAGGCGGTCCAGGAGCAGCCGGAACCGTTGTGCGTCTGCTTCCGCACGGGCGGCGGCGCCACCGATACCCGCTTCCGGCGCATAGGCGCCATTCCCGTCGCTAAACGAGACGCGACTGCTTGACCGCCGCCTCGATGAAGCTCGCGAACAAGGGGTGCGGGTCGAACGGCTTCGACTTCAGCTCCGGATGGAACTGCACTCCCACGAACCAGGGATGGTCGGGCCGCTCCACGATCTCCGGAAGCGCGCCGTCCGGGCTCATGCCGCTGAACAGGAGCCCCCCCTTCTCCAACGCCGCCTTGTAGTGGATGTTGACCTCGTACCTGTGGCGGTGGCGTTCCGAGATTGCGTCGGTGCCGTAGATGGAGTGGACGACGCTGTTGCCGGCGAGCTTCGCTTCGTAGGCGCCCAGGCGCATTGTGCCGCCCATGTCGCCGTTGGCCTCGCGCCTTTGCTGGAGGCCTTCGGGGCTCATCCATTCGGTGATCAGGCCGACCACGGGCTCTTCCGCTTCGCCGAATTCGGTCGACGTGGCGCCGGAGATGCCGGCCTGGTTCCTCGCGGCTTCGATGCAGGCCATCTGCATCCCGAGGCATATGCCGAAGAAGGGGACTCGCCGTTCCCTCGCGAAGTGGACGCTGGCGATCTTGCCCTCGCTTCCGCGCTCGCCGAAGCCGCCGGGTACCAATATCCCGTGCAGCGGCTCGAGCTGGGCGGGGATGTCGGCTTCGGGATGCTCGAAGAGCTCGGCGTCGAGCCAGGAGATCTTGACCTTGACCCGGTTGGCCATGCCGCCGTGGACGAGCGCCTCGGTCAGGCTCTTATAGGCGTCCTGGAGGCCGACATATTTGCCGACGACTCCGATCGTGACCTCGCTCTCCCAATTGAACAGGCGGTCGACGACGTCGTCCCAGCGAGCCATCCTCGGCTCGGGGGCGTCGGTGAGGCCGAAGGCGCGGAGCACCTCGGCGTCGAGGCCGGCCTCGTGATATTGGGCGGGGACGGCGTAGATGCTCTTCGCGTCCAAAGCGGGGATGACCGCTTCCTTGCGGACGTTGCAGAACAAGGCGATCTTGGCCCTGTCGCTTTCGGGGAGCGGATGCTCGGTGCGGCAGACCAGGATCTCGGGCTGGATCCCGAGGCTGGTCAGCTCGCGCACCGAATGCTGGGTCGGCTTGGTCTTCAGCTCGCCCGCCGCGGCGATGTAGGGGACCAAAGTGGTGTGGATGCTGAGCGTGTTCTCCCGGCCCTGCTCGTTGCGGAACTGGCGGATCGCCTCGATGAACGGGAGCGATTCGATGTCGCCGACCGTGCCGCCGATCTCGCAGATGAGGAAGTCGAGGTCTCCCTCCAGGTCCGCCGCGATGAACTCCTTGATCGCGTTGGTGACGTGGGGGACGACCTGGACGGTGGCGCCGAGATAGTCGCCGCGGCGCTCCCGCGCGATGATGCCCTGGTAGATCCGGCCCGAGGTGACGTTGTCGGACTGGCGGGCGGGGACTCCGGTGAAGCGCTCGTAATGGCCGAGGTCGAGGTCGGTCTCGGCGCCGTCGTCGGTGACGTAGACCTCGCCATGCTGGTAGGGCGACATCGTGCCGGGATCGACGTTGAGATACGGGTCGAGCTTGCGGATCCGGACCTTGTAGCCGCGCGCCTGGAGGAGCGCCGCGAGCGCCGCGGCCATCAGCCCCTTGCCAAGCGATGAGACCACGCCGCCGGTGATAAAAATGAACCGCGCCATGGGAGTTCCGGATAGAGGCGGGGGAGGCGAAAGGGCAAGGGCGCGAATCGGAAATATTCGTCGCCCCGGCGCAGGCTGGGGCCCCGGGGGGTGAAAAATGCGGCGGTCTTCACCCGGTGGCACCCCAGCCTTCGCCGGGATGACGATCACCCACCGCTTTCGCGGGAGTGACGGGTCCTGAGTCACCGGCTAAGGCCCGGCCATGCGGGTGGCGATCGTCGGGGCGGGATATTCGGGGACGATCGCCGCGGTGGAGATCGCCCGGGCGGCGCCCGGCGCCGAAATAATCCTCATCGAGAAAAGCGGCCAGTTCGCGAAGGGCGCCGCCTACGGCACGAATTCGCCCGGCCACCTGCTCAACGTCCGCGCCCGCAACATGAGCGCTCTTGCCGGCGAGCCCGGGCATTTTGCCGCCTGGGCGAGCGGCGACGGCCACGGGTCCGACGACTATGTCCCCAGGCGGGACTATCGGCGCTATCTCGCCTCGCTTCTCGACGGCGCGGCCGGAGTGACCCGGGTGACCGGCGAGGCGGTCGCGGTCGAGGAGGGCGCCGTCCGGCTCGCTTCGGGCCAAGGCATCGGCTGCGACGCGGCGGTGATCGCCGGCGGCAATTACCCTTCGCGCCTGCCGGCGGCCTTCGGGGCGCAGGCGATTCACGACCCCTGGGGCCCGGAAGGCGCCGCCAGGCTGGCCGAGGCGGCGGCGCTCGGCGGCGATCTGCTGCTGGTCGGAACCGGCCTCACCATGGTCGACATGGCGGTCAGCCTCGAGGAAGCGGGCTTTGCCGGGCGTATCCTCGCCGCCTCGCGCCGGGGGCTGGTGCCTCGCGCCCATATCGCGCCGGCCGCGGTTCCGCTCGACTGGGAGCCCCCGGCGGGCCTCGGCGCGCTGGTCCGGGCGGTCCGGGCGCGGGAGCCGTGGCGCGCCGCGGTCGACGGCCTGAGGCCGCACAGCATCGCCTTGTGGCAGGGCCTGACCGACGCGGAGCGAAAGCGCTTCCTCCGCCATTTGCGGCCGTGGTGGGACGTCCACAGGCACCGGATCGCGCCGCGCGTGGCGGCCCGGATCGAGGCGATGCGGGCGTCCGGGCGGCTCGAGGTGGCGGCGGCCCGGGTCGCCCGGGTGGAAGGCGAATGGGTCACTCTCGCGCGGCGCGGCGGGGGCGAGATCCGCCGGCGCTTCGACGCGGTCGTCAATTGTACGGGCCCGGAGGGCGACATCCGCCGGATCGGAGATCCGCTCATCAAGAGCCTGCTGGCGAGCGGGCGGGCCAAGGCCGATTCGCTCGGCCTGGGGCTGGACGTCGACGCCGATTCGAAGCTGCTGGGAAGCGGCCCCTCCCCTGCCCTTTACGCCTTGGGCCCTCTCACCAAGGGCGCCTTCTGGGAGATCGTCGCCGTTCCGGACATTCGCGGCCAGGCGGCGCGAGTGGCCCGAGCCGTCGCCCGGCTGCGGCGTTAGCTTACCGAGGCGCGGGGACCGAGCCGTTGCCTGCGGCCGGCGACTTGGCGGCCGGGACCGCCGGCGCCTGGGCGGTCGGGACCGCCGGCGGAATCGCCAGCGGATCGGTGCCAGGCGCGATCGGCGCGTTTCGGGGAGGAGTCTTCGACAGCGAGGGATCGATCTTCATCGGCGCCCGCTCGATCGTCGCGAGACCGGCGAGAGCGATCGACAGGACGACGAACAAGGTCGCCAGAATAGCGGTCGCGCGGGTCAGGAAGTCGGCTGCGCCGCGCGCCGACATCAGGCCCGCCGGACTTCCGCCGACGCCCAGTCCGCCGCCTTCCGAGCGCTGCATCAGAATCACCGCGACCATCGAGGCGGCGACCAGCGACTGGAGAATCAGAAGGAAGGTGAACATGGGAACGGGCCTCGGATCGTTGAATCGTCATCCCAGCGAAGGCTGGGATCCCAAGGAGAATAAGCGCCGAGCCTTTCACCCACCGGGGCCCCAGCCTGCGCTGGGGCGACGGGTTGGCGGTGACTTAGGCGATCGTGCCCCCCGCTTCAACTCCCCGCCGCGGCCTCGATGATCGGGACGAACTGGGCGGCGGTGAGGCTGGCGCCGCCGACAAGGGCCCCGTCGACATCGTCCACGGCGAACAATTCGGCCGCGTTGCCGGCATTGACCGAGCCGCCGTAGAGGATCCGGATGCGCCCGCCGGCGTCGCCGAAACGGCCGACCAGGGCCGCGCGAATGGCCGAGTGCATCTCGGCCACGTCGGCGGGCGTGGCGGTCCGGCCCGTCCCGATCGCCCAGATCGGCTCGTAGGCGACGACCAGCTCCGCCTCGCCGGAAAGCTCCGGGATCGACCCGGCGAGCTGCGCCGCGACCCGGCTGACGGCCGCGCCCGCTTCGCGTTCCGCTTCGCTCTCGCCGACGCAGACGATCGCCTGGAGGCCATGGCGCAGCGCCGCCTCCGCCTTGGCGCGGACGGTCTCGTCGCCCTCCCCCTGGTCGGCGCGGCGCTCGCTATGCCCGACGATGGCGAGCCGGGCGCCGGCCTCCTTCAGCATCGGCGCGGAGACGTTGCCGGTATGGGCGCCGCTGTCCTT
The DNA here is from genome assembly GCA_036382815.1 of Allosphingosinicella sp. Classification (GTDB taxonomy): domain Bacteria; phylum Pseudomonadota; class Alphaproteobacteria; order Sphingomonadales; family Sphingomonadaceae; genus Allosphingosinicella. Next base: position 15,625 of record DASVPM010000268.1, read on the forward strand.
CGAATGGCAGTCCTGCGCCCCGACGGCGAGGCCCCCGGCCCGCGGCACGGCCAGCGGGATGAGCGTGAACGGGGGACAGATCGCGACGTCGACTCCCGGCGCCTCGCGCGCCGCGGCGGCGATGGCGGCGAGCTCGCTCAGGGCGGCGCGACCGCCGTTCATCTTCCAGTTGCCGGCGACGAGCTTGCGGCGGACGTTCATTGGCTTCCCCGTGGATCGCCGTCATCCGGCGTTTGAGCCCGGCCGGGTAGCAACCGGCGCGGCCCCTGCCAAGCTTGCCCGGACCGGGCGGCGCTTCTATGACCCGCCCAAACCAGCGCAGGGACCTTTGACAAGATGCTCTCCATTTTCCGCCGCGGCTTCATGGCGAAGATCATGCTGGTCATTCTCGGCATCGGCCTGCTCGCCATCGTCCTCACCGGGTTCGGCACCGGCGGCTCGGGCGGCCTGGGCGGTCTCGGCGGGCTGGGCGCGAGCACGGTCGCAACCGTCGGCGGAGAGAAGCTGACCTCGGCGCGGCTTTCCGACGAGACCCAGCGCCAGCTGACCCGCCTTCGCCGCGAGCAGCCCGAGCTCGATATGGCCGCCTTCCTCCGGCAGGGCGCCCTGGAGGAGGTGCTCAGCCAGCTGATCGACCAGACGGCCAGCGCGGTCTTCGGCCGCCGGCACGGTCTCGGAGCGTCGCGGCAGATGATCGATCGCGATATCGCTTCGATCGAGGAATTCCACGATCTGAGCGGGCGCTTCGACGACGCCACCTTCCGGCGGATCCTCGCTCAGGAAAATATGACGGAGCAGCAGGTCCGCGACGATTTCGCGACCCGCCTGCTCCAGCGCCAGCTGCTCGGCCCGATCGCGCGCTCGGCCCATGTTCCGAACGCCATCGCGCTCCAATATGCCTCGCTGCTGCTCGAGCAGCGGAGCGGGATCGTCGGAGCGGTGCCGTCGGCCGCGATGGGCGCCGGGGCCGAGCCGAGCGAGGCCGAGCTCGCCAATTTCTACCGCACCAATCGCGGCCGCTACACCATCCCCGAGCGGCGCGTGATCCGCTATGCCGTCTTCGGGCCGGAAAATGTCGCGGCGCAGTCGCAGGCGACCGAGGCCGAGATCCAGGCCGCCTACCGCTCCGACCCGTCCTATGCGGCCCGCGAGACCCGGCGGCTGTCGCAGGTCGTCCTTCCCGAGGCGGAAGCGAAGGCGCTGGCCCGGAAGGTCGCCGGCGGGACCCCCTTCGCCGCCGCCGCCGCCCAGGCCGGACGAAGCGCCGCGGACATCGCGCTCGGCGTGAACAGCCGCGAGGAATATGCCGCCAAGAGCTCGCCGGCCGTCGCCGCCGCCGTGTTCGGCGCCGCCAAGGGCGCCACGGTGGGCCCGGTCCGCGGCGCCTTCGGCTGGCACGTCGTCAAGGTCGAGGACATCATCGTCTCGACCGCCAGGCCGCTCGCCTCGGTGCGGGGCGAGATCGCCGCCCAGATCCAGCAGCGCAAGGCCGGGAACGCGCTCAACGACCTCGCCGGCCGCATCGACGATGCGATCCGCGACGGCTCGTCGTTCGACGAAGTCGCCAAGGCCAACAAGCTCGCGGTGAAGGAAACGGCGCCGGTCACTGCGACCGGAGCCGCGCCGGAGAGCCCCGGCTGGCAGGCGCCCCCGGAGCTTCAGCCGCTGCTCGAGGGCGCTTTCGCGATCGAGCCGGGCGAGGATCCCGCGGTCGAGGCGATCCAGGAAAATCAGCGTTACGCGCTGGTCGCCGTCGCCCGGGCGATTCCGGCGACGGTGCCGCCCCTGGCCTCGATCCGCGATCGGGTGAAGGCCGATCTCGTGGTTCGCCGGGCGTCCGACCGGGCGCGCGCGGTGGCGAGCTCGATCGTCGCCCGGATCAACGCCGGCACCCCGCCGGCTTCGGCCTTCGCCCAGGCTCAGGCGAAGCTGCCGCCGGTGCAGACCCTCACCGCCACCCGGCGCGAGATCGCTCAGGCCAACGCCAAGGTGCCGCCGCCGATGGCGATGATGTTCAGCTTGCCCCGCGGCAAGGCCCGGCTGCTCCCGGCCCCCGACGGCCGCGGCTGGTTCGTCGTCTATCTCGATAAGATCGTCCCCGGCGACGCCAACAAGGAGCCGGGCCTGATCCAGGCTGTCCGCCGCCAATTCGGCGAGATCCTCGGCGACGAATATGCCCGCCAGTTCACCGCCGCGATCCGGAACGATCTCAAGATCGAGCGCAACGAGGACGCCGTGCGCAAGCTCAGGGCCGACCTGGCGGGGCCCGGCGCGGCGCAGTGACGGAACCGCCGGGAGGAGGATCGCGATGATCCTCGTCCTCGACAATTACGACAGCTTCACCTGGAATATCGTCCATTACCTGCGCGAGCTCGGGGCGCAGGTGCGGGTCGAGCGCAATGACGCCCTGACCGCGGCCGAGGCGCTCGCCAGCGGGGCGAAGGCCTTCCTGATCTCGCCCGGACCGGGGCGGCCGGAAGACGCGGGCGCCTCGCTCGAGCTGGTCGCGGCCTGCGCGGAGGCCCGCCGGCCGTTGCTCGGGATCTGCCTCGGCCACCAGGCGGTGGCCCGGCATTTCGGCGCCCTCGTGGTGCGGGCGCGAACGGTCATGCACGGCAAGACCAGCGTTCTCGTCCATGACGGCACCGGCCTGTTCGAGGACCTTCCCTCGCCGCTGACCGCCGCGCGCTACCATTCGCTGACGGTCGCCCCGGAAAGCCTTCCCGCCGTCCTCGCGGCCAATGCGGTCGCCGGCGACGGCACCGTCCAGGGGCTTCGCCACACGAGCCTTCCCATACACGGCGTGCAATTCCATCCCGAGAGCGTCGCGAGCCGGGAGGGCCACCGGCTGCTCGGAAATTTCATCAAAATCGCGGAACGTTCCGCCGTCGCTTGACAGCCCCCGTAACGTTCCCTACACGTTCCGCGTTCGTTTCTCAGGGGACCCGATATGCTGACGCGCAAGCAAAGTGAGCTTCTGACCTACATCCAGGCCCGTCTCGCGGAGAGCGGGGTTTCCCCCTCGTTCGAGGAGATGAAGGAGGCTCTGGCGCTCAAATCCAAGTCGGGAGTCCACCGGCTCATCTCCGCGCTCGAGGAGCGCGGCTTCATCCGCCGGCTTCCCAACCGGGCGCGGGCGCTCGAAATATTGCGGATGCCCGAGGGGCAGTCCGGGGGCGCCCAGCCGAAGACGCCGGCGCCCTCGCTCCAGGCCGCCAACGACGTCATCGACCTGCCGCTGCACGGGCGGATCGCCGCCGGGATGCCGATCGAGGCGCTCGAAGGGCAGACCAGCCTCCCCGTTCCGGCCGCCCTTCTCGGTCCCGGCGAGCATTATGCGCTCGAGGTGGCCGGCGATTCGATGGTCGAGGAAGGCATTCTCGACGGCGATTACGCGCTCATCCGAAAGACCGACATGGCGCGCGACGGCGAGATCGTGGTGGCGCTCATCGACGACAATGAAGCGACCTTGAAGACCTACCGCAAGGAAGGCCAGATGGTCCGCCTCGACCCGGCCAACCGCCGCTACGACCCACAGCGCTACCGGCCCGAGCAGGTCCGGATCCAGGGCCGGCTGGCGGGCCTGCTGCGGCGCTACTGACGACGCCGTCGCGCTCCGCTTGCTTCCCGACCCAGAAAGGGAGGAACGAGGGGCGGGCAGGCGAGCGCAGCGAGACCGCTCGCGGACTCGGAGTCTCGGCCGCCGCGGGCCGGCCCACCCCCTACCCCCTCCCTTTCGGGGAAGGGAGAATGCAGGAGCATCGCCATGGCACGCTTCAACTATGTCGAGCTTCCGGTCGGCGACGTCGCCGCCGCCAAGACGTTCTACGAAGCCGCGTTCGGCTGGAGCCTGACCGGATTCGGCCCCACCTATGCCGCGACCGTCACCGGCGACACCGATATCGGCCTTCAGGGCGACCCGTCGGAAGCGACCCGGGCGCCGCTGCCGGTCATCGACGTCGCCGACCTCGAGGCGGCGTTGGCCGCCGTCGAGGCCGCCGGGGGCCAGATCGTCCGTCCCATCTTCGCCTTCCCCGGCGGCCGCCGCTTCCACTTCCTCGACCCCGGCGGCAACGAGCTCGCGGCGGTGAAGGCGGATCATTGAGGAACGCAGGGAGCGGAACCGGGAACGGATCGGGGCGGCAGGCCCTCCCCGCCGAAGCGGATCCGCTCGACGCCGGAGCTTCCAACGGCTTTCCCCTCCGCGACCCGGCCTTCGCCGGGGGCGGCGAGGCTGCGAAGCCGCTCGTCGGTTGCAATCCGCCGCCGCCGGCTCTAGAGGGCCCCTCTGCCCGACAGGCACGGACGCATAGCTCAGTTGGTAGAGCAGCTGACTCTTAATCAGCGGGTCCCAGGTTCGAGCCCTGGTGCGTCCACCATTCTTCCAAGTACTTAGCAGCCCCCTCGGCCGGGATGCGCGGAAGGTGTCCGGCTTCTTCTTTCGGCGCGAGCTTGCTCTCGATCGCGAGCGGAAGGCGTGCGATCTTGAAGCCGGGCCTCTCGGTTGAGCCAGAAGCGAATTCTCCAGACTTGCTTCGCTTCAGCCGGCGCTTTGCACCCGGCATCTCTCCAGCGCTCCAAGCGGGGCGATGCTCCCGTCCGGGGGGACCGCCTCCGGGCCGTCGACGGGCGCCTCGGTCGGCCGGTGGCCGCCCACCGAAGTGGACGGCCGCGGCCGCCTGGGCCAAAGCTCAGAGGGCGAAGTCGCTCGCCTGGAGGATGATCTCGGTCTGGCTGAGGACGATCTCGAGGTCCGCGACGCCGTCCCCGTTCATGTCGGCGAAGATATTCGTCGAGCCGAATCCGTCATGCTCGAACCGGAGCTCGCCGGCGACGTTGCCGA
>DASVPM010000269.1:0-10083 GCA_036382815.1 Allosphingosinicella sp.
CACGCGGCATTGCTGGATCAGGCTTTCGCCCATTGTCCAATATTCCCCACTGCTGCCTCCCGTAGGAGTCTGGGCCGTGTCTCAGTCCCAGTGTGGCTGATCATCCTCTCAGACCAGCTAAGGATCGTCGCCTTGGTAGGCTTTTACCCCACCAACTAGCTAATCCTACGCGGGCTCATCCCTAGGCGATAAATCTTTGGACTTACGTCATTATCCGGTATTAGCAGTCATTTCTAACTGTTATTCCGAACCTAAGGGCAGATTCCCACGCGTTACGCACCCGTGCGCCACTAGACCCGAAGGTCTCGTTCGACTTGCATGTGTTAGGCATGCCGCCAGCGTTCGTTCTGAGCCAGAATCAAACTCTCAAGTTAATGACCGACAACCACCCGGGGGAAAACCCGAGGAAGAGGCCGGCATCTCTGGGAGCCGTTCCTGCACTTCACATATACTGTGGATATGTAACGAGACATGTAGGACCGACCGCCGAAGCAAGCTTCGTTGGACGACCCATGGAACGGCTTGAATTTACCGATCGAACGACACCCAGAGGCTGTCGCTGACCGGGGCCGCCGCCCACATGTCCCTTCATCTAAACCGACAATGTCAAAGAGCCGCGACTTCATCTCCCCTTTGACCGGGGCAACCGGGTTACCGATTGAGAAGACGCAGACGGGTCGGGCAAAACCGCCCCGCCGGTGAAGGGCCATATATGGAGACCTTTTGTCCCCGTCAATGGCTTTTTTCGGAAACTTCCCAGAGCCTGGCGAGCTTGCCAAACCCCGTCGCCGAAGCGCCGGACCCGCATCGTTCCGCCGGCCTGGACCGGTGAGGATGCGAAGCTGGAGGGTTTCCGAAAAACCGCGATCCGTCGCCGGGCCGCGCCTTCAGAACCTATTTAGTCGGGACCGATCCCGCCTTCAAGGCCCTCGATACTTTTTTCAAAGAAGTCAGCAGCTTAGCGCCCAAAGGCGCCGGTTCCCGCCGACGAGGCGCTGATCTAGGTAAGGTTCTCCCGCCTGGCAACCCCCCGAATCGGCGGCCGTGTCAAAAAAATGTCGTTTCCCGGCGAAGGCCGGGATCCAGCCCCGCGGCCGAGCCGCTGGACCCCGGCCTTCGCCGGGGAGCTCACGCGCTCTGGATGTAAGCCCGCATCGCCTCGGCTTCCTGCTCGATCCGGGCGAGACGATGGGCGACGAGATCGCCGATCGAGACGATCCCGATCAGCTCGCCCCCCTCCACCACCGGCAGATGGCGGATCCGCCGCTTCGTCATCTGCGACAAGGCGGCGAGCACCGAGGTGCGCGAATCGACGGTGATCGCGGGCGCGCTCATCAGCCGGGTCACCGGCCAGTCGAGCATCGCCGCGCCCTCCTTCGTCAGGCACTGGATGACGTCGCGCTCGGACATGATGCCGGCGACCCGCCCGCTCTCGATGACCGGAAGGGCGCCGATTCGGCGCTCGGCGAGCAGCGCGATCGCGTCGCGGACGCTCGTCCCCGCGTCGATGCTGAACACCTCCCGCCCCTTGCCCTCCAGTATGGCGGCCACGGTCATGGGCCCGAACTCCTCTTTTTCGCCCGACTCGGGTTGAATCATCCCATGGCAGAGGCCCAAATGCAAAGCATGCCCCGCCACGATCCGATCCCGCCCAAGCCCGAGGCCTCCGCGCTCGCCTGGACCCGCTACAAGAACATGATGAAGTGGATGGCCCTGGCCTCCGCCGTCGCGGCGGCGCTCGCCGTCGCCTATCTCAAGGCGACCAGCGACGCGATGCCCTGGCAGACGGTGCTGGCGACGATCGCCGGGGTCGGGCTGTCGGTCCTGCTCGGCACCGCTTTGATGGGGCTCGTCTTCCTCTCCGACCGGACCGGCCATGACGAGGCCGCTTCCGGCAAGGAGAAAAGGCCGTGAGCGGAGGAAAGCGCGAGCCGATCCTCAGGGTCGTGCCGAGGCCGGGCGACATCAACTCGAACGGCCATATCTTCGGCGGCTGGGTGCTCAGCCAAATGGACATCGCCGCCGGAATCGTCGCCGCCCGCGAATCGGACGGACCGGTGGCGACCGTGGCGGTGGACGCGATGAAGTTTCTCGCCCCGATCCTGCTCCACGACCTCATCTCGGTCTATGCCTGGGTCGAGCGGATCGGCCGGACCTCGATCGCGATCCGGATCGAGGTGATCGCCAGCCGGAAGCGCGGCAAGGAGCACGTGAAGGTGACCGAAGGCCTGTTCACCTTCGTCGCGCTGGACGAGAACAACCGGCCGAGGCCGGTGAAGCGCGGCTAGCCGTCAATCGTCGTCGTCGTCGTCGTCGTCGTCCTTTTGGCGCCGTGGCTTGGCGGCCTTCACCTTCAGGTCGTAGGTCAGGAGGCTGCGGCCGTTGGCCGGCACGTGGGCCCGCCACATGCGCCGGCCGTTCTTCATCTCGAGCGCCGCGCTCGGCCGCCGAAGCGTTTCGCCGGCGAAGACCCTGAGCACGACCTCCACCTCCGCCGGACGGGATGTGGCGTTGCCGACCTCCACCTCGTAGCGGCGAGTGCCCTTGCGGTGATAGTCGTCCTCGCCGTCGTCTTCGGCTTTTGCCTTTGCGCCGTGTCTTGGCCGCGCGGGACCCATGCGCTGGAGGATCCGGACGTCGGCGCTTTCGCCGACGGCGAGCTCGACATCCTGGCCGACGGCGGTGTCGGCCAGACTGCCCTCGCCGACGAGCATCGGCCTTCCCCCCGCCTCCTCGAAGAGGGCGACGCCGCCGGTGGGAAGCGGCAAGCCGAGGCCCTCGGCGCGGGTGTTTTTCATCCGGACCAGGAGTTGGGCGGGCTCGGCCTCGTCGAGCGACCCGCGGGCGCCGAGGGAATAGCCGTAGAGGCTCCGGAACGGGACCCGCTCCCGGGTGAGAAGCGCGATCTGCTTCTGCGCCTTGGCGGCGACGGTCACCGGTTCGGGAATCCGGTAGAGCTTGAGGTCGCCGAGCTCCTCCAGCTCGGCGTTGACCACCGTCACCGGCACCATCGACAGCAGCTCCGGACGAGGAATCCGGCTGCCGGTGACGACGATCTCCTCGCCGCCAATCGAGGAGACCGCCGCGAAGGATTCGAGGCTGTTCACGACCGTCTCGGTGACGTCGCTGGTCGTCCCTTGCGGCCAGCATTGAAGGGTGATGCCGGGGGAGGGCTGCGCGGATTCGAAATCCTCGTCCTCCTCCTCATCCTCTTCGCGGTTGAGGGATCCCGCCACCGCCTGGGCCTGCGCGGAAGGGAAGCTTTCGTCATTGCCGTTGGCGAGGGTCAGCCAGGCGAAGAGATCGAGGGTGCGCCCGTCGGCGCGGATGCTCGCGACATAATCGGCCTGCCAGTCGAAATCGGTGGCGAGGTAGGAAAGGCGGACGGTCACCCGCGCCGCCGAATCGCCGCGGGAGGTGACGGCGAGGGTCGGCTTGTCGGACAGCCCCTCCGGCACCTCGGGATGAACGAGCGTTTCCGGGAGGCCGCCGCAGCGAAGCGCCTCCACGCCTTCCGCCGTCTCGACCACGATCCCGTCGGGGCCGGAGCGGATGAGGGCCTCCGTCTCGGTGACCTTCCCGGTCGCCCGGCTGGTACGGCGGATATGGACGCGCCTGCCCAAAGCGGCATCGACGAGCGCCCCGGGCGAGAGCAGCCGGGCGTCGCGATTCTTCTCTCCGGGCGGGCCCGGAAGGCCGGCGACGATCACGCTCGCCGGAATGATCCCGCCGGCGACCCCTTCGAACCGGATTTCGCTCTCGCCGGCCGGAAGCTCGAGGGTCCGGGTCTCGGTGATAAGGGCAAACCCTTCCAGCCAGTCCGGATCCATCTTCTCGTCCGGCTCCCGATCGGGGTTGCGATAGACGGTGACGGATACCGACTCCGGGGCGGGCGAGACGATCGTCGGCCGAGCGTCCGCGGACGCGGGGGCCGCAACGATCAGGAGGGCCAGGAGCGCCCGGCGCACCAGCCTAGTACCGGGTCTCGAACGTCGCCGTCAGCACCTTCTCGCCATTGCCGGGCACCTCGACCCGCCAGAGCACGCTGTCGGCCGAAGTCCGTTCCGACTTGTCGCTTTCACTGGCGATGCGAGTGTCGGCCCACGTCCAATCGAGGCCGGACTGGATGAGATCCACCGTCACCGGCGCCTCCCGCGCATTGGTGAGCGTGTAGCGCATCGTCGTCCGCCACCGATCGTTCCCCATCCGCTCCCTCTTCTCGACGACCGGCTTCACCTTGACGTCGAAAGCCTCGCCCGTGCGAAGCGCCAGCTCGGAGCCCATCGGAGTATGCCCGATCGCATTCTCGCCGATGAACTGGGGCGAGCCGCGCTTGTCCTTTATATAGACCCGGACGGTGCCTGCCGGGAGCTGATCGCCAAGCCCGCCCTGGCCGCCCCGGTTGGAAAATTTGAGGACGGTGCCGACGCTTTGCGGCTGGTCGAGCGTCTGCAGCCACGACACCCGAAATTCATAGGCACGCCGTGCGGCGGCTCCCTGGACGTCGAGGAAGCTGACCTGCTTGGTCTGAGCGTTCGAGATCGTCGTGCGGGCGGCGAGGGGATAGAGATAATAGTCGCCGAGGCGGCCGCGCGTGCCGCTCTCAGTCCCCGCCCGGCGGATGCCGGGGCTCGCGCCGTAGCCGCCGCCGTCGCCCCCGCGGCGGTTCGGCGAGCCCGCCACCATCACCACTTCGGCGTCGTTGAAGCTGGTGCCGGTGGTGTTGCTGAGCGTGATCCATCCCTGCACGTCGATCTTGCCCGCGGCGTCGTCGAACGACGCGACATAATCCGCTTTCCAGCCCAGCCCCGGAGTGAGGTAAGTGAGCTGCGCCGGACGAACTCCGCCGCGCGTGCTTTCGACGGTGACGGAAAGAGTGGGACGGGCACGCAAATTCGCGGGCACCTGATCGAAGATTACCCGGACGGGAAGGCCGTCGTCGCGAAGCACTTCGATGCGGCTGCCGATCTGAAGGACGACGCCTCCGTTGGTGGCGAGGACCTTGGCCTGCTCGCGCGTCTCGGCGCCGGTTGCGGGATTGATTCGAACGATCGTCACCACCTTCCCGACCGCCTTTTCCATCAGCTTGCCGGGGGAGAGAAGGTCGTAGTCGAAATTCTGTTCGACTATGCCGGTGTCGGGAGCCGCGAAGGACACTGTCTCCGCCCGAATCTGAGCGGAGACGTCGGGGAATTCCTGCCGAGAGCGGCCGGCCGGTATGTCGACCCGGCGGATGTCCTGAACGAGCCCGAGATTGTCGCTGTAGATCGTGACCGAGACGTCCCCCTGCGCCGTTTGGGCCAGAGCGGGTGCACCCCATATCGCGGAAAGCAGCAAGAGCCGGCGCATCGTAGACCTCCCGAAATCGAGGAGGCAGGATGTGGCATCGCTGCCGGGCGGTCAACGGCCCGGGGCCGCGCCCTAACGAGAAAGCGGCGGCCCGCCTGGAGCCGCCGCTTCTCTTCGACTGCCGGCCGCGATCTTCAGGCGGCGGGTGCGATGTCCGCGTCGCCGTCTTCGCGAGGACGACGGGCGCGGCGGCGCGGCGCCTTGGCCGGCGCGTCGCCCTCGACGACCGAGATGGCCGGCGAGATGGCGGGCGGCAGCACGTCCAGCGAGATCGTTCTCTCGCTGGAATCGTTATGCGCTTCGACGCGGGGCTCCGGGCGTTCGCGACGGGGACGCAAGCCTTCGGGACGGCGCTCACCGTTGCGCTCCTCGCGCGGCTGATACTCGCGGCGAGGACGATCCGACTGGCCGCTCCGCTCCGGCTGCTCGGTCCTCTCCGGACGCTCGTTCCGTTCCGGACGGTCGTTCCGCTCGTTCCTTTCCGGACGGTCGTTCCGCTCGTTCCGCTCCGGACGCTCGTTCCGGTCCGCACGGTCATTCCGCTCGGCCCCCTCGGTCCGGTAACCCCGGTCGTCGCGATTGCCGCGGTCTTCGCGATTGCCGCGATCGTCGCGGATGTGGCGGTCGCCCTCATCCTCGTCGCCGTCGTCGCCGTCGGCGGCCATGCCCTCGTCCTGATCCTCGTCCTCGTCGGATCCGTAATTGTCGCGGCTCCGGCTCTGCTCCTCGAAACGGGCGCGGTTCTCGTTGAGCACCCGGTAATAATGCTCAGCGAATTGCAGCCAATATTCGGACTGCACGCGGTCGCCCTGAAGCTGGGCGTCGCGCGCGAGCGACTTGTATTTCTCGAGCAGCTGGGCGGCATTGCCGCGCGAGCGGTTGTCCTGCCGGTTGCCCACGTTAGGCGACTGGTTAGGCGAACGCGGTCCGCTCCCCCCCCGGCCCCGACGGCGGCCGTTCTGACGATTGTTTATCAAATGCAGGTCCTCGTCCTCGTGGTCCTATTCACGCCACTGTGACAACCGGGCCCCTCCCGGCCGCATCATTTTGCACGACACCCGGGCAGGGCCGCACACGCGGCCTGTGCCACCTCACGCTGCGAACGTCCTGGGACGCCTAAGCAATCGGGGGTCGGCGACGGATGGCCTCACGCATGCTTAGCTGTGAAGAGCCCCGTCCCTGACGCCCTATGTAGCTATGACCGCAACGAAATCCAAGCGGAAAGATGATGACGTGGATTAACGACTTACAAGCAGGCAACGCTCGATATTCCTAAGGTCCCGGCGTGACGATAGAGTTAATCCGGACCCGTCGAACAGCGCCGCCACCGCGTCGCGCAGGCCCGCCCCCAGCTCGAGGCACGCCAGCCCTCCCGGCGCCAGCAGGCGGGGGATTTCAGGAGCCACCCGACGATATTCGGAAAGGCCGTCGGCGGCTGCGAACAGAGCCTCGTGGGGCTCCCACTCCGCGACGTCGCGGGGAAGGTCCGCGCCGCTTTCGACATAGGGCGGGTTGCACAGGACGAGGTCGAACGCTTCCTCTATCCCCTCGCCCCAATCGCCTTGCCGGAACAGGGCGCGCCCGGCGAGGCCGAGCCGATCCGCGTTGCGGCGGGCATAATCGAGCGCGGCTGGCGATGCGTCGACGCCGAGCCCCGTCGCCTCCGGCCACTGGTCGAGAGAAGCGAGCAGCAAAGTCCCGGGCCCCGTGCCGAGGTCGAGGAGGCGTTTCGGGCCGGAAGCGCCGAAGTGGGACAGCGCCGCTTCGATCAGAGTCTCGCTGTCCGGCCGCGGCACCAGGACGCCGGGCCCGACCTCAAGTTCGATCGTCCAGAAACCGCGCCGGCCGGTAATATAAGCGACCGGCTCGCCGGCCTCGCGCCGGGCGAGGAAGGCTTCGAAGGCGGCGGGGGCTTCGTCATCCTTGCTGGAAAGCAGCAGGGCTTCGCGTTCGACGCCCAAGGCGTGGGCCATCAGGATTTCGGCATCGAGGCGAGGGGTGTCGCTGTGGGGTGCGAGGCGGGAGGCGGCGGCGGCGAGGGCCGATCTGAGGTCCATCGGCATCAACCTCGCCCGACCTGCTTAGATCCTCCCCTGCATTTGCAGGGGAGGGGGACCAGGCGGAGCCTGGTGGAGGGGATTTGCCGATTCCGAAAGAACCCCTCCACTGCGCTTCGCGCGGTCCCCCTCCCCGCGCAATCGCGGGGAGGATTTTCTCTAAGCGTCATCGAGGCTCGACAGGCGCTCGGCCTCGTCCTCCGAGATGAGGGCGCCGATCAGCTCGTCGAGCTGGCCCTCCAATATTTCGGGCAGGCGGTGCAGGGTGAGGTTGATCCGGTGGTCGGTCACTCGCCCCTGCGGGAAATTGTAGGTCCGGATCCGCTCCGATCGGTCACCGGAGCCGACCATCGATTTGCGCGCCCCGGCCCGCTCGGAGGCGAGCCGCTCGCGCTCCTGCTCGTAGAGGCGCGTCCGGAGCACCTTGAGCGCCTTGGCCTTGTTCTTGTGCTGCGACTTCTCGTCCTGCTGGATGACGACCAGCCCCGTCGGCAGGTGGGTGATCCGGACCGCGCTGTCGGTGGTGTTCACCGACTGGCCGCCCGGGCCGGACGAGCGGTAGACGTCGATTCGCAGGTCCTTCGCCTCGTCGATCTGGACGTCGACGTCCTCCGCCTCGGGAAGCACCGCCACCGTCGCCGCCGAGGTGTGGATCCTGCCGCCGCTCTCCGTGACGGGCACGCGCTGGACCCGATGGACCCCGCTTTCATATTTCAGCCTTGCGAACACGCCCTGGCCGCGGACCGAGGCGACCACCTCCTTGTAGCCGCCGACTTCGGCCGAGCTGGCCGAGATGAGCTCGACCTTCCAGCCCTGCCCCTCGGCGTAGCGCTGGTACATCCGGAAGAGGTCGCCGGCGAACAGAGCGGCCTCGTCGCCGCCCGTGCCGGCGCGGATCTCGAGCATCGCCGGCCGCTGGTCGGCGGCGTCGCTGGGCAGGAGCTTGAGGGCCAGGGCCCGCTCGGCCTCAGGAAGCTGCGACTGCAGGGCGGCAAGCTCCTCGCCCGCCATCTCGCGGATGTCGGGGCTGGAATCGGCGAGCATCTCGCCGAGCAGGTCGATCTCGGCCCGGATCCGCCGGACCTCGCGGGCGGCGGCGGCGACCGGCTCGATCTCGGCATAATCCTTGGAGAGCCGGACGAACTCGTCGGGGGCGAGGCTTCCCGACGACATCGCGTTCTGAAGCTCCTCCCGCCGGGCCTCGATGGCCGCGATCCGTTCAGCCGAGATCGAGGTCATTGCGCTCTCGCCGCGCCGCGCCCCGGGCGCCCCGGGTCGCCCTTCACTGTCTGCGCTCCCTTGCTCACGGGGCGGGCCTTAGCATTTTTGCCGCTTGTGGGAAGCGCCGAGGCTGGACGCGGAGCGCCGGAGGGGCCATCGGGAGCCCGCCGCAGTTTTATGAGAGTCCTTTTTTCCGATGCGCCTCCAATCCCTTACCGTCGCTTTCCTGCTCGCAGGCACCGCCGCCGCCGCGCAGGTCCCATCCAATTTCACCCGCGCCCGCCCCGTCCCCCGAACGGAAACGATCCCGGCGGCGCGCGACGTGCCGTTTCCAGGGACGATCCGGCTGCGGGTCGACGCGACCGATACCGAGCGCCGCATCTTCCGGGTGCGCGAGACGATCCCGGTGCCGCGGGCCGGCGACTTTGTCCTCCTCTACCCCAAGTGGCTGCCGGGGGCGCATTCTCCGAGCGGACGGATCAACAACGTCGCCGGCCTGAAAATCACCGCCGGCGGGCGGCGGCTCACATGGCGGCGCGATCCCACCGACGTCTACGCCTTCCACGTCGACGTGCCGCCGGGGATCAAGGCGATCGAGGTCGAGTTCCAGTATGTCTCGGCCACCGCCGAGGCCCAGGGACGGACGGTGATGACCCCGGACCTGGCCAGCATCCAGTGGATCGCCAACTCGCTCTATCCGGCCGGTTATTACGTGCGGGGCATTCCCATCCAGGCGACCCTGACCGTGCCGCGCGGCTGGCAGGTGGCGACGGCGCTAAGGCCCGAGAGCGGCGGCGGCACCCCGGCCATCGCCTATCGGACCGTCCCCTACGACGTGCTGGTCGATTCGCCCGCTCTGGCCGGCGCCCATTTCCGCAAGTGGGAGCTGAGCCCCGACGTCACCTTGAACGTGGCCGCCGACCGGCCCGAGGAGCTCGACGCGTCGGACGAGACCATCGCGCTCCACCGCCGGATGGTCGAGCAGGCGGTGAAGCTGTTCGGCGCCCAGCATTACGACCATTACGATTTCCTGCTGTCGATCTCCGAGAATCTCGGGGGCATCGGGCTCGAGCATCACCGGAGCTCCGAAAACGGGGTCAAGACCGGCTATTTCACCGACTGGGAAAGCGCCCAGCGCGACCGCAACCTGCTGCCGCACGAATATACGCACAGCTGGAACGGCAAGTACCGCCGCGGCGCCGACCTGTGGACGCCCGACTACCGGATGCCGATGCAGAACAGCCTGCTCTGGGTCTATGAGGGGCAGACGCAATTCTGGGGCTACGTGCTCGACGCCCGGTCCGGGATGATGTCGAAGCAGGAGACCCTCGACGCGCTCGCCGGAATCGCCGCCACCTACGACGCCACGCCCGGCCGGAGCTGGCGGCCGCTGGTCGACACGACCAACGATCCGATCATCGCCCAGCGCGCACCGCAGCCGTGGCGGGGCTGGCAG
>DASVPM010000270.1:0-1867 GCA_036382815.1 Allosphingosinicella sp.
CAGGAAGGCGACTTCGTCAAGCGCGGCGACACTCTGATCGGCGGCTCCCCGGATCCGCACGACATCCTGGAAGTGCTCGGCGTGGTCGCTCTCGCCGAATATCTCGTCAGCGAGATCCAGGAGGTCTACCGGCTCCAGGGCGTGAAGATCAACGACAAGCATATCGAGGTCATCGTCCGCCAGATGCTCCAGAAGGTCGAGATCACGGAGAGCGGGGATTCCACCCTTCTCGCCGGCGAGCAGATCGATCTCCAGGAGATGAACGAGATCAACGCCAAGCTGAAGCAGGGCAAGAAGCGCCTCGCCGAAGGCAAGCCGGTTCTTCTCGGGATCACCAAGGCGTCGCTGCAGACCCGGAGCTTCATCTCGGCCGCCTCCTTCCAGGAGACGACGAGGGTGCTCACCGAGGCTTCGGTGCAGGGCAAGATCGACACGCTCGACGGGCTCAAGGAGAATGTCATCGTCGGCCGCCTCATCCCGGCGGGTACCGGCGCGGGGATGAACCGGATGCGCGTTGCGGCCACCAGCCGCGACGTGGCGTTGCGCGCCCAGCACCGCAAGCTGCAGGAGTCGCTTGCTGCGGCCAATCAGGAGTCGCTGATCGCGGCCAATTCGGCGGCGGAAGAGCATGCGGCCGAGCTCGCCCAGGGTCCCGAAGCGGCGATCGGCGACGATCCGCTCGCGGCGGTGGCTCCGGAAGGCCACGGCACGGACGCCGACGCCGGCGAGTATCTGCAGAGCTGAGCCGTCGCCCCAGCGCAGGCCCGGTTGGGTGAAGAGCGCCAGTGCCTTTCACCCGCTGGGATCCCGGCCTTCGCCGGGATGACGACTGAGAAAAAGTGCCCCGCCGGAGAAATCCGGCGGGGCATTTTTCGATTGACCTCCCCTCCCTGGAAGGGAGGGGCCGGGGGTGGGTAGGCGAGCGCAGCGAGACTTTTCGGGCGTTGGAGTTTCGGCCGCCTCCGGCGGACCCACCCCCAACCCCTCCCTTGCAGGGAGGGGAGGCGAGCATTACGCCACGCCTGAAATTAAAATTCCGGAGAGTTGAATGCCTGATCGAACCGGTCTCACCCTTCTCGCGGGCGTTGCGCTCGTTACCCTCACGGCCGCCGCCCCGGATCCGCAGACGGGCTCGCTCGACACCTTCCTCGCCACAACCCATCTCAACCCGCGCAGCGCCGCCGAATTCTCGGCCGCCTGCGACGCCTATCTCGCCCGCGCCTCGGCCCTCCGCGCCGAGCTGGAGCGCGAGTCCGGCCCGGCCCGGGTCGAAACCACCTTCCGCAAGTACGACAATCTCGCTCTCGTCCTCGGCGCCGCGTCCGGCGACTCCGGGGTCGTCACCCAGACCAGCCTCAACCCCGCCACCCGCGACGCCGCGCGCACCTGCAGCCAGAAGATCGACGCCCTGGGGACCGAAATCTCGCTCTCTCGGCCGATCTACGCGCGGCTGAAGGCGATCGACGCCAAGTCGGTGCCGGCTCAGGAGAGATTCCTGCTCCAGCGGGCCGTCGCCCAGTACGACCGGGCCGGGGTCGGCGCGGACGCGGCGACCCGGGCGAAGATCAAGGCGCTGCAGGACCGGATCAGCGAGAACAGCATCGCCTTCGAGCGCAACATCGCCGACGGCCGCAAGGAGGTCGCCGCGGCGCCCGCCGAGCTGGCCGGCCTTCCCGCCGACTATATCGCCGCCCACAAGCCCGGGCCCGACGGGAAGGTGCGGATCACCACCGACTATCCGGACCTCGGGCCGGTCATGTCCTATGCGTCCGACGAGGGGCTGCGGCGGCGGCTGTTCGAGGCCAATCTGCAGCGCGCCTGGCCGGCCAACGACGAATTGCTCCGCAAGGTCTTCGCCGACCGGGCG
>DASVPM010000271.1:0-6311 GCA_036382815.1 Allosphingosinicella sp.
TCAGCCATCGCCGGGCCGCCCGGCCGGACCGAGGCATTGGGGAAGCGCCGCTTGAGCTCCGCCTCGCCCTCGTCGAAGGAGAGCCGGCAGATGCCGCGCCCGGTGGCGGCGACCAGCATCGTGCCGAGCGAGGTCTCCGCGGTCGACCAGCTTATCGTCTCCCCGCGGCCGCCGTCGCGCCAGGTCGTCGGAGTCATCCCGAGCCGGTCCTTCGCCTCGGCGTAGAAGCGGCCGGGGCCGGAATAGCCGGCATCGTAGATGGCGTCGGTCACTCGGCCGTTCGCGGCCAGGGTCTCGGTCATGGCTCGGGCTCTCTTTCCTCGGGCGTAGGCGGCGGGCGTGACTCCCGTCGCGCGCTTGAACAGGCGGTGGAAATGGAAGGGCGAATAGCCGGCTCGCGCGGCCAGTTGCTCGAGCGAGGGCGGCTCCTCGGCCGCCTCGATCAGGGCCAGGGCGGCTTCGATCGCCGCGGAATCGCGGCTGACGTCGTCGGGCTTGCACCTGAGGCAGGCCCTGAGCCCCGCCCCCGCCGCTTCCGCGCCGGTCGCGAAGAAGCGGACATTCTCGCGCTTCGGATGCCGGGCGGCGCAGGACGGGCGGCAATAGATGCCGGTGGTGAGGACCCCGGTGACGAAGCGGCCGTCGAGGGCGCGGTCGCGGCGGAGCACGGCGGCCCAGGCGCTGTCCGGATCGAGGCTTTCGAAAGCCGGTGAGTGGACGCTCGTCATGGCTCAGCCTCGCTCGACCCTGCCCGCAAGGCGGCGGGCGGCGGCGTCGCGGGCGTGGGCGGCGTCCGGCAATCCAAGCGGTTTCGAAAAGTCTTCGCGTCGCGTTTTTTCCATCAGCCAGGCCATTCCCGTGCTCCTTCGTCTGGAGCGATAATGACGGGGTTGACGATCCGATGCGTCCCGCCGCTTGCTTTCAAAGCGGGGCGGGCGGTCCTTCTGCCCCACCTGCCGAAGCGGCCGATCAGCGGCCCGACCGGCTGGTGATCGTCCGGGCGAGGCCCTTCGCCTTGAGGAACAAGCGTGCCACGCTGGCCGGGCCTTCATCGGGTCCGTACCAATAGACCGTCAATATCCGCCCGCCGACCGCGGTGATGCAGGCGCCCACCGACAAGGTGTAGGAGGCGAGCGCCGACGATACGGCCATGGTTCCGCCAACATAGGCGCAGAACTCATCCTTGCCGCGCGGAGCGACGTTGCCGCTCAGATCGACCTTCGTGCCCATCACCTCGCTCACCTCCTGGCCCGCATCCTTGACCAGCTTTCCCGATGCAAGCGCTTCGGCAAAGGCAGGATTTTCGAAGGCTTCGCCGAGGCCCTGGAGGAGCGCCTCGCGAGTGACCTGGGTGAGCAGGGCCTGCTTGGGAGTCTTGATCAGGATATAATCTTTTTGGGAGCCGAGCTCGGGGCCGCTGACGGCGGATCTGCAGGGAAACAGGGTCAGATCCGTGACGTTCTGCGCGTCGCCGGCC
Source organism: Allosphingosinicella sp. (assembly GCA_036382815.1). Classification (GTDB taxonomy): domain Bacteria; phylum Pseudomonadota; class Alphaproteobacteria; order Sphingomonadales; family Sphingomonadaceae; genus Allosphingosinicella. The sequence continues at coordinate 1,478 of DASVPM010000271.1, forward strand.
GCGACGAGCTGTGCGACGTCGACCTGGAGCCCGCGCGGCAGGCAATAGCCCGCCGGCAAAGGAAGCCGGAATTCGACTGTGCCGACGCGGAATGAGGCATCCGCGGGCGGCGGCGGAGCCGCGGCGAGCGCCGTCGAGCCGATACAGGCTGCTCCCAGAAAAAGCGCCGTGACCTTCATCCGCATCCCTGTTCCCCTTCACCTGCGGCCGTAAGGGAGGGAGGTAGGGCTGGCAATCGCCGTCGGGTCCGAATCCGAGACTCGAGCGACGACTGAGTTGCATCGCAGCAAAGCCCCTGCTAGGGCGCCCGCGACCTGACCCGAGGCGCGAAACGCGCTTCTTATCATGGGTCAAATTCCGATCTGGGAGTAGAGGCGCGCGTGGAGAATTCCGGCGGCATTCAGGCAAGTCTGGCGGGGCGCTACGCGATGGCCCTGTTCGAGCTGGCGCGCGACGAGCGCCAGCTGGAGGCGGTCGGGGCGAGCCTCGCTTCGCTGAAGCAGGCGCTCGCCGACTCGGACGATCTGCGGGTCCTCACCACCAGCCCGCTGACCCGCCGCGACGACGCTCTGAAAGGAGTCGCGGGGACCGCCGAGGCGATGCGGCTCGATCCGGTCACGACCAACTTCCTCGGGGTACTTGCCCAGAACCGGCGGCTCGGTCAGCTCGGCGCGATCATCCGCAACTTCAACCTGCTCGCCGCCCTCCACCGCGGCGAAGTCACGGCGGAGGTGGTCTCGGCCCATCCGCTCGACGACGCTCAGGTCGCGGCCCTCAAGGCCAATCTCAAGAGCCGTCTCGGCCGCGACGTCGCCGTTGATTTGAACATCGATCCCGCCATCCTGGGGGGGCTGGTCGTCAAGATCGGCTCCCAGATGATCGACGGCTCCATCCGGACCAAACTCAATACTCTCGCTCAAGCGATGAAAGGCTAAGCCCGCAGGGCTTCGATGAAAGGCTGAAAATGGACATCCGCGCCGCTGAAATCTCCAAGGTCATCCGCGATCAGATCGCGAGCTTCGGCACCGACGCCGAAGTCTCCGAGGTCGGGACGGTGCTCTCCGTGGGCGACGGCATTGCCCGCATTTACGGCCTCGACAACGTCCAGGCCGGCGAGATGGTGCAGTTCGACGGCGACATCAAAGGCATGGCGCTCAACCTCGAGGCCGACAATGTCGGCGTCGTCATCTTCGGCAACGACAGCGCCATCCGCGAGGGCGACACCTGCCGCCGCACCGGCACGATCGTCGACGTCCCCGTCGGCAAGGGCCTGCTCGGCCGCGTCGTCGACGGCCTCGGCAACCCGATCGACGGCAAGGGCCCGATCGACACGACCGAGCGCCGCCGGGTTGAAGTGAAGGCGCCGGGGATCATCCCGCGCAAGTCGGTCCACGAGCCGGTCCAGACCGGTTTGAAGGCGCTCGACGCCCTCGTCCCCGTCGGCCGCGGCCAGCGCGAGCTGATCATCGGCGACCGCCAGACCGGCAAGTCGGCCGTCGCTCTCGATACCTTCATCAACCAGCGGCATGCCAACCAGGGCGACGACGAGAGCCAGAAGCTCTACTGCATCTACGTCGCCGTCGGCCAGAAGCGCTCGACCGTCGCCCAGATCGTCCGGGCGCTCGAAGAGAATGGCGCGATGGAATATTCCATCGTCGTCGCGGCCACCGCCTCCGAGCCGGCCCCGCTGCAGTTCCTGGCGCCCTATACCGGCTGCACGATGGGCGAATATTTCCGCGACAACGGAATGCACGCCGTCATCGTCTATGACGACCTTTCCAAGCAGGCCGTCGCCTATCGGCAGATGTCGCTGCTGCTGCGCCGCCCGCCGGGCCGCGAGGCCTATCCGGGCGACGTCTTCTACCTCCACTCGAGGCTTCTCGAGCGCGCCGCGAAGATGAACGAGGCCAATGGCGGCGGCTCGCTGACCGCGCTTCCGATCATCGAGACCCAGGCTGGCGACGTTTCGGCCTACATCCCGACCAACGTCATCTCGATCACCGACGGACAGATCTTCCTCGAGACCGAGCTGTTCTACCAGGGCATCCGTCCGGCCATCAACGTCGGCCTCTCGGTGTCGCGCGTCGGCTCCGCCGCGCAGACCAAGGCGATGAAGAAGGTCGCCGGCTCGATCAAGCTGGAGCTCGCCCAGTATCGCGAGATGGCCGCGTTCGCCCAGTTCGGCTCGGACCTCGACGCCTCGACCCAGCGGCTTCTCAATCGCGGCGCCCGTCTTACGGAGCTTCTGAAGCAGCCGCAGTTCAGCCCGATGCCGGTCGAGGAGCAGGTCGTCTCCATCTACGCGGGCGTCAACGGCTTCATCGACAACGTGCCGGTCAACGCCGTCACCCGCTTCGAGAGCGCGCTGCTCAGCCACTTCCGGAGCGATCACGCGGACGTTCTCGGCAAGATCCGCGACACGAAGACTCTCGACGACGACACGGCGGGTCAGCTCAAGAGCATCATCGGCGATTTCGCGAAGTCGTTTGCGTAAGGTTGAATGTGCCCCGGCGAAGGCCGGGGCCCAGACTGGGTCCCGGCCTTCGCCGGGAAACTAAGAGGGAAGAATGGCCAGCCTCAAGGCGCTCAAAGGGCGGATCGCGTCGGTCAAGTCGACGCAGAAGATCACCAAGGCGATGAAGATGGTCGCCGCCGCCAAGCTGCGCCGGGCGCAGCAGGCGGCGGAGGCCGGCCGCCCCTATGCGACCCGCATGGAGAGCGTCATGGCGAGCCTTGCCGTCAAGGTGACGATCAGCCCCCAGAGCCCGAAGCTCCTCGCGGGAACGGGCCGCGACCAGACCCATCTGCTCGTCGTCGCCACGTCCGACCGGGGCCTTGCCGGGGCGTTCAACTCCAACATCGTCCGGGCCGCCCGAAAGAAGGCGGACGACCTCACCCGCGAAGGCAAGCAGGTCCTCTTCTACCTGGTCGGCCGCAAGGGCCGGGCCGTGATCCAGCGCCTCTACCCGAAGCAGATCATCCACCAGCACGACACCAGCGAGATGAAGTTCGCCAGCTTCGCCGACGCCCAGGCGATCGCCAACGACCTGATCGACCGCTATCAGACCGACGGAATCGACGTCGTCCACCTCTTCTACGCCCGCTTCCAGTCGGCCCTGGTCCAGGAGCCGGTCGGTCAGCAGATCATCCCCGTCTCGCTGCCGGAGACGGGCAGCGCCGCGACGGGCTCGAGCGCCGCGATCGAATATGAGCCGGACGAGGAAGAGATCCTCGCCTCGCTGCTTCCGCGCAACGTCGCCGTGCAGATCTTCCGGGCCCTTCTCGAGAATGCCGCGTCCGAGCAGGGCAGCCGGATGACCGCGATGGACAACGCCACCCGCAATGCCGGGGACATGATCCAACGCCTGTCGATCGCCTACAACAGGCAACGTCAGGCGGCGATCACGACCGAGCTCGTCGAGATCATTTCGGGAGCGGAGGCGCTCTGATGACCGGCGGGCTCGACAGGCGCGAGGAGCGGGCCGGTCCCGGCATCGTCGCCGTGCACCTGTGGCTGGCGGTCTTGATCCTCGCGGGCTTGGCGCAGCTCTATTTCGTGCTCCAGGTGAAGGATTTCGTGGATCCGGCGAATGCGAGCGGCCTCGCGATCTTCCGCTTGGCCCTGGTCTCGGTGGCGCTGCGCATCTTCGTCCTGGGCGTCGGCCTCTACTTCTTCGCGACCCGCCGGTCCCCCGCCAGCCTGTATGGACTGATCGCGGCCCTGCTGTTCTACAATCCGATCGCGGAGCTTCTTACGCGGCCGATCAGCGACTATATTGTCTTCGAAGAGCTTCGCTTCAGGCTTTTCCCGATACCCGGGCTGCCCGAAATTGCAGTCAACCTGGCCGTGATCGCCTATCTGCTGCTGTCGCCGCGGGTGAACGCGCTCTACGGGCTCGACACGCGCCAACGTCTTTCGACGGGGCTTCCGCAGCTTTGGAACAGGCTGCGCGGCCGCGCACCGATCAATAGCTAATCTGTTTGCAAACGAGGTAAAAATGGCCACCGCCGCAACCGCCACCCAGACCAACAATATCGGCCGAGTCAGCCAGGTCATCGGCGCCGTCGTCGACGTGACGTTCGACAGCGACCTGCCCGAGATCCTGTCGGCTCTGACCACCGACAATAACGGCAACAAGCTCGTGCTCGAGGTCGCCCAGCATCTCGGCGAGTCGACCGTCCGGACGATCGCCATGGATTCGACGGACGGGCTGACCCGCGGCCAGCCGGTCACCGACACGGGTTCGCAGATCCGCGTGCCCGTCGGCCCGATGACGCTCGGGCGGATCATGAACGTCGTCGGCGAGCCGATCGACGAGCGCGGCCCGATCGGCAACACCGACACCGCCCCGATCCACCGCGACGCGCCGCTCTTCGTCGACCAGTCGACCGAGACCAGCATCCTCGTGACGGGCATCAAGGTCATCGACCTGCTCGCGCCTTACGCGAAAGGCGGCAAGATCGGCCTGTTCGGCGGCGCCGGCGTCGGCAAGACCGTGCTCATCCAGGAGCTGATCAACAACATCGCCAAGGGCCATGGCGGAACCTCGGTGTTCGCCGGGGTCGGCGAGCGCACCCGCGAGGGCAACGACCTCTATCACGAGTTCCTCGAGGCCGGAGTCATCGCCAAGGACGCCGACGGCAACCCGACGCCGGAAGGCTCCAAGGTCGCCCTGGTGTTCGGTCAGATGAACGAGCCGCCGGGCGCCCGCGCCCGCGTCGCCCTCTCCGGCCTTACCCAGGCGGAATATTTCCGCGACGTCGAGGGGCAGGACGTGCTCTTCTTCGTCGACAACATCTTCCGCTTCACGCAGGCGGGCTCGGAAGTGTCGGC
>DASVPM010000272.1:0-4590 GCA_036382815.1 Allosphingosinicella sp.
GGCGGCGTGAAGCTCTATCTCTCATCCCTGATGGTGGGGGACCACGTGGATCGCCTGATCGCGCTGGCGGGCGGGCCGGGGGCCAGGATGGCCGTCATCACCAATGCGCTCGACTACATTCCCCTCGAGGCGCAGCTCGAACATGCCCGCACCCGCTTCGATCCGATGATCTACTTTGCCGACAACGGCTTCGATCCCTCGCTCCTCGACCTGCGCTTCTACTTCGGACGACCCGCGGCCCTCCGCGCGGTACTGCTGCGCCACAAGGTAATCTGGGCGCTTGGCGGAAATGCCTTTCTGTTGCGCCGCGCGCTTCGGGAAAGCGGCTTCGACACCATCATAGGCGACCTGCTTGGCGAAGATATCGTCTACGCCGGGTGGAGCGCAGGTGCCTGCGTCGCCGGCGACAGCCTGCGGGCTATCGGCCTCATGGACGATCCGGGCGTGTCGGCGCCCGGTTACGACCCGGCCGAGCCGATCTGGGACGGCCTCGGCCTCGTGCCGTTCACCATCATCCCGCATTATCGTTCCGAGCATCCGGAGGCCCCTGCCGCGCAGAAGGCCGCCGAGTTCGCGCTTTCGAACGGCATCGACTACCGGACCCTGAGTGACGGCGACGTGCTGCTTCTGGCGGAGGATGGGGAGCCCAGGTTGCTGCCTCGGAGGCGCGGTTCCGAGACGGAAGGCGCCGCCTGGGGATGACTTCACCCGGGGAGATGCCCCGAAGCGGCAAGCACGGCGCGGATTAGGCCGAAAGGTGCAATAGCAGGTGCCCGGCACCAAGGAAAAACCCTGCCTTCCAGGCCCCTTTCAAACCACGAAAGCTTCGTCGGCATCGAGAGCTTCGAAGCGGCGCCGGAGCGCGTCATAGGTCGAAGGCGCTATATAGAGGCTGCGATCGTCCGCCTGATTCCGGGCCTCGATCCGCCTGCGGGCCTCATCGTCGGGGCACTCGAGGCGATAGAGGCACGCACTCGCGCCGAGTCGCTCCACAACCGCGCGCACTTCGTCCCGCTCCTTGCGAGTCCAGAACCCGTAATCCAGGACGACATCCAACCCGAGCGAGAGGCAGCGTGTCCACAGCGGTTCGAGCAACTCCAGAATGGCCTCCGCCTTCTCCGGAAAGCTTTCCTCGGGCGGATCGTCTCCAAACAGGCGCGCCATCCACTCGTCGGGTGTGAACCGAACCGCCGCGTGCTCGACCTCCAGGCGCCTGGCGAAAATGGTCTTGCCCGACCCCAGATAGCCGAACAGGAGATGCGCCGTAGCCATCCTTTCATGATACGGCTGTGCATGTCCGTTCACCACCCACTCCGGACATCGGCCCAGGCGGTCGCATTCGAGCGTCGTGAGTGTCTGCCAGGGGTGGAAAGCAGACGTTGCCTGGATCTCCTGCAAGTAGCAGACTGAGGGTGTGATCAGCCTCACCGCGCTTCTGCTTCTCCAGCCCTCACCGGTAGCACATCGAGCCACTCCGCCGGTCATGGGCGGCATCGCGTCCAGCTTGGGTGGTGCCGAAGCGCCCCCGCCCCCTCCTCCGGTTCCTCCCCCTCCTCCGATTCCGGCGTGCATCGACGGTCCGTTCGTAGTCTACTTCGACTGGGCGAACGACGAGATCGGGCCTCAGGCCCGGGCTGTCCTGGACAACGCGGCTTCGGCCTATCAGATTTGCCGCCAGGCCCAGGTGATCGTGGCCGGCCACGCGGACCGTTCCGGTCCGGACCCGTACAACGTCGGACTGTCGCAGCGTCGCGCCACGAACGTCCGCGCCTACCTTGCCGGTCGCGGGATTCCGGACGGTGCGATGACGACCGTGGCGCTGGGCGAGAGCCGCCTGCAGATCGACACTGCCGACGGAGTTCGCGAGCCTCTGAACCGGCGCGTGGAGATTACCTTCGGGCCTGGCTCGGACGAGTGAGAAGACCGCGACCGGCAGCCGCGAAACGAGGTCCGAAGCCGGTCGGCATGCAGCGACTGCCGTTTTCGCGCTGGGGACGGCGCCTTGCTCTTCGACCGCTCCCGCTCGGAGCGGGCCGCGCCTGATGTCCGCAACCGGTCGAAAGCAGCCATCCGCGATCAGCTTGACCGAACGTCCGCTTCCGGCCTTGTCAGTTGCAGCCGGGACCGTCCGCAATTGGCGCAGAGCAGACGGCCCCGCCTCCCGGCAAATTGTGGCCGGACCGTCTGCTGCGCGGCAGAGGGACATGAAAGCGGAGGCTCGCTCGCGGCGGGGGCGTAATTCCGCTTTCGACCCAAAGCAGACATCGGCAGGCAGGCTCAGTGGCATTCGAAATTCGCCTCCGGACGTCCTCGATTCCCGACCCCCGGACGACCGCTGCGAGTTGACCCTTAACTCTACATATGTTGTATAGAGGCATGAAACGGCGTCGGAACCCGTCGAAGCCCATGCTCGCGCTGCTGCGGACGCTGTCCGCGCGGCCGCGCGACTGGCGGCATGGCTACGAGATGATGAAGGAAACCGGCCTTCTGTCCGGTACGCTCTACCCCTTGCTGATGCGAATGACCGATCAGGGGCTGGTCGAGGCCGAATGGCGCCCGCCCGCGCTTCCCGGCCGGCCGGCGCGGCACGCCTACCGGCTGACGGCTGCCGGTCTCGCCCTGGCACGCGGGGCGGACGCCGAAGACCGCCCGCGCGGCCTCGCGGGGGCGTCCGCATGAGGGCGGTGGCGGACGCTCTGGTGGCATTGGCGACCCGCTGCCTCGGCCGCCATCGGCGCGATTGGGCGCTGGCCATGCGCGAGGAGCTCGAGGCCGCCCGTGCCGATGGCAGGTCCCTGTCGTTCGCCTGGGGCTGCCTGACCGCGGCATTGCGCGAGCTGCCGAGGCACTCGGAAGGGCGGTACATGATCGCGAGCCACGGCCTCGCCTTCGTCCTCGTCATTCCAACCGCGGCGCTCCTCGTGGCGAGCCTGATGTCGGGTTTTCCCTATTCCTGTCTGGCCGCTCTCGGCGGCGAGGAGCCGATCCTAAGCGCGGGCAATCTTGTCGCGCTGCCGTCGCTGGCCCTGCTCCTGGTAGTGGTCGCGGCCGCGCATCTTCGCATCGCCTGGCTGCTCCTCGAGCGCGACTGGGCGGGCGTCTTCACGCTCGGGACCCTGCTCGCGGCGGTCAGCGTGACGCTGCTGCTCTTCACCGGCCTCGTCTTCGCCACCTTCGTCTTTCCGCTCGCCCTGGCGGCCGCGCTTGCGATCGAGCTTGCAGCCATCTTCGCGCTCGCGCGCAGGCACGCCGAGCTTTTCGGCGGCGCGTCCGAATTGCTCGACTAGCCCTTTCAAGCCTCCTGCCGCCGGCTCCCCGGAGGGGGGAGCGGCAGGGGCGGCAACAGCGGAGACACGAGATGCTCGCCAACCTGCAAGCGGTCCGGGCCCTCGCCGCGATCGGCGTCGTCCTGTTCCACTTCGGTCTCCTGCCGGCGACGCAATTGCCCTTTCGCGTCGGCGCGGCGGGCGTCGCCTCTTCTTCGTGCTGAGCGGGTTCATCATCGCCGACAGCTCGGCGCGCAGCGCCCGCCACTTCCTCGCTCACCGCCTGATCCGCGTCGTTCCGGCCTACTGGATCGTGACGGCGATCGCCGCTTTGCCCACCTTGCGGCACATCGACGTCGCCGAGGCTTCCGGCTGGCTTCTCCAGTCTTTGTTCTATCTGCCCGGACCCGGCGGCAGGCCCGCCTTGATCTTCGTCGCCTGGACGCTGGTTTACGAGCTCGCTTTCTATCTGCTCTTCTGGCTCGCGCTGCGCTTCGGCACGCGGCTCGCACCCTGGATCGCCATGATCGCCCTTCTGGTCCTCGGTCTCGCGGCTTTGCCGGAAGCGCCCGGGCCCTGGCCGTTGCTGCTCGAATTCGCGCTCGGTATCGGCATATTCCTCCTTTCCGAACGGCTCGGCGCCCTGCGCGGGATCCCGGCCGGGGCCGGCCTCGGCCTCGCCGGGCTCGGCGTCGTCCTGCTCCCGGCAATGCTGGTCCTGACCCGCAACGATCCCGACGACTATCAGGGCCTCGATCGCGTCTTGTGCTGGGGCCTGCCGTCGGCCGCGATCATCCTCGGAGTCGTCGTCGCCGAGCGGCGGGGGCTGGCGGTCAAGGGCCGTTTCATACTGCTTCTCGGCGCGGCATCTTACGCCCTCTATCTGGTGCACCCGATCATGGTCGGCCAGTTGCTGCAGCTGCCGCCCGCTCAGCCGCCGATCACCTGGTTATCGATCTTGGCGGCCGCGACGATCACTATCGGCCTGGCCCTCGCCTTTCATCTCTGGATCGAAGCGCCGCTGCTGCGCTGGCTGCGCGGCCTGCTGCGCGATCGCGCGCCGGTCGAGCAGCAGGTCTCGGCAGAATGATCTTGAGCGGCTCCGTCAGGCTTGGGGCGAGCAACAAATTGATGTGATTGGTCATAGCTTCGGCTCGGTCCTCGCTATGGGACAGCCGGTGCCAGCTACGTGCCTGGCACGGGACAGCCAGCTACGTGCCTGGCACGGAAATAGCCGGTGCCAGCTACGTGCCTGGCACGGAAATAGCCGGTGCCAGCTACGTGCCTGGCACGGGACAGCCGGTGCCAGCTACGTGCCTGGCAC
>DASVPM010000273.1:0-3692 GCA_036382815.1 Allosphingosinicella sp.
CACGTCCGCCATCACCCGCAATTTCGACGCCCAGCTCGAATATGTGCTGACGGCCCTCCTCGCCTCGGCCGAGGTCGGGCCGGAAGGCGAGGCCTTTCTCAACCGGCCGCTCGCCGACCAGCGCTTCCTCGAGCCCTATTCGGGGCTTTATTTCCAGATCAGCGCCGTCGCCGGCAGGCCGGCCGGCACCTCGGCCGACATAGACCTGCCGTCACGCTCGCTGTGGGACCGCAAGCTCAAGGTCACCAACACCCACAACGACGTCGGACTCCATATCTACGACAGCCGCGAGCTCGAGGGCGAGACCTTGCGGGTGGTCGAGCGCGACATCCAGCTCCCTGGCTCGCCGGCGCGCTGGCGATTCCAGGTCGCCCAGAGCCGCGAGGACCTGGACGACCAGATCAGCGTGTTGAGGAAGACGCTCCTTCGCTCGTTCGGGATCCTGGGCCTCGGCCTGCTCGTCCTCGCCGCGCTCCAGGCGCTTTACGGCCTGTGGCCGCTGCGGCGGGTTCGCCGGGCGATCGCCGCAATCCGCTCGGGCGAGAAGTCGCGGATCGCCGAGCGCTTCCCGACGGAGATCGAGCCCCTGACCGAGGAGCTGAACGCCCTGCTCGAGCATAATGAGAAGCAGGCCGAGGAGGCGCGCCGCCACGCCGGCAACCTCGCCCATGCGCTCAAGACCCCCTTGACCGTCATCACCAACGCCGCCACCGCCCGGGCGCCCGATCTCTCCGACACGGTGTGCCGCGAGGCGACGACGATGCGCCGTCAGGTCGACCACCATCTCGCTCGTGCCCGCGCCATCGGCCGCCGCTCCTCCGCTCAGGCGCGCTCGCAGGTCTGGCCTTCGCTGGAGGCGGTCGAGCGGGCCGTTACCCGGCTCCACGACAACGTCACGGTCGACCTGGCGGGCGACAAGTCGGCCTCGGTCCGGGTCGAGCGCCAGGATCTCGACGAGATGCTCGGCAACCTCATCGAGAACGCCGCCAAATATGGCGGCGGCCGGGTCTTCGTCACCGCCAGGACCACCCCCGAATGCGTCGAGATCGAGGTCGAGGACGACGGCCGCGGAATCCCGGAGGAGGAGCGCCAGAGCATCTTCGACCGCGGCGCCCGGCTCGACACCGGCAAGCCCGGCACCGGCCTCGGCCTCGCCATCGTCCGCGACGTCGCCGTGATCTACGGCGGCTCGATCAGCCTCGAGGAGAGCGAGGATCTGGGAGGATTGCTGGCGAGGCTGAAATTGCCTTTGTGCCATTAGCTCGTCGCCCCGGCGAAGGCTGGGGCCCCGGGGGGTGAAGGCCACAGGCGCTTTTCACCCGCTGGGGTCCCAGCCTTCGCTGGGACGACGCAGTCCCTTGCCTTTCAGCTTAACCCAGCGCAAATCCCGCCGCGATGAGCGCCTCCGTCCATCCCATCCGCCCCTCCCGCGCGCCCTCGCTCGATCCGATGATCCAGCTGGTCTCGACCGATCTCAACCACGTCAACGCGGTCATCCTCGATCGCATGCAGAGTCCCGTCGCGCTGATTCCCGAGCTGGCCGGCCACCTCATCGCCGGCGGCGGCAAGCGGATGCGGCCGATGCTGACCCTCGCCTGCGCCCGGCTGCTCGACTATCAGGGCGCCCGCCACCACAAGCTCGCCGCCGCGGTCGAGTTCATCCATACCGCGACCCTGCTCCACGACGACGTCGTCGACGGCTCGGGCCTGAGGCGCGGCAAGCGCACCGCCAACATCATCTGGGGCAATCCGGCCAGCGTCCTGGTCGGCGACTTCCTCTTCTCGCGAAGCTTCGAATTGATGGTCGAGGACGGCAGCCTCAGGGTCCTCAAGATCCTCTCCCGGGCTTCGGCGGTGATCGCGGAGGGCGAGGTCGACCAGCTCACCGCCCAGCGCCGGATCGACACCGGCGAGGATCATTATCTGGAGATCATCCAGGCCAAGACCGCCGCGCTGTTCGCCGCCGCCTGCCGCATCGCCGCCGTCGTCGCCGAGCGCGGCGAGGAGGTGGAGCAGGCGCTCGACTGCTACGGCCGCAACCTCGGAATCGCCTTCCAGCTGGTCGACGACGCGATCGACTATTCCTCCGATCCCGAGACGATGGGCAAGGGCGTCGGCGACGATTTCCGCGACGGCAAGGTCACCCTTCCGGTCATCCTCGCCTTCGCCCGAGGCTCCGCCGCCGAGCGCCGGTTCTGGCAGAACGCGATGGAAGGCAGCCGAAGCTCGGACGAGGACCTCGCCCACGCGACCCGGCTGCTCGAGGCGAGCGACGCCCTATCCGACACGATCGGCCGCGCCCGGACCTACGGCCAGCGCGCCATCGACGCCCTCGGCGCCTTCCCGGCCGGCAAGGCCAAGGCGGCCCTGGTGGAAGCGGTCGAGTTCGCGATCGCCCGGGCTTATTGATGACTCCGCCCCGGCGAAGGCTGGGGACTCGGCGGGTGCACGCCACGGTCGCCTTCCGCCCGCCGGGATGCCGGCCTTCGCCGGCATGACCAGCCTTCCGATCCACGCGGTTCTTCCCGAGCTCCTCGCCGCTTTGCGTGGACAGCCGAACGCCGTCCTCGTCGCTCCCCCCGGGGCCGGCAAGACCACGGCCGTCGCTCCGGCGCTCCTCGCCGAATCCTGGTGCTCCGGCGAGATCCTGCTCCTCTCCCCCCGTCGCCTCGCGGCCAGGGCCGCGGCCGAGCGGATGGCGGAGCTGGCCGGAGAGCGGGTTGGCGAAACCGTCGGCTATGCGACCAGGCTCGATTCGAAGCGCTCAGCCCGGACTCGCATCCTCGTCCTCACCGAAGGCATTTTCAGGAGCCGCATCCACGCCGATCCCGAGCTCGAGGGCATTTCCGCCGTCCTTTTCGACGAGGTCCACGAGCGAAGCCTCGACAGCGATTTCGGCCTCGCGCTCGCGCTCGACGCCCAAGCCGCCTTTCGCCCGGACCTGAGGCTTCTCGCAATGTCGGCGACGCTCGACGGGGGGCGGTTCGCCGCGTTGATGGGCGGCGCTCCGCTGGTCGAGAGCGCGGGCCGATCCTTCCCGGTCGAGCTTCGCCATCTCGGCCGCTCGGCGGAGAAGAGGATCGAGGACGAGATGGCGGCCGCGATCCGCCGCGGTTTGGCCGAAGCCGAAGGAAGCCTTCTAGCCTTCCTGCCCGGTGTCGCCGAGATCGAGCGCACCGCCGAGCGGCTCGAAGACCTGCCCGCCGACGTCGACCTCCACCGCCTGCACGGAAGCCTCGAGCCGGCCGCCCAGCGCTCCGCGATCGCCGCCGCGCCTGCGGGCCGGCGAAAGGTCGTGCTCGCCACCTCGATCGCGGAGACCAGCCTGACGCTCGACGGCGTCCGGATCGTCGTCGATTCCGGCCTCGCCCGCCGGCCCCGCTACGACCGCTCGGCCGGGATCACCCGGCTCGTGACTGAGCGCGCCAGCCGTGCCGCCGTCACCCAGCGCGCCGGCCGGGCGGGGCGGCAAGCGCCCGGGACGGTCTATCGGCTCTGGGAGGAAGCCGCGACGGCGGGTCTGCCGCGCTTCGACCCGCCCGAAATATTGGAGGCGGACCTCAGCGCCTTGCTGCTCGACTGCGCGCTCTGGGGGGTCTCGGATCCGAACGCGCTGCGCTGGCTCGACCCGCCGCCGGCCGCGGCGGTCGACGAGGCTCGCCGGCGCCGGCGCTCGCTTGGCGCCCTGGGCG
>DASVPM010000274.1:0-2402 GCA_036382815.1 Allosphingosinicella sp.
GTCTCCCCGAGGTCCCGGCTTCCGCCGGGATGACGGTTAGCGCGACGCCGGCCGCAGAAGCGGCGCGATCTCCGGGCTTTCCTCGATCGAGGGAAGGAAGCGCGGCTCGACCCGCTTCCTCGAGGCCTGCTCATAGGCATAGCCCAATGACAGGATCATCCCGTCCGACCATTTCGGGCCGATGAAGCTCAGCCCAACCGGAAGCCCCTTCACATGCCCCATCGGCACGGTGAGGTGGGGATAGCCCGCCACCGCCGCGAAGCCACCGGCGCCGCCGCCCGAAATCTGGTCGCCGTTGACGGCGTCGATCGGCCAGGCCGGAGGCATGGTGGGCCCGACCAGCGCGACGACATTGTTGTCCTTCAGCATCTTGTCGATGCCCTCGAGCCCGGCCAGCCTCAGGCTCGTCTCCCGCGCCTTCCTGTAGTCGGGGTCGTCGAGCCCCTTGGTTTTCTCCGCCTCCTCGAACGTGTCCTGCCCGAACAGGGCGAGCTCCCGGGCCGACCCCTTGTTGAAGGCGATCACTTCCCCAAGCGTGCGGGTCCGAACGCTCGGCGGTGTGGTGGCGAGATAGGCGTTGAGATCCGCCTTGAGCTCGGTCAGCAGGACCTTGAACTCCCCCTGTCCCATGTCCGGCTTGCGCTCGAACTTGGCGATCTCGACGAGCACCGCGCCCTGCGCCCGCAAGGTCTGGAGCGCGGCCTCGAACGGAGCATCGGTGCCGAAACCGCTCGCGAAGCGCATTACCCCGATCCGCTTGCCGCGCAGCGAATCGGCCGCGAGGCCTGCGGCATAATCGGCGCGCCGGGAATCGGCCTCGGCGGTCTGCGGGTCGGCCGGGTCGCTTCCGGCGATGGCGGAGAGGACGAGGGCGGCGTCGCGGACCGTCCGGGTCATCGGCCCGGGCGTGTCCTGGCTGTGGCTGATGGGAACGACATGGGTCCGGCTGACGAGGCCCACCGTGGGCTTGAAGCCGACGATCCCGTTGATCGCGGCGGGGCAGGTGATCGACCCGTCCGTCTCGGTTCCGATCGCCGCCGGCACCATCCCCGCCGCGACCGCCGAGCCGCTTCCGCTCGATGAGCCGCAGGCGTTCCGGTCGAGGGCGTGGGGGTTGCGCGTCTGCCCTCCGGCCGCGCTCCACCCGGAGATCGAATTGTTGGAGCGGATGTTCGCCCATTCGGACAAATTGGTCTTGCCGACGATGACCGCGCCCGCCTGGCGGAGCCTCGCCACCAGGGGCGCGTCGCGATTGGTGACGTTCTGCGCCAGGGCGAGGCTTCCGGCAGTCGTCGGCAACGGCCCTTTTGACTCGATATTGTCCTTGATCAGGATCGGCATTCCGAACAGCGGCCCGCGCGCCCGGCGGATCCGGTCCAGCGCCCGCGCCTGGTCGAGCGCGGTGGGATCGACCGCGATGACCGCGTTGACCCGCGGGTTGAGCGCCTTGATCCGCTTGAGCGCGGCCTTGGTGTTGGCCGTGGCGCTCTCGGCCGAGCTGAACGCGGGCGCGCGGTCGGCGGCGATTGCCGAAGCGCTCGAGAGAAGGAGGGCGGCGAAAGCGAGGGAAGCGAGGCGCATGGGCATGGTCTCCTGGTCAATTGCTTCCCGGCGAAGGCCGGGATCCAGTCCATCGACGGTGTCGCTGGGCCCCGGCTTTCGCCGGGGAGCCAATTTCGCCACCGTCATCACGGCAGCGGTTGAAGCAGGGCATCGAGCGTGCCCTTGCCCCCGGCTGTGGGCTCGAGACGCGGGTAGCGAAGGCCGCCGTGCCAATCGAGCTCGGCGGTCCGGAAGCTGTCGCCGCTCTGGACGAGAAGCCGGACCGGCGCCTTCGACTTGCCGGCGGCGGCGATGGCGCGCTTCAGCGCGTCGCCGTCGAAGGTGCGGCCGTTGACCGCCAGGATCTTCGTCCCGACGGTGAGGCCGGCGTCGAAGGCGGGCGAGTCCCAGAGGACGGCGGTGACGGCCCCGTCCTTGGTGCTGACGCTGAAGCCTCCCGAATAGGTCAGGTCCACCGCCTTCGACTTCTTCTCGCCCGACTTGAACCAGTCGGTAGGAGCGTCCGTATAGACCAGCCGGTAGCCGCCCTCATTGATCCCTTCCAGCGGCGCCCGCTCGGTATAGGCGTTGAGGCGGCGGTCGAGATAGGTCGACCAATCGTAGGGCTGTACCCGGTTCAGCAGCGCGACGATGTCCCCCAGGGTGTAGCTGAGCTCGCCGTAATCGCGGTCGTTGACCCCGAAGAAGAGCCGCGCGAAGTCGTTGAGCGAGCGCTGCCCCTTCGATTGCTCGCGAAGGATCCGGTCGACGTCGAGCCAGATCAGAAGGCCCTCGTTGTAATAATCCTCGGACCGCTGCCAGCCCCGCCACGGCTGCGGTGCGCGCTGGGCGATGATCGG
>DASVPM010000275.1:0-4116 GCA_036382815.1 Allosphingosinicella sp.
CGCCGCACCCGCCCATCGTCTGGGTGGCGCGAAGCAGGCTCTGGACCTTTTCCTCGACGACGTTCTTCGGGCTTCCGGGCGTGAAGCGGACCGTCATCTGCTTCAGGCTGAGGACCGCGTCGCGCGGATCGGCGGTCAGCACCTGCCGCGTGTCCGCGACCTGGACGATCGAGAAGCCGCCGGGGATCGCGATCGGATCGCTGATGCTGCCGACCGGCATGGTCTGGACGGCCCCGGCGAGGGCCTCGGGCAGCTGGGCCGCCCTGACCCAACCGAGATCCCCGCCGACCGCGGCGGTCGAGGCTTCCGAGAATTGCCGCGCATAAGCGAGGAAGGAGGCGCCGCCGCGCAGCTGCTGGACGATCCGATCGGCATTGGCACGGGTTTCCGCGGCCGTCTCCGGAGTCGCCGAAAGGAAGATTTCGGAGACCTTGAATTCCTGGGTGCCCTTGGCCGCGTTGAGCCGCTCGATGACGGCGCTCACTTCGTCCTCGCTGATATTGACGAAGGGCTCGATCTTCCGGCTCTGCAGGCGGGTCCAGGCCATCTCGCCCTGGATCTGCCGCTTGAGGGTCTCCGGCGAGGCACCGTTCGAGCGCAGGAAGGCGGCCATCTGATCGGCCGTCATCTTGAACTGCGACTGGGCGTAGCGGGCGAAATACTGGTCGACCTCGGCCTTGCTGATCTTGATGTCGGCCTGCTCGGCCGCCTGGATCTGAAGCACCTCGTCGACGAGGTTGCGGAGCACCTGCTGACGGAGGCGGGGAAGCTCCTCGGCCGGAATCTGGCCGCCCGCCGCCATCCTGATGATGGCGAGCCGGTGGTCGACTTCGGTGCGGGTGATGACGGTGCCGTTGACGATCGCCGTCGCCTTGCGCAGATTGGGATCTTCCTCAGTGATGAACTGCGGGTTGGCGGGGATGTTGAGGCTCGCCGACGGCACGGATGCCGGGCCGGCGTCGCTTACCGTCTGGGCCACGGCCGCCGCGGCGGCGAGAGAGGCGGCCAGCGCCAGGGCCGCCCCGTGATAGATGCCGAGCTTCATCATTCCTCCAAGTAACGCAGGCCGCCAGCGGTGCCTGAAATTTGCTGAACCCCAGCTTGACCAGCCTGTCTTAGCGCCCGAGATTCTTCAATGCCACCCGGAACTGGAAGGTGTTGCCCCGGTCGATGTCGCCGACCCTGTCGTAATCGCGGCGCCAGGTGACTCCGATTTCCAGGCAATCGTCGTCATAGCTGATCCCGATCCGGTGGCGCACCGGTTCGTAACCGTCGGCCGAGGAGAGCGGGCTTTCCTTGGCGTCGGTGAGGTCGATGACGGTCGAGCCGAAGACCGACCAGAAGCGGGCGAAGCGCACCCGCCCGCCGAGGCGGATTTCCTCGCGGTCGCGCAGATCCTCGATCGAGGGGTCGATATTGCGGTCGAGGCGGAGATAGCCGATGGTCGCGTAGGTCTGGCGCCCGCCGACGACGGCGTCGACCTCGTTGCGCCTCAGCGCCAGGCTCTCCTTGTCGATGCGGAAGCGGTGGACGAGGTTGAGCTTGCGGCCCAGCTTGACGTTGGTGCGTCCGACATAATCGGAAAAGCGGTCGGAAAGCCCAGTGCCGGGAGGGAGGATGCTCGGCTTGTCGTCGAGGCGGTAGCTCTGGCCCATCGTGGTCCTGACCGCAATCCCGGGCAAATCCAGGCCCCAGTCGAGGCCGTAGGTTATCCGAGGCCCGTTCTCCCAGCGGTCGTAGCCCGGGAATCGGTTCAGCGCGAAGAGGTTCGAATCCTCGAGGTCCACCGCCCGGGCGTCCTCGTTCGGGATCTCGAGATTGTCGCTCGCCCCCGAGGCGACCAGCTGCAGGCGGGGGGTCAGGCGTTGCGTGCCGCCCATGAACGGGCCGACAAGCGGCCAGCGGAACTCGGCGGCGAGAGCCCCGATCGCCCGGGCGTGCCACCCCGCCTCGCCGCGATAGATGATCGTGTCGGTGAGCAGGTTGTCGCTGCTGTGGTAGAGGTCGCCCCGCGCATAGGCGGTGAGCAGCATTTCCTGGCCCCAGGGCGTCAGGCTCCGCCGGTCCCAGCGGGCGCCGCCGAAGGCGCGCTGGGTGTCCTGGCCGCCGGTCCTGAGGATTGCCAGGCTGTTCGCCTGCAGCTCCAGCTGCCCGCCCCAGATCTTCGCGGACGGGCGCCAGCGCGCGTCGATCGCGGGCAGGGCGATCGGCTGCTGGCCCGCGACGTCGGTCACGCGAAGCCCCTGAAAGGCCCAGCCCGCGATCGAAACGTAGCTGTCCGATGTGATCCGCTCGGCCTCGATCACCGAGCGCAGCCTCGTGTCGCGCGATATGTCGTAGCGGCGAAGGAAAGTCCGGTCGGTGACGTAGCGGCCCGACGCGGTCACGCTCCAGATCGGGCTCAGCTGGAAGCGGCCGTTCCCATCGAGATAGGCGCGAACGCCCTGATCCTCGACGGTTGTGAGCGGCGCGGTGATCGGGATGCGCGACCCGTAGGTCAGATACCCGCCCAGCTGAAAGGCGCCGAGCCGGGTCAGCTGCCGATAGCGGCCCTCGAGCATGGGGGCGACCTCGGTATAGACGTGAGGCGTGATCGTGGCGTCGCGATTGGGGGCCAGCTTGAGATAATAAGGGACGGCAAGCTCGAAGCCGTTGCTCGAGCTGAGCCTGATGTCGGGGACCAGCACCCCGGTGCCGCCGCCCTCGCTTCCGTCGGGATGCGACAGGAAGGGCAGGGCCGCGATCCGGGCCCCGAGCAGGTTGAGCGAGGCGCCCTCGTAGCGGATCCGATGCTTGACCGGGTCGTGCACGACCTTGACCGCGTTGATCTGCCAGGTCGGATTCTTCGGGCAGCCCTTGTGGTTCACCACCGCACAGGGCGAGTAAGCCGCCCGGTAGAGGGTCGTGTAGCCGTCCTTGCGCTCCGCGCTGTCCGCGGCGAGCCGGCCGCCGTCGGCAAGGACGAGCAGCATGTTCTGGACCACGCCGTCCCGCAAGGCATCGGTGAGGACGACGCTGTCCGCATAAGCGACGTCGCCGCCCGGATTGACGACCCGGACATTGCCCTCGGCCCGAACCTCGTCGGTGGTCCGGTTCCAGGTCACCCGCTCGGCGCGGAGCCTGTTGCCCTCGCTGGTCATGCGCACGTCGCCGCTGGCGGTCACGACCTGCGCCTCGCTGTCATAGCTGAGCTCGTCCGAGCTGAACGCCACCTCCCGCGAATCCGCGGCCGGGGCGGCCGGCGCGGCCGAGCCGTCGTCGACGACGGGACCCGTCTGCTGGCCGCGCGCGGCGCCCGGAGCGGCGACCAGCAGCGGCAGCGCGGTCAGGCAGATGAGATTGAGCTTCTTCACTTTCCCCGCCGCCAGGAGCACGCGCTTGCCTTCGGCGCCTATCGCATTGGAAGGGCGGGGCCGCAATGGCGCAGGGCGGATGGATGGACGAAGCCGTCATCCCGGCGAAAGCCCGGACCTCGATTCGGAAGAGGCGCGTTTCCTCGCTGAGGTCCCGGCTTCCGCCGGGATGACGTGGGGCCCTTTGCAGGAACAAGACGAAGGCCTAGAGGCAGTCCCAAAGCCAGGAGCAAAGCAACGCCCATGAAAATCAGCTTCGCCAGTGAGCGTCCCGCCGGCGCCTACGCGCTCGCCCTTCCGGTGTGGAGCGAGGACATGATCGCCGATCGCCTCGCCGGCCTCGATCCCGCCACCCGCTCCGTCGCCGCCCGTGCCGCCGAGGCCCAGCGCTTCGAGCGCGAGGCGGCCTCGGTCGCCGAGACGTTCGTCGCCGAAGGGGAGGGCGCCCGCCGGCTGCTTCTGGTCGGGCTCGGCGACCGCCGCCAGGACGATGCCTTGTTCGAGAAGGTCGGCGGGGCCCTCGCCGCGCGCCTTCTGACCTCCGGCGAGACCCGGCTGGTAATCGACCTTTCCGGCCTCGGCCTCGACGGCGAAGCGGCCGCCCGGATCGGCCTCGGCGCCTCGGCCCGGAGCTGGCGCTTCGACCGGTACCGGACCAAGCTCCCGAAGAAGCAGAAGCCGACGCTCGAGGAGATCGTCATCGTCGGCGACGGCGATTCGGGATCGGCCTGGGGTCGGCGCGCGGCCTTGCTCGAAGGGCTTT
>DASVPM010000276.1:0-9015 GCA_036382815.1 Allosphingosinicella sp.
GAAGCGATACCGCCGTCAGGAGTTTATCTGCGATCAAGTCGAGAGCATGCCCAAGCGCGCTAGAGACCCCGAGCCTCCTGGCCAGAAACCCGTCGAGAAAATCGCTCGCGAGGGCAAATATGTATAATCCTAAAATGAATGGCGTCCCGTGCTGGGCCAAGGCTCCAATCAGAATTGCAGCGATGATCCGGGAAACCGTCACGCCCTGAACCAGCAGAAATGCCGGAAGGCTTCGTTCCATTTTGCAAATCCTGGCCGATGCCGTCACGAAGAGGCTAGACAGAGACTGTCTATCTATCAAGCCAGACGGCGGTCCTCATTCACCCGCCCGGGCAAGCCGGCACCGGCCCCGCGCGGCGTCCAGGGTAGAACAGAGCTGCCGCCTCATTCGGCGCCGGGCCATGCCGGCGGCGCAGGGCGAGGGGCGATGACGGTGAGCAAGGCCGTCTCAGCCTCCGCTCCTCCGACCTCGGTCGTTCCAATAAACAGTGACAGCAATAAACAGTGACAGTATACATTTACCCACGGCGGCGGATCGCATCCGACGGGTAAATGTATACTGTCACTGTCACACGCTGTCACTGTCACACGCTGGATGCGGATTTTGGATGAGGCGGCGGGGGCGCTAGCCTGCGCCTCATGCCACGGATTGCCCGCCTCGTCGTTCCCCATGTTCCTCATCACGTGACCCAGCGGGGCAGCCGGCGGCAGCGCGTCTTCTTCTCGGCCGCGGACGCGCGGCATTATCTGCGATTGCTGAAGGCCGGGTGCGAGAAGGCCGGGACCCAGGTCTGGGCCTGGTGCCTGATGCCCAACCACGTCCACCTCGTCCTCGTGCCGGCGCATGAAGACGGCCTGAGGGCCGCGCTGGCCGAGCCGCACCGGCGCTATGCCGCGACCGTCAACCGGCGCTCCGACTGGAAGGGGCATTTGTGGCAGGAGCGTTTCGCCTCCTTTCCAATGGACGAGGAATGGCTGATCGCCTGCGCGCGCTATGTCGAGCTGAACCCGGTCCGCGCCGGCTTGGTGCGGCGGCCCGAGGATTGGCGCTGGTCGAGCGCGAGCGCCCATCTGGGGCTGGCCGGCGACCCGGTGGGGGAGAGCGGCGCGTTGCTCGAACGGATACCGGACTGGCGGGCGCTGCTCGACGGCGGCCTCGAAGAGCCCGCGCTCAGAGCCATCCGAAGCCGTGAGCGGACGGGCTATGCACTAGGCGGCGCCGCTTTCCTTCAGTCGCTCGAGTCGAGGCTCGGCCGCAAGGTCGGGCCGGCGACCCGGGGACGGCCCTGGCCTAGTGCCCTCCACGGAAAACAGTGACAGAAAGTGACAGTATACATTTACCCACGAACGTTCGGGCATCCGGCTTCATCTTTCCGGTAAATGTATACTGTCACTGTTTAGACCCTCGCAGCCAATGCTCCAAGTCGCGGTCGCGATCATCGAGGGCGCGCAGGGCCTCGATGACGACGTCGCTTTCATTCGCATATTCGCCCGAAGCGACCTTGGCCCGGACCCGGTCCGCCATGTCGTCGGGCAAGGTGACGATGAGCTGGTGCCTGTCCGCCAGTGGGCGTCTCCTTCGGGAAAGAGAATAAGGCCGGCATCTGACCTTCGCAACGACACGAGAGGACGTAAGCGGAAATAGGTTGTGGGTAGCGTTCTGCGGAGATGATGCGCCTTCGCGGCTTGGCGGCTACGCGTGCACAACCGCTTTTTTGACTCACGCCAAGGGCGCGAATCGCGAAGGGCGAGCGCGGATGCCAGAGCACGGCCGGCATGACGATGAAGAATTAGTTCGCTCTTTGTTCTTGCTTATCGCATTCGCGCGTGCTACGACTCGCACAAAGGCTGCCGGAAGTTGCGTCCCGGTAGTCGAGGCCCGGTGGGGCGGTCGTTTGCGGCCGGCCCGGCGACGCGCCGAAGCGGCCTTCGGGGCCGCCCCTGGGGACCGGTGGTCCCCGGCCCAGCAGGACCTCGCGGGGAACGGGCCCGCGCTGACGCGGCGGGGGCCGCGGGGGAGGTGCTGCGTGAGCGACGGGGATAGTCCGGTGGGACCGGAGGGGGACGGGCCTTCGGACGAGGTTTCGGCCGGGAAGGTCTGGGCGATGAGCGAGCTGATGCGGCCGCGGGCCGAGCCCCGGGTGAGGAGGCTCTAGCGGCGGGCGCCGACTGAACGAGGGCTGTCAGGCCCGTTCACACCTTCATCATCGCTGCTCGTGCAAAGGCTCGATCGCCCTCCACGGCCGGCGCGGCGTTCGGCGATGTATGTCGAGCGCCGGCCCCGACGGGCCCCTCGGGTTGCGTAACGGGGGCGGGGCCGGCATCGTGCCAAGCACGTGCCGGCCCCGACTTTTTCCGGGCTAGAGCCGGTTGTCGCGAGTGGGGTCGACCCGGACCCGGTGGTCGTCGCGCTTCCTCAGGCCGAGCAGCCCGGCGAGGCCGAGCAGCCCGAGCAGCCCCCATTTGCCGCTGTCGCCGTCGTCGTCGTCGCGGCCGTCGCCGACCCCGGTGGCGTTGGCGGCGTCGGCCGCGGCTCCGTCGGCACCGTCGCGGTCGCGATCGTCGCGCTCGGCCGCGGCGCTGGCCGCCTCGTTGGCGAGGGCGCCCGCCTGGGCCTGGACGTCATTGGCCTGCTCGGCGAGCTCGTTGGCCTTCTCGGCGAGGTCTTCCTGAGCCCAGGCCGGAGCCGAGAAAGAGAGGATGGCGGCGGACGCGAGCGCGGTCCGGAGAGACGATCGGCGCATGAATTTCCTCCTGTTGCACCCGGTATTGCGCACCGGGCGGGGCTCCAACGGGCGAAGCGGAGGCACTGTTCCGGAGGCGAAAGGGAACCCGGGGCCTCGCCGCCGCGTCTCCCGATCCAGATCGAGCCGGAGCCCCGACATGACCCTCACCGCCATCGCGATCAATTGCACCCTGAAGCGCAGCGGCGGCGAGAGCTCGTCCACCGACAGGATGATCGGCCTCCTCGTCTCCGAGCTGAAGAAGAAGGGCGTCGATTTCAGCGGCACGATCCGCATCGCCGATCACGACGTGAAGCCGGGCGTGACGTCGGACGAAGGGGAGGGGGATGCGTGGCCGGAGCTGCGGGGCCGGATCCTCGAGGCGGACATCCTCATCTTCGGAACGCCGATCTGGATGGGGCAGATGTCGAGCCTCGCCAAAAGGGTCGCCGAGCGGATGGACGCCTTCCTCTCGGAGACGGACGACAAGGGCCGGATGCCAAGCTTCGGCAAGATCGCCCTGGTCGCCGTGGTCGGCAACGAGGACGGCGCCCACTGCGTCTCGGCCCAGCTCTACCAGGCTCTGTCGGACACGGGGTGGACGGTGCCGGCTCTCGCCACGGCTTACTGGGTGGGGGAGGCGATGGGCGACGTCGACTTCCAGGACCTGCCGGGCATCCCGGACAAGGTCATGGAGACGGCCGCGATGGCGGCGGGCAACGCGGCCCATCTGGCGGAGATGCTGAAGGCGCGGCCCTATCCGGGGGTCGAGGGGGACTGACCGGCACAAGCCCGGCGCAGGGCTGCCCGCGCCCCTTCCGGGTGGACCGGGTCAGCAAGGAATCGCCCGAACGGGTGAAGCCGCCAGCGCGGCCCCCGCCCGCCACTCTCTTTCTCAAAAGAAATTCGCGGCCGTGCGCATCCGGCGGCCGCAAGGCACCGTATCTTCCGACGCCGCCTTTCGAGGGCTGCATCAACAAGGAAGATCCAGAATCATGATGAAGCTCAAGATGCGCAGCGCGCTGCTCGCCACCGCGCTCGCCGCCGCCGCCGGCGGAATGGCGGTCGCCAAGAATCCGATGGTCGGCGGCGCCGCCATGTATCCGAACAGGACGATCGTCCAGAATGCGGTCAATTCGAAGGACCACACGACCTTGGTCGCCGCCGTCAAGGCCGCCGGCCTGGTCGACACCCTGTCGGGCGCCGGACCGTTCACCGTGTTCGCGCCGACCAACGCGGCGTTCGCCAAGCTTCCCGCCGGCACCGTCCAGACCCTGGTCATGCCCCAGAACAAGGCGATGCTGACCAGCATCCTCACCTACCACGTCGTCCCGGGCCGGATGACGTCGGCCCAGATCGCCGCGAAGATTCGCGCCGGTCGCGGGATGGCCCATTTCACCACCGTCCAGGGCGAGCGGCTCATGGCGAGCATGCAGGGCAATTGGCTGGTGCTGACCGATTCCAAGGGCGGCAAATCGCGGGTCACCACCGCCAACGTGATGCAGTCCAACGGAGTCATCCATGTCGTCGACACGGTGCTGATGCCCTGATCCGGGGCGCGTCCGTCCGTGCCCCCTGTGCGGACGCGTCCCGGCGAGAGCGGAGCCGGTCATGGTCCCCTGTCGAAACCTGCCGGCTCCGCTCTCAAACCACCGGCCCTTCCCCGCCATGGCAGGATCGTGCATGGCCGATAACATGGATCATGCCGCCGCCATCCGATCCGGGTCCGAGGAAGGTCGTCGCCTCGCCGGGACGCTCGGCGCCGTCGCGCGCGGCGACCGCGAGGCGATGGCGGATCTCTACGAGCGGACCTCGGCCAAGCTGTTCGGCATCTGCCTTCGGCTGCTGGGCAGCCGCACCGAGGCGGAGGAAGCGCTCCAGGAAACCTATGTCGCGGTGTGGGGCAAGGCGGCAAGCTTCGACGTCGCGAAGGCGAGCGCGATCACCTGGCTGGCCGTGGTCGCCCGCAACAAGTCGATCGACCGGCTTCGTCAACGCCGTCCGGACGCGACCGCGGGGCTCGAAGCGGCGGCGGACATTCCGGATTCCGGGGCCTCCGCCTTCGACGTGCTGGAAGACGCCCAGGAAGGCGAACGCCTTTCCGATTGCCTCGAGGAGCTCGAGGATCGCGCCGGCCAGGCGATCCGCGCGGCCTTTCTCGACGGCTCGAGCTATTCGGACCTCGCCGAGCGCGAAGGCGTGCCGCTGGGGACGATGAAGAGCTGGATCCGCCGGGGCCTGCTCCGGCTGCGCGGGTGCCTGGAGCGATGAGCGACGATCGCGACATGCCGGGCGACGACGCGCTCGACCGGCTGGCCGGCGAATATGCGCTCGGCCTGCTCGAGGGCGACGAACGGGCCGGCGCGGTGCGCCTGCTCGCGGCGGACGAGGATTTTCGGCAGCGGGTCGCGCGATGGTCGGGCCGGTTCGCGCCGCTGCTGGGTGAGGTCGAGTCCGCTTCGCCGCCGCCCGATCTGTGGGCGCGGGTCCAGCGGGCGATCACCCCGGGCCCGCTTCCGGTTCCGGTCGGGGCCGAGGGGTCGAATGTCGTCCAGCTTCGGCGCAAGGTCAATTTGTGGCGCGGCTATTTCGCTGCGGCGACGGCGCTCGCCGCCTCGCTCGCGCTCTTCCTGGTGACCCGTCCGGACGCGCCCGCCCCCGCTCCGCGGCCCCCGGAGGCCCCGCTCGTCGCGATGATGAGCGCCGAGGACAGCGCGGCGAAGCTGGTGGCGACCTACGATCCCGTTCGCGAAAGCCTGATCGTCACTCCGTCGGCGGGCGTGGAGCCGTCCCCCGGCCACGCTCACGAGCTCTGGCTGATCCCCGCCGACGGCAAGCCGCGCTCGATGGGCCTGTTCGTCGCGGGCGGCCCCCGTCGAATGGCCGTGCCGGCGCCGATGCTCGCCGAACTGAAGCCCGACGTGACCCTGGCCCTGTCCGTCGAGCCCGAGGGCGGTTCCCCGTCCGGCTCGCCGACGGGACCCGTTATCGCGGCCGGCAAGCTGGCGCGGATCTGATTGGCCAACTCTGGAGGCTTCTCCGATCGTGGAGTCGGAAAGGTTGGCTCGGCTTTTTGCGCTTACAGGTCTGAAGGGGATATGTGCCTACCCGTTTCAGGGTCCAGGTTCGCGGCGCAGCGCTGCTCGACGCTGGATGCTGAAACAAGTTCGGCATGACCGGGCGGTTCCGGTGCCGCGCGGCGTTGCGCGAGCCATTGACGTCTCCCGCGACTTGTCCGACAAATCGCCGCCGCGAAGGGGAAAGCATTGGCCAGTCTGGAGCTTAGCAACGTCAGCAAGGCTTATGGCGAGACGCTCGTCCTGGACGATGTCTCCCTCACCCTCGGCGAGAAGGAGTTCGTCGCCTTTCTCGGGCCTTCGGGGTCCGGCAAGTCCACCCTGCTGAGGATCATCGCGGGGCTGGAAACGGCCGACGCGGGCGAGGTCTGGCTCGAGGGGGAGCGGATCGACCAGCGGGCGCCGGGCAATCGCGGCGTGGCGATGGTGTTCCAGCATTATGCGCTCTACCCGCATATGACGGTGCGCGAGAACATGGCCTTCGGGCTCAGGAACGCGAAGGTGCCGAAGGACGAGATCGAGGCGCGGGTGGCGGAAGCCGCCCGGGTGCTCGAGATCGAGAGCCAGCTCGACAAGAAGCCGGGGCAGATGTCGGGCGGACAGCGGCAGCGGGTCGCGATCGGCCGGGCGATCGTCAAGAACCCGAAGCTGTTCCTGCTCGACGAGCCCTTGTCGAACCTCGACGCGGCGCTGCGGATGCGGACCCGGGTCGAGCTCGCGCAGCTTCGCCAGCGGGTCGACGCGGCCTTCATCATGGTGACCCACGACCAGGCCGAGGCGATGACGCTGGCCGACCGGATCGTCGTCATGAACGACCGGCGGATCCAGCAGGTCGGAGCGCCGATGGAGATTTACGCCCGGCCGGCCAACACCTTCGTCGCCCGCTTCGTCGGCTCGCCCGCGATGGCGCTCGCGCCGGCGACCCTGGTCGAAGGCGGCGGGCCGTTCGCGCGGGTCAGCCTGGGCGACGGGTCGGAGGTGGAGACCCGGG
Organism: Allosphingosinicella sp.; assembly: GCA_036382815.1. Taxonomy (GTDB): domain Bacteria; phylum Pseudomonadota; class Alphaproteobacteria; order Sphingomonadales; family Sphingomonadaceae; genus Allosphingosinicella. Next base: position 6,792 of record DASVPM010000276.1, read on the forward strand.
TGCCGCGGACCGGATTGCCGGCGGACGGGCCGTTGCAGATCGGCCTCAGGCCGGAGAGCGTGCGGGTCGCCGGCGGCGGCGCGAGCGGCACGGCGGCCAAGGTCGAGCTGGTCGAGCGGCTCGGCGAGCGGACCCTCATTTACGCCCGGCTCGCCGACGGACAGGCGATCACCGCGGAGGACGAGGGCATGAGCCGGATCCGCATCGGAGACACGGTGGGGCTCAGGATCGAGGGCGGCTCGGCGCACATCTTCGGGCCCGACGAGTCGGGCTATCATGCCGAGGCGGCGGGCGAGTGAGCGCGCCGTTCCCGCGATACCCGCGGACCGCGGAATCGGGCTTTGATGTTCCCCGGCGAAGGCCGGTGCCCAGCTTCCGGCCGCAGCGAGGCTGGGCCCCGGCCTTCGCCGGGGAGCCGGGCGGGCCGGCGGCATGAAAGCGGGGGTCCGACGCCGCGACTGGAGCGGCATGCTGTTCGTGCTGCCCTTCCTGGCCGCTTATGTCGTCATCCTGATCTATCCGCTGATGAGGGGGATGGCGCTCAGCGTCCGGCGGGTCGACCTGTTCGGCGAAGGGACCTTCGTCGGGCTCGACAATTATGCGCGTCTGTTCGCCGACGACACCTTCGTCCGGTCGATCCTCAACACCTTCGCTCTCGCGCTGATGATCGTCCCGATCCTGACGGTGCTTGCCCTGGCGCTGGCGCTCGCGCTCAACCGGGCGACGCGGGGCGCCGCGATCTTCCGGGGCATATTCTTCTCCTCCTCGGTCCTGTCGGTGACCATCGTCACCCTGATCTGGCGGTTCGTGCTCGCCCCCGACGCGGGGCTTCTCGGCGAGACCGCCCAGGCGCTCGGGGCCGAGCCGATCCCGTTCCTGAGCCACCCGACCTGGTCGCTCTGGGCGCTTGCGATCACGACGATCTGGTGGTCGATCGGATTGCCGATGATGCTGTTCCTCGCCGGCCTCCAGCAGATTCCGGGCGACGTCTACGAAGCCGCGGCGCTCGACCGGGCGAGCCGCTGGACGACCCTGCGGCGGGTCACGCTTCCGGCGCTGAAGCGCACCGTCGTCCTCGTCGTCATGCTCCAGACCGCGGCCCAGCTCCAGATCTTCGGCCAGGCGCAGCTCCTCACCGGCGGCGGGCCGGGCGGGGCGACGCGGACGATGGTGCTGTTCATGTTCGAATCCGCGTTCGGCCGTTGGGAGCTGGGCTATGCGACGGCGGCGGCTGAGGTGCTGTTCGGGTTCATCGTGCTGATCACGCTCACCCAATATCTCACCACGATGCGGGGATCGGAGGACGAGCGTGGCCGGTAGGGTGGGGCACTCATTAATTCCTCCCCCGGATTCCCGGGGGAGGGGGACCAGGCGAAGCCTGGTGGAGGGGTTCTTCGGAGTCCGTAAGACCCCTCCACCACCCTTGGGGTGGTCCCCCTCCCCTGCAAATGCAGGGGAGGATATGGAAAAGGCGAAGTTCGATGGCTGAGCCTAGCCGCACCCGCTGGTCGCCCTTGACCCTCGTCGCGATCCTGCTGGCGGCCTTCGTCATGCTCGCGCCGCTCGTCTGGACGCTGCTGCTCTCGCTCAAGGCGAACGCGGCCCTGGTCGGCAACAGTGGCGCGGCTCTGTCGCCGCCCTACACGCTCGAAAATTACCGCTCGATCCTGCAGGGCAACCAGGTGTTCCGCTGGCTGGTGAACAGCCTCGTCGTGTCGGGCGGGACGACGCTCGGAGTGCTCGTCCTGTGCAGCCTCGCCGGCTACGGCTTCGCCCGCCTCGAATTCCCGTTCCGGCGGACGCTCTTCATCTTCGTCCTGCTCGGCCTCGCCATCCCCGAGCAGGCGGTGATCCTTCCGCAGCACCAGCTGTTCGCCGAGCTGAGGCTCCACAACAGCTATCCCGGGCTGATCCTTCCGGGGCTGGCCGGGCCGTTCGGGGTCTTCTTCATGACCCAATATATGCGGGCGATCCCGAGGGACCTGGACGAAGCCGCGATGCTCGACGGCGCCTCGCGGCTCAAGCTGTTCTGGAAGGTGCTCCTGCCGCTGACGCTTCCGGCCCAGGCCACCCTAGGCGTGTTCACCTTCCTGGGCACCTGGAACGCTTATTGGTGGCCGCTCATCTCGGCGACCCGCAGCGACATGTACACGCTCACCGTCGGCCTCGCCGCGGCCCAGATGAACTATGCCCAGACTTCAGGGCTGGGATTCCTGATGGCCCA
>DASVPM010000277.1:0-2628 GCA_036382815.1 Allosphingosinicella sp.
GAGCGACGAGCCGTCCACCAGGTCGAGGCGGCAACCGGCGACGAGGCGGATGCCGGTGGCCTCGGCCGCGACCAATCCGCGCACGAGGCCGCAGACGCTGTTCCGGTCCGTCAGCCCGAGCGCGGGATAGCCGAGCAGGGCGGCGGCCGAGAACATCTCCTCCGCGCTCGAGACCCCGCGAAGGAAGGAGAAATGGGTGACGGCCTGGAGCTCTATGTACATGGCTTAATTTCCTCCCCGCGATTTCGCGGGGAGGGGGACCGCGCGAAGCGCGGTGGAGGGGTTCTGCGGGGTCCGGAAGAACCCCTCCACCAGGCTTCGCCTGGTCCCCCTCCCCGGCAAATGCCGGGGAGGATTCTTGTCCTCAATCCCCCGAAGTGGACGAGTTGGACGAGTTGCACACGGCATCGCTTTTTTTCTCATCCGAACACCCCGTGCAGGTACCAGCTCAAGTCGCCGGTGCGCCCATCGACGCCGTCGCCCCTCCGGTAGAGCCAGAACCTTGCCCCCTCCTCGTCCTCGACCTGGAAATAGTCGCGCACCCCCTCCGCTTCGGCGGTGCGCTTCCACCATTCGCCGTGGATCCGCTCGGGACCGTCGGCCCGGGCGACCCGGTAGGCGCGGCCGCGCCAGGTGAATCGGCGGGGCGGAAGATCGGGGAGCAGGGCGACGACATTCTCGACCCGCTCGGGCGGAACGAGGAGTCGGACGGGACGCGGCCATTTCGGCCAGGACGAAGCGGCTTCGAGCGGGCCGGTGCGCGCGACGCTCCGCTCGGGGACGTCGCTTTCGACCGCGGTGGCGCGGTAGAGGCGGCGGTGGCCGAGCCGGCCGGCGAGGCGGTCGACGAGCATGGCGAGGTCGGCCTCGGGCTTGTCGCCGGAGAGCTGCTCGGGGGCGAGCGGCTCGACCCGGCCGGCGACGAGGCGCATCGAATCGAGGCCGAAGCCGGGCTCGATCCGCTCGATCTTCATGGCCAGCAGCCGTAGCAGGTGGGCGCCGTCGCGGGTCGCCCGGGCGGTGCCGATGGCGATCCGCTCCACTTTTCCGTCGACCCGGTCGCAGAGCAAGGCGAGGTTGCGCGCCGCCAGGCCGGCTTTGGCGAGCGTCCCGATCAGGCTGGACATGAGGTGCCCGAGCGCCTCGGCGATCGCCTCGGCGGTGGCGATGGGCTCGGCGAAGCGGAGGATGGCCGAGGGCGCTTCCTCGGGAACCACCGGCTCGATCGGCTCGCCCATTCGGCCGAGCGCCTGGTCGAGACGGGCGAGAAGGGTCTTGCCGAAGCGGCGCTGGAGCGGGCCGCGGGGCAAGGGAAGGAGATCGCCCACCGTCTCGAGGCCGAGTCGGCGGGCGGCGGCGAGGACGGGTTCCTCGACTCGAAGCGCGGCGAGCGGGAGCGGGGCCAGGGCTTCGGGCTCGCCGTTGACCGGGCAGATCGTGCCCGGACCGAAGCGGGCGAGGGCATGAGCGGCGCCCGGCGTCCCGGCGACGGCGATCCGGGCGGCGAAGCCGGCGCGGGCGCAGAAAGCGAGAATCCGCCGGCACATATTCTCCTCGCCTCCGAACAGATGGGCGACTCCGGTGAGGTCGAGGAACAGGCCGTCGGGGGGCGAGACGGCGGCGCGCGGAGTCCAGCGGCGGGCGGCGAACAAAGCGAGGCGCTGGAGGACGTCCGCATCGGCTTCCGGATCCTCGTCGCGGACGTCGAGGCCGGGGACGAGGGCCCGGGCCTGCGAGACCGCCAGTCCGGGATGGAGGCCGAGCCCCCGCGCTTCCGGCGAGGCGGCGGCGACGAGGAGACGGTTGCCGACCCGGCGCGAGAGGAGGAGGGGCGGCTTATCCGGCGCTAAGTTCACGAAGTTCATCGGGTGCGCGGTATTTTTCGTGAACTTGGAAGCGCCGGCCCCGGCGCGCGCCCAGCGGGCACCGGGGCGCCAGTGGGATTCGTTGGGGCAGGAGCAGGGTTCTCTTTTCAAATCCTCCCCGGCATTTGCCGGGGAGGGGGACCGCGCGGAGCGCGGTGGAGGGGTTCTTCCAGACTCGGAAAGGGCCCCTCCACCACCCTTCGGGTAGTCCCCCTCCCCTGCAAATGCAGGGGAGGATTTTACGGCCTCACGCCGCCTTTCTCTCTCGCTCGCCCTCACCCGGTCGGTGCTCAGGAACGGAAGGTAGAGCGAGGCGAGCCTCGGCATCGGGGGTCTCCACTATGAGGTCGAAGGGCGCTCCGCCGCGCTGGCGGGCGAGGGCGAGGCGCCAGCGGGGGCGGCCGATCCCGGCCACCGGAAGGGGCGAGGACGGGGCGCAGGCGAGACGCCAGCGGGTGACGGCGGCCGACGGGATGCCAAGCGGATCCTCGCCGTTGCCGCGCCAGCGCCGAAGCATCAGGGCGAGCGTTCCCCCTTCCTCGGCGGCGAGCTGGAGACGTCGGGTGGCGGGCATTGCGGCCCGGCCCACTTCGCCGACCACCGCGGCGAGGCCGCCGTGGCGGAGCCCTTCCTCCATCACCGCGAGCACGTCCTCGTCGCCCCCGCATTCGGCGTAGAGCAGCCGGTCCGGCGGCAGGCCGGCACCGGCCAGGCCCGGGGCGAAGAGGTCGCGGCGGGCCAGCGCCCACAGGACGATTCCGGG
>DASVPM010000278.1:0-11776 GCA_036382815.1 Allosphingosinicella sp.
CGGTCCTTTGGTTGCCAGTAAACCGTCTGTCGTGATCAGCGAGCAACTCAGCATAAGAGGAAAGCGGCGCATCCAGCCGCATCTGCCAGATGTCGAATGCACCGCTCCCGGCAACTTTCCGAGCATCCGCGAGACCAGAAAACGCCTGTGCCACTGTCGCGGCCGGCGACTTTCTTTCGTCGAGATCGGCGGCACTGATGGGGCCGCATCGAGCACGATCATACCCAATCACGAATATGCGCTTGCGGGCAGTCGCGGCGCCGAATGCGGCAGCATCTAGGACGGTCGGGCCCAGAATGTCGTACGACGCAGGAATCGCAGAAAGCGCGGTTTGTAGCTCGGGGAGGGCTTCGGCGTACGCAAGACCCTGCACGTTCTCCATGACGAACGAACGGGGCCGAACCTCGCCGACTAACCGGAAAAAATGCCCCAGCAGCGTTCGGCGCGGGTCGTCCTTACGCCGGTGACCTATCGAGCTGAACCCTTGGCATGGAGGACCGCCGAAGATGAGGTCCACATCTCCGCCGGCCGCAGCGGAAACGGCTTCTCCGGTCGTCCCAGCGAGATCGGCTAGAACCAGCTTTGTCTGAGGGAAATTGAACCTAAAGGATGATGTGAGGACCGGGTCGCAGTCGAAGGCTGCCGCTACTTCGAACCCGGCTGCGTGCGCTCCGCGGGAGAATCCTCCCGTTCCGCAAAATAGATCGACCGCCCGCACTTGTCCCCCAACGGCTGATTTGCTCCCGCCGATGAGATTAACACGGCTTGTCAAGACGCGCGATCGTCCCGAGCCCCCAGTCCAACGTCTCGTCCCGGATTTGCACCTGTCCGGCGATCGTCGCGCTTTGAGTGGCGCTACAGGTTCGCGATCAACGCTTCCCGCAGAATCCGCCTGATCGCCTCCGGCCTGCTCGGCCTCGGCTCGGGCTGGTCGGCAATCCAAGCATCCAGCGCAGCATCGAGCTCTGGGTAAAGGCGGAGCCCGATGTTTGGCCCTATCCCAGTAGGCGGACGCCCTCTGCCTCTTTTTTCGGTACCGGCTATTGCTTTACCCCTGAAATGACGGTACCAACAAACCTTCGAACCGGAGCAAGGCGGCTACCTTGCTCCGGCTCTGACCACCGCACGCCTTTCCCGGAAGGAGGCGAGTAATGGCTGCTGGGCAGCTTAATCGAAGCTTGGGCGGAGGGCTAGGCGCGGCAAAGCCGCGCCCTGTCGTCGGACGAGTTCGCGCGGGGATGGTCCGCGCGCCTCGCCGGCCGGCCTGTGCCGACTCCGTTCGCTGCTCTCGATCGCTCTGCGATCGCAGCGCTGCTCTCGGGCGGCTTGGCTGATGGCTGCTGGCGACCATAACCCGTCGCGGCGCGCGCTGCTAGGCGCGGCGGTGGGGATTCCTCTTGTCGCGCGTGTCGGCCCCGAAGAGGCCCCTCCACCACCCTTCGGGCGGTCCCCCTCCCCTGCGAAGGCAGGGGAGGATTGGGAGCGGGCCCTTGCCGCCTTCCGCTCCGCCGAGGCGGAGATTCGGGGGTTCGAGCGGGCGACGGCGGGGTCTTCGGCCGAGGCGGAGGAGGTTTGGCTGCCGGTCTATGAGGCTCGGCTCGAGGCGTTCGATGGGGCGGTGCGGGGGGTGATGCTGGCGGCGGCGCCGGACTTCGCGGCCTTTGCCTCCAAGCTGGAGCTTTTCTTCGAGCATGAGCTCGAGCCGGATTCGATCGACGACGAGGTGCTGGCGGCGATCCGGGGGGATGCGGCGCGGCTGGCGGCGGCTGGAGGCTGAACGGGCGGCGCGCCTTGCCCCGGCTCCCCCGGCGGGGCAGAAAAAGGGCGCATGCCCGACGACGAGCCCCGCCTCTACTCCGGCACGATCCCCGCCGTCGCCGGCTGCCTGGCCGCCTTGCCCGTGCTCTTCCTTCTGCTCGGCCTAGTCCTGTTCGTCTCGGCGTGGGGCGCGGCCCATTGCGGATCCCGGCCGGCCTGCGTCCGGCGGTCCAACCTCATCACCCTCGTCGAGCTGGCGGTGGCGGCGGGGATCGTGCTTCTGTTCGGATTGAGCGTCGGGACGATCGTCCGCCGGCATATGCAGAGGCGATGGACGCCCGCCTGGCGGGACCGCCGCCCTGGGCCGCTTATGCCGGGGCGGGGCTGATCGGGCTCCTCGGTCTGTGGATCGGCGTGGACGGGTTGGGCTGATCCAGGGCGCGGAGGCGCGCGGCCCGGCCGGGGAAGCGGATGACGGCCCCGGGCCGCCGCCCCCGCCCTTCGTCCTGCCCGGCGGCCTGGCCGCGGGATGGCCGGCGCCCGCTTTCGCCCTGGCCCGGCGCCGCTCCAGCCTTCCCTGCGCGCGGCGCCGTACCTCGTGCCGGCGCGACGCCCGCCAAGCCCTCTAAATCCACACTTCGTGGCGATTCGTGGCGATCCGTGGCGATTCGTGGCGATTCCTGTCGGACTGCGGCGCTTCGAGCCGGATTTCGCCGCTTCCGTTTATCGCTTTGAAGACAAGCACTTAGTCCTGCAAGCGGGCCGCGCCGGTGAGCGATTTGAGACGATGGAGGAGCCTGTTCCCAGCGCTTTCCGGTGAAGAAACCCGAACGTTCACGGTGTGTTCCACGTGAAACGGCCGGCGCGGAGCGCATTGGCCCCTTTCGACACTTTCGGAGCCGGTCGGGCGGCGGCTCGCCGGAGGGTTGATCTGAATTAATTTGCCAGCGCCCGGCAAAGCGCCCACGCTCGCGCCGAGCGCCGGCTTGAGGCCGGGCCCCTCCCTCCCCGAAGGAATTTTCCGATGAGCAATGCCGAGGAATATCAGGCGAAAGCCGACGAGGCTCTGACCCAGCTCGGCGAGGCCAGGAGCGAGGCCGAGCGGCAGCGGCTTCGGCGGGCGCACGGGGCCTATCTCAAGCTTGCGACCCACGGCGCGGAGGCGGCGGCGCGGGCGGCGATGCGCGCGCCGCCCAAGCCGCGCGCCGAGAAGCAGGCGCCGGCGCCCCGGCCGGGCGCGAGCTACTTCAAATAGCCAATGCCGGTCCGCATCCGGTCCGGACCCTATGGCGCGGCACTCGGGCGGCAGGACCGGTGTTCACGGATTCCGGCTTTCGCCGGATGACGCGTCCTGTCCGGGCCGGGCTCAGATGGAATCGTCGGCGCGCTTTTCTTCCTTCGCTTCCGCCGGAGCCGGGCCGGCATCGTTCCAGCGATCGGCGAGGCATTTGGCGAGGCTCGAGATGGCGCCGCGGCTGCCGGCCAGCGGCAAGGTGTCGACCCGCGCGCCGTCGCGGCGGATGCTCATCCCCTGGGCGCTGGTGAAAGCGGCGAGAAAGTCGCCGCGGTCGGCGCGGCCGGGCTCGACCGTGAAATAGAGGCCGGGCCCGTCCGAATCGATGTCGGCGCGGGCGGTCGCCTCGACCGGCAGGATCCGCGCGCCGGAGAACTCGACCTGGAGCGGGGTCTTCTTGCCGTCCTCGACCTCCCAGCCGCGATTCTGGAGGAGGAAGCCCAGCTTCTCCTCGCCGGCGAAGGCCCAGACGGAGAGCATCGTCCCGTGCGGCGAGACCGCCTGGACCATGCAGCCGTTGGGCATGGCGGCGAGCGCCCAGCCCTCCGTCTTCGCCTGCTGGGCCGGGGCCGCTCCGAGCGGCGCGGCGGCGAGAAGGGCAGCCATCATGCAACGCAACATCGAGGGTTCCTTTTCGGCACCCGCCCGCTTCTACCTGTCCAAGCGAGAACAGACCGGGACGCTCATTGGTTGCACTCGGCTCGCCGCATCCCGGCCCCGGCCCACAGCGCGGGCGCCGAGGCCCGGCCGGCCGCGGGGAAGGGGATCAGGCTCCGGAAGGACTCGCTGAAGCGGCCGTCGATCCGGATGCTGAACGACAGGCCGCCGGTCGAATCGGCGCCGTGGAACTGGTTGACCGTATCGAACCAGGCGCTGTGGCCCTCGACATAGTTCCTGGCGCCGGTCCGGGGATCGAGCATGTAGAAGGGCTTGTCGAGATTGGTCCTGAGCCAGATGAATTCGTGGCAGAGATCGGCATCGTCGTGATCGCGATGGGCGGGCACTTCGCGCCCCGAATCGTCGTAGATGATCAGCATCCGCCCGGTCGCCGCGAAGGGCAGGGTGGCGATGAAGTCCATCAGCTCGGAAAATTCCGCCGCCTCGTCGCTCGGCTGCCACACTTCGGTATCGTCGAGGTCGTAATAGGTCTCGAGACCGTGGCCGCGCGACGAGTGGGCCAGATAGACCATCCGCGGGCCCGGCCGGTCGGGCGCCCGCCCGTCGAGCAGGAAGGGCCCGGTATAGAATTGCAGGTCGCGGGCGCGCTCGATCCGCCGCTCCAGGCGCTCGCGCAGATAGAGATCCAGCGATTTCAGGCGGGCGACGTCGATATAGGGATCGAGGTCGACATAGCTTGGATAAACCGCCTGCGCCCGCGCGGACGGAACCGCAGGCCCCCTGCTTAGTTGTTTTATAAAATATTCGTCCATCTTTAACCTTGGTTAATGTCTTGGTTCCGTTAAATAATCACAGCAGCGCTCAAGCTGAACGGTGATTTAGCAGAACAAGTTCCCACTAAAAATGACCGCCGTTCCGGCGAATAGTCATTGCTGCCTGGAAGAAAAATGAAAGTATATGTCAGTGGCCTCTATGGCGGAGGCAACCCGCAGCCGGGCGTCGGCATCGTCCGGTCCTTGCGCCAGGGCTATCCCAACGCGACCCTGGTCGGAGTCGAGTACAATAACCGGGTGTCGGGAATCCACTGGAAGGACCTCGACGATCTTTGGATCCAGAGGCCCTGGGACGAGCTCGACCTCGACCTCTACGCGGAACGGGTGCGCGAAGTGCTCGACGGCGGCGCCCTGTGGATCTCGGGAAGCGACCTCGAGGCGATGTGGCTCGCTTCCGTCTTCCCGGACGGCCACCCCAATCTGCTCGCGCCGCCGCCCGCCGCGCTGAAGCGCATCGCCAAGCCCGCGGTCGAAGCGCATGAGGGCTTGCCCGTCAAGGTCCCGCCCTTCGTCTCGAGCGACCTTTCCGACTGGGAGCTGCACGCTTTCTGCCGAGCGCATAATTGGCGCATCTGGCTGAAGGGGCCCTATTACGACGCGGCCCGGGTGCCCGGCTGGGACAGCTTCGTCGCCGCCCGCGCGGCGCTGACCAAGGTCTGGTCGACGGACAAGCTTTTCCTCCAGGCCCATGTCAGCGGCTATGAGGAGTCGGTGATGCTTGCCGCCTATCGCGGCGAGCTGCTCGGCTGCGTTGCCATGCGCAAGCGCGACGTCACCGCCGAGGGCAAGACCTGGGCCGGCGACGTCGGTCCGGTCGACGCGGCATTCGAGGAGGAGCTCCGGCGGATCGTCAGGGAGCTCAACTGGACCGGCGGCGGCGAGCTCGAGATGGTCCGCGACGCCGCCGAGCAATGCTGGCTGCTCGAGATGAACCCGCGCTTCCCTGCCTGGGTGCACGGCGCGACGATCGGCGGGTACAATCTGCCGGCGCTGCTCGTCCAGGGCGCCACCGGGATCCGGGCACGCCCGGCCGAAGCCGAAGCGGCGGAGTTCACCCGCGTCGTCCTCGAAGTCCCGGTCCGGGCGGATTATCCGCTCCCGGCTCTGCCCGAGCCTTTCGCCGGTGCGGTCGGCCATTCGATGAAGCATCCTTCCGGACTGACGTCACTCGCCGAGCGTCTGCACAAAGCGGACGCCGAGGCCATCGGCCTGATCGGCGACGAGACGAAGGACGAGGCGGACGGCAGGCCCGACGTTCCGGAGGTCTATCTCAGCGACATCGGCGCGATGGAGCTCGACACGCTTCAGACCCCGCAATTCCTCTTCTTCGAGAAGACCGCCGAAGGCCTGTTCAAGCGGGCCGCCGCCCGGGCCCACCGGCTCAGCACCAACGAGGTGCGCGTGGTGAGCGGTTATTCGATCAAGACCAATCCCGACGATCGTCTGATCCGGCTGGCGCTCGAGAACGGCTTCTACGCGGAATGCATCAGCCTCGCCGAGGCGCAGAAGGCGATCGAGATCGGCTTCCGGGCGGACCAGGTGATTCTGAACGGCCCCGGCAAATGGTGGCCGGAGGGGATGATGCCGAAGGAGCGGATGCACGCCGTCTTCTGCGACAGCGTCGCCGACCTCGACCGCTGCGTCGCAGCCATCGAGGCCGGCGAGATGTCGTCGAAGCATGTCGGGATCCGGATCCGCACGCCCAACGTCACCTCGCGCTTCGGCATCCCGCTCGACAGCCCGGAGACCTTCGCGAAGCTGATCGAGTCGGTCGGCCGGCTCCCGGAAGAAGCCGCCTTTGGAATCCACTTCCACATGGCAAGCTCGAACATCGGGGTCGCCCAATGGTGGCATCTGTTCGAATCGATGCTGAAATGGTGCCGCTCGATCGAGAGCCTCACTGGTCGCAGGATCGAGATCCTCGACATGGGGGGCGGCTGGTTCCCGGACGACTGGCATTCGGACGACGAGAGCAAGTTCGCCCGCGCCGTCGAGACGGTCCGGGCGCTTCTGCCCGGCGCCCGCCAGATCGTCTCCGAACCCGGCAAGGCGATGGCCCAGCCCTCCATGGCGCTCGCCATGCGGATCCTCGAGATCCAGGAGCATGAGGAGGATTATGTCGAGGCGGTCGTCGACGGCTCGATCGCCGAGCTTCCGATGTACGCCTTCCAGCCCCACCGGATCCTGCGCCAGTGCGGGAAGACCGGAGCCCTCCAGCCGCTCGGGCGCGGCAAGACCCATTTGATGGGCCGGCTCTGCATGGAGCATGACATCGTCGCCTCGAACGTCTCGCTGCCGGAAGGCACGAAGGCCGGCGACATGCTTATCTTCTGCGACGCCGGCGGTTATGACAGGAGCATGTCCTATGTATTTGGCCGAGGCTGAGGCACGGATCGACGTCCGGCCGGAAGGCGCCGACCCGGCGCCGCTCGCGAGCGACCGCTGGCAGCATTTCCCGCACAGCATTCTCTCACATCATGGCGGAGCCTGCTGCGAGATCGCCCGCCAGTGGGTTGTCGCGATGGACTTCGCGCAGCTCAACGGCGCCGAGCCGACCAGCGGCCCGCGCTGGCTCCGCCAGAAATATAAATGGGGCCCCTCGCCCTGGCCGATGCACTGGTGCGAGGCTGTCAAGCGCAAGACGATCGACTGCGGCACCCACGCCGCTCTGGCGCTGGAGGCGTTCCGCGCGCGCGGCCTAACCGCGTTCCCGGCGCAGCTCGTCCAGCGCTACAGCCAGGAAGCGACCGAGCAATGGCGCGGCAAATGGACCGAGGAGGACGTCTCCTGCCACTGGCTCGACGGCGAGCATATCTACCATGAGGCGACGGCGCTGCTGGTCGGCGAGGACGAGGTGAAGATCTGGGACTCCAGCGCCGGAAGCTGGGTCAATCCGCGCCAGGACGGCGGCTACGGAAGCCTGACCTCGGTCCGGATCGTCGCCGAGGGCCATTTCGGCGGCGGCGACGGCCTGCGCTGGGGCGAGCGGCGGATCAAGCCCGGAGTGTGGGTGCAGATCTAGGGGGCTCGGACCGATGATTGTTGGCCACGCGCTTTAGTCCTTCATGGAAGGTGCCGCCGCCGAAGTTCATAACAAGGCCCAAGGGCAGATCGAGCAACTTCAAGTAGGTCAGCACCTGCCTCGAATGGACAGCGGCGAGCCGGTCGACCGCTTTGACTTCGATGATCAGGCGACCCTCGATCGAAAGATCGGCCCGAAATGCGTCGCGCACGGATATCCCCCGATATTCGATGTCGACGGCCTTCTGGCGCTCGACGGCGAGCCCGGCGCGAGCCAAAGTCGCGGCCAGCAACACTTCGTAGCACGATTCCAGCAGACCGGGCCCAAGGTCGCGATGAATCGCGAAACCACACTCGATCGCCAGTGCGGCCAATTCTTCCAGGTCGGACATGGTTGTCCCCCGTCGCGAAGCCGCAGCCGCAGCGACTTTCAGATTTCAACGCAACGACGCAACGACGCTACGATGCATTCGCCCGTCAGACCGATCTTTCAAAAGCTCGCACTCTGAACAGCCATGCGGAGCAATATGAAACAGCTCGGGAAGGATGCAAAATTCGCATGGCATTTGGGACACGCATGGAATCGTTGCGTCGTTGCGTCGTTGCGTTGAAAATTGATTGGCCTACGGCCGGCTAGGATTTGCGCCGGATGCTCGGTGCAGCCCTTCGAGCCTACGCGCTGTCAAGACTCTGACCGCCTTCAGAGGGACGGGCTCGCTCGCCCGTCAGCCGCAATCGGGGTTGAAGACGTAGCCGGCGGCGCGGACCGTCTTGAGGCATTCGGGCTTGGCGGGGTCGCGCTCGATCTTGCGGCGGATCCTGGCGATTCGGGTGTCGATCGAGCGGTCGAAGGCCTCCATCTCCTTGTTGTGGGCCATGTCGAGCAGCTGGTCGCGGCTCAGCACCCGGCGCGGATGCTCGGCGAAGCATTTCAGGAGGTCGAACTCCATCGAGGTGATCGGGACCTCGGTGCCGTCGGCCTCGAACAGCTTGCGCGTGTCGAGATTGAGGCGGCACTTGCCCATCTGCACCTCGGTGCCCATCGTCGCCGGCGCCTCGCCGCCGCGGCTCGCCCGGCGAAGCACGGCCTTGACGCGGGCGAGCAGCTCCCTCGGATTGAAGGGCTTGGTGATGTAGTCGTCGGCGCCGATCTCGAGACCGACGATGCGGTCGACGTCGTCGCTCTTGGCGGTGAGCATGATGATTCCGGCATCGCCCAGACCCCGGATTTCCCGCGCCAAGGTGAGCCCGTCGTCGCCGGGCATGTTGATGTCGAGCAAGGCGAGGTCGATCGGCCTCGTCGCCATCAGCTCGCGAAGCGCGGCGCCGCCGTCCGCCTCGCTGACCGAAAGGCCGTTGCGCCTCAGATATTCGGCAACGGTGGAGCGGACGTCCTCGTCGTCGTCGACGACGACGATATGGGCGGCGATGTCGTTCATGCATCTACTTTCGGCTGGAGGATCGAGGCGATCAGGCAGCGAACCCCGATCTTGGTGAAGGGCTTTTCGAGGACGGGCCGGCCGCAGCCGCGAAGAAAATCGTCCATGCTGGAGCCGAGAGTGTCGCCGGTGACGAAGCCCATCCGGTCGATGAGGTGCGGCTTGGTCTCGGCCAGGCGGTCGTGGAGGTCGGGACCGCTCACGCCCGGCATGCGGAGATCGGACAGGATGAGATCATATTCGCCGCGGTCGAGAGCCATCAGGGCGGCCGAGCCGTCGCCCGCGACGGTGACCTTGTAGCCCTCACGCTCGACCAGCTCGCGAAGGGTTTCGGCGACGTCCGCTTCGTCCTCGACGATCAGGGCGCGGCCTCCCGGTGCCGACTCCGCGGCCGTCTCGGCGGCGATCGGCACCGCGACCATCCCGCCGTCCGTGGCCGCGGGAAGAGCGATACGGAAATGCGCCCCGCGCCGGCTCGGCTCGAGCGAGATGGTGCCGCCATGGGCCTCGACGATGCCGTGCGAGAAAGAGAGCCCTACTCCGGTGCCGACGCCCTGCGGCTTGGTGGTGAAGAAGGGGTCGAAGATCCGCCCCCTGAGCTTCTCGGGAACGCCGGGACCGGTGTCGGTGACGTCGAGAAGGACGGCTCCGCTCTGGCTGACCGAGGTCCTGACCGTCAGCGTCTTGTCGAACGACTCCCCGCCTTGCATCGCGTGCTGCGCATTGACGATGAGATTGACCAGCACCTGATGAAGCTGGTCGCGGTCGCCGAGCACCTTCGGGAGCATCGACCCCAGCGTCACCCGGACCGAGATGCCGGCCGTGCGGAGCCCGTATTCGGCGATCTCGAGCGCGGTGGCGACGACGTCGTTCAGATCGACCAGGCTGCGCTGGGCGTCCTTCTGTCGGGCCATGGCGAGGAAGGTCTGGACGATGCGGGCGCAGCGCTCGGCGGCGGCGGCGATCTTCTTGCCGCGCAGCTCGAACGCGGTGCCGACGCTGTCCTCCTGGAGCATCTCGGCCTGGCCCACAATGGCGGCGAGCGGGTTGTTGAGCTCGTGGCTCACCCCGGCGAGAAGCGAGCCGAGGGCGGCCAGCTTTTCCGACTGGTGCAGGGCATCGCGGGAGCGGGCAAGCTCCTGCTCGGCCCGTTTGCGGTCGGTGATGTCGACATGGATCCCGGTGACCAGCGTCGCCTCGCCCTCCGAATCGCGGACCACGGTCCCGAGCGAATGCACCCAGCGCGTTTCGCCGTTCGGCCAGATGACCCGGTGCTCGAGCGAGACGGAGTCGCCGGGGAAGCCGGCGCGCGCGGATTCCACGTCCACGTCCCAGTCGTCGGGATGGATATAGGCCTTCATCTTGCGGGCATCGAGGTGGAGATCGCCATCGACCCCGTAAAGCTCGCGCGAGCGGGCGCTGTACCAGGTCTCGCCGGTCCTCGGATCGATCGTCCAGAGGCCCAGATTGGCGCCCTCCACGGCAAGCTCGAACTGCCGCCGGGTCTCGGCCAGCTCGGCCTCGCTGCGCTTGCGGTCGGTGATGTCGAGATGGATTCCGGTGACCATCGTGACCGTGCCCGACGAATCGCGCTGGGCCTGGCCGAGGGCGTGGAGCCAGCGAACCTCGCCGGTCGGCCAGATTACGCGGTGTTCGAGCGACACCGTCTCCTCGGGAAAGCCCTCGCGATAGGGCTCGCGCACCAGCTCCCAGTCGTCGGGGTGGATATAATCCTTGAGGACCGCCGCATCGATCGGCATTTCGGGGTCCATCCCCCACAGCCGCCGCGAGGTTTCCGAATGCCAGACCGTGCCGGTGGTCGGATCGACCGACCACAGGCCGAGCCCGGCACCCTCGACCGCGAGGTCGAGCGTGCGCCGGGCGTCGTCGCGCTCCTCCTCGGCGCGCTTGCGGTCGGTGATGTCGAGGTGGATGCCGCTGACGCTTCGGGCGACGCCGTCCGCATCCCGGTTGAGCGCGCCGAGCGAATAGATCCAGCGCGTCGAGCCGTCCGGGCAGCAGACCCGATATTCGACCTCGACCCGGTCCTGGGTGAAGCCGTGGAGATAGGGGTCGGAGACTTCCTCCCAATGATCCGGGTGGACCGAGGCGCGGATGGCCGCGGTGCTCATCTCGGCATCCGCGGACAGGCCGTACATCGCCTTCGACCGATCCGAATACCAGGTTCGGCCGGTCTCCATGTCGAAGGTCCAGGTCCCGAGCTTGGCCCCCTCGACGGCCAGCTCGAGGCGGCGGCTCGATTCGGCGAGCTCGTCATTGGCGCGGCTCGCCGAGAGGTCGCGCGGACTGATCAGGAAGCGGCGCTCGGCACCGATGACCAGCGAAGTGACGCTGACCTCGAGGGGGACCACGTCCCGGCTCTTCATCCGGACGTCGACGACGACCCGGAGACCGGTCGTCGAATCGCCGCGCTCTATATAAGCTTCGAGCGCGTCCTCATCCTCCTCGCGGGAGGGGTTGCGGTCGATCAGGCTCCAGATCGGCTTGCCGACCACCTCGCTCCGGAAATAGCCGTAGGCTTCCTCCGCGGCGCGGTTGAATTCGAGAATCCGACCCTTTTCGTCGAGCAGCAGCAGGCAGTTCAGCGAAGAGCTGATGACGCTCGCCACCACACAGGCAATGTCGCCCTGCTCCACCTTTCCGATCCCGTCCCCGATTCTTCCCGCTTCGCTCATAGCGGCCCCGGGCGCCGGCAGAAACGTCTTTCTGTAACAATTGACACAATTTTCCGCCTCGCGCGGCATCGGCCCGACAAGGGGCGCCTTCAGAGAGGCAGGGCCGGAGCGACGTTT
>DASVPM010000279.1:0-6153 GCA_036382815.1 Allosphingosinicella sp.
ACCGGGACCTGTCCCCTGTTTCATCTCCGGAGCTTTAGAAATCCTCCCCCGGATTTCCGGGGGAGGGGGACCATGCGAAGCATGGTGGTTGTTTACGGGCCCCGAAGAGCCCCTCCACCGCGCTCCGCGCGGTCCCCCTCCCCGACAAATGTCGGCGAGGAGTTTCGGCCCCGCTACCGCATTAGGTCCGTATCCTTGCGCGGCCGGGACGGGCCTAATGCGCTGGACCTCCCCAATCCCAATGAGGTTCCCCATGTCCAGATTCACCCCCCTCGCCGCCGCACTCCTCGCCCTCGCCGCGGCCCCCGCCGCCTTTGCCGCCGCCAAGGCTCCGATGGTCGGCGGCGCCGCCATGTATCCCACCCGCAACATCGTCGAGAACGCCGCCCGCTCGAAGTCGCACACCACCCTGGTCGCCGCGGTCAAGGCGGCCGGGCTCGTCGACACGCTCGCCGGCGCCGGCCCCTTCACCGTCTTCGCCCCGACCAACGCCGCTTTCGCCAGGCTTCCCGCCGGCACCGTGGAGACCCTGCTCCGGCCCGAGAACAAGCCGATGCTCCAGTCGGTCCTCACCTATCATGTCGTGCCGGGCCGGGTCAGCGCCGCCCAGCTCGTCGGCATGATCGAGGCCGGCGGCGGAATGGCGAAGCTCGCCACCGTCCAGGGCGGCACCCTCACCGCGCGGCTGATGGGCGGCAAGGTCGTCCTCACCGACGAAAAAGGCGGCCGCGCCACCGTCACCCAGGCCGACGTCTACCAGTCCAACGGAGTCATCCACGTCACCGACGCCGTCTCGCTGCCGCGCTGAACAAAAATCCTCCCCCGGATTTCCGGGGGAGGGGGACCATGCGAAGCATGGTGGAGGGGTTCTTTTCCGTAGCCTCCGAAGAACCCCCTCCACCGCCCTTCGGGCGGTCCCCCTCCCCGACAAATGTCGGGGAGGAATTGGCTACACCCGCATCAGCACCACGCCGGCCAGGATCAGCCCCGCCGCGGTCCAGCGCCGCGGCGGCGGCTTCTCGTTCAGCCAGACGACCGCGATCAGCATCGCGAACAGGACGCTCGTCTCCCGCAAGGCCGCGACCATCGCCAGCGGCGCCCGGGTGAAGGCCCAGATCGCGATCCAGTAGGAGCCGAGCGACATCGCTCCCGCCGCCGCGCCGGGCCGCCACGCGGGAAGCATCGCGGCGATCCCGGCCGGCCCACGGACGGCGAGGCCGTAAACGAGCATGGTCAGCCCGTCGAGGACGATCATGGCGAGGATGAAGGCCGAGGCCGAGCCCGCAACCCCGCCCCGACGCCGTCGGCGAGGGTGTAGGCGGCGGTGAAGCCGGCCGTCGCCAGCGCCCAGCCGAGACCGGCACGGGTAAGCCCGCCGCGCCCCGCCATCAGCATGATCCCGGCCGCGATCGCCACGATCGCCGCGATCCGCGCCGGGTCCATCCGCTCGCCGAGAAACAGGGCTCCGGCGACGGCGACGATCAGCGGCGCCGTGCCGCGCGACAGCGGATAGATCTGGCTGAGGTCGCCATGGCCGTAGGCGCGGATCAAGGCCAGCTTGTAGCCGCTGTGAAGCGCCGATCCCGCCAGCACCCAGGGCCAGGCGGCGCGGGCAGGAAGCCCGAAGAACGGCAGCAGGACGAGTGCGATCGCCCCCTGCACCATGCCGAGGAAGAGGATGGACGAGAGGCGGTCCAGCCCGGTCTTCACCAGGGCGTTCCAGCCCGCGTGGAGCGCCGCCGCGAACAGGATTGCGAAGAAGACGTAGAGACTCATCGCCCGCCTTCGCCGTCACTCCGGCGAAAGCCGGGACCTCGGGGAGACCCGCCCTGACTTCTCGACCGGGGGTTCCGGCTTCCGCGGGGATCACGGTGATGTACCCATTCAGCCATCGGCCTGCTTAATAGGACTTTAGCCGTGTCATGCTACACCGGGCCGATGACGAGCCCGACCGTCCAGCTCTTCTACAACCGCACCTCGGGCGGCCACTGCCCGCACCGGCTCGACGCGCTGCGCGCCGGGTTCGAGGCGAAAGGCGCGACGGTCGTCCTCTCCGAATGCGGGCCGGCCAACCCCATCGAGATCGCCGGGGAAACCAGCCACGTCTGCGCGGTCGGCGGGGACGGCACCTTGCGCCACGTCGCTCTGGCGCTTTCCCGCTGCGGCCGGACGCTTCCGCTCAGCGTCTATCCCGCCGGCACCGTCAACCTCGTTCACCGCGAGCGGCTCTTCCCCCTCGACCCGGAAGGCCATGCCTCGCGCCTGCTCGCCGAAGCGGGGGGCCGGCCCTTCCATCCGGCAGCGCTCAACGACACCTTCTTCCTCGCCTGCGCAAGCGTCGGTCCCGACAGCCGCGCCGTCGCCGAGGTTTCGCTGAAGCTCAAGGCGCGGATCGGCAAGCTCGCTTATGCCTGGGCCTTCGTCCGGCTCCTCTTCGACTGGCGGCGCTCGCCGGTCCGGCTTCGATGGGACGGGGGCGAGCTCGACTGCGAAGCCTTCTACGTCGCCAAGGGCCGCTATTTTGCGGGCCCATGGAGCTTCGCGCCGGAAGCGAGCGTCGGCGAGCCGGTGCTCCACGTCGTCGCCTTGGCGACGGCGCGCCGCCGAGATTTCGCCCGCTTCGCCTTTGCCTTGTGGCAAGGCCGCCGGGTGGATGCTCTCCGGGGGGTGACCGCCTTCACCTGCACCGCGCTGGACGCCGAAGCCGGCGCGCCGCTGCCGATCCAGGCCGATGGCGACCCGGTCGGAACGCTCCCGGCGAGCATCTCGCTCCACGGCAAAGCGCTGAGCCTGTGCTGATCTAAAATCCTCCCCGACATTTGTCGGGGAGAGGGACCATGCGAAGCATGGTGGAGGGGTTCTTTTCCGGCGATTCCGAAGAACCCCTCCACCAAGCTCCGCGCGGTCCCCCTCCCCCGCAAATGCGGGGGAGGATTTACCCCATCCCCGGCTCGTGCCGATGCTCGCCCCGCACCCAGCGCACCGTCCCGGTCGAGGCCCGCATCACCACGCTCTCCGTCGTGACCGCGCCCTTGCGCCGCTTCACGCCCTCGAGCAGCGAGCCGTCGGTGACTCCGGTGGCGGCGAAGATGCAGTCGCCCTTGGCGAGGTCCTCGAGCTTGTAGATACGGTCGAGGTCGGTAACCCCCCATTTATCGGCGCGGGCGCGTTCGTCGTCGTTGCGGAAGATGAGGCGGCCCTGGAACTGGCCGCCGACGCACCTCAGCGCCGCCGCCGCGAGCACCCCTTCCGGAGCGCCGCCCGAGCCCATGTAGACGTCGATCGTCGTATCGGGATCGGTGACCGCGATCACGCCGGCGACGTCGCCGTCGGGGATGAGTACGATCCCGCAGCCGAGCGCGCGAAGCTCGGCGATCAGCTCCCGGTGGCGTTCGCGGTCGAGGACGCAGACGATGATCTCGGACGGGTCGACGCCCTTTGCCGCAGCGATCGAACGGATATTCTCGCTCGGCGTCCGGCGAAGGTCGATCACCCCTTCGTCATAGCCCGGGCCGACGGCGAGCTTCTCCATATAGACGTCGGGCGCGTTCAAAAGACCCCCCTCCTCGGCGATCGCCAGCACCGCCAGCGCGTTGGGTCCCGCCTTGGCGGTGATCGTCGTCCCCTCGAGCGGATCGAGCGCGATGTCGATCTTCGGCCCGCTGCCCTGCGCGGCGCCGACCTTCTCGCCGATATAGAGCATCGGCGCCTCGTCGCGCTCGCCCTCGCCGATCACCACCGTTCCGTCCATCTCGAGCGTGTTCAACGCGGCGCGCATCGCCTCCACCGCCGCATGGTCGGCGGCCTTCTCGTCGCCCCGCCCGATCAGCTTGGACGCCGCCACCGCCGCCGCTTCGGTCACCCTGACCATTTCCAGAACCAACACCCGGTCGAGAACGTGGCTTCCGCTCACCATCTTGTCGCTCATCCTCGTAATTGAAATCGTGCCGGGCGATACGAGAGCCCCCCGCCAAAGTCGAGTGCATGGCGAGCGGGTCATATTTCGGCCGTTTTCTTTCAACAGCTTGGCGGGCGACGTGGAGGCGAGGCGATGGCGAAGCTCCGATTGGCGATTGCGGCCGCGGCGCTGGCCCCGGCCGCGGCGCAAGCCGGTCCACCCGCTTCCGCCGACGAGGCGCTCGCCCGCCAGCAGGCTTCGCTCCGCTCCGGGCTCGGCCTCGACTGCGACCGCGGCTCCGCCGAGATCGTCATCTGCGGCCGCCAGGGTCCCGATCCCAACCGGCTCCCGCTGCCCGTCGCCCCCGAGCCCGGTGCCCGCAATTCCGGCGAACCGGCCGACCCGAGCGCCGCCCTCGCCCTTAGCGCCGAGAAATGCACTACCGTCGGCCGCAACCAGCAATGCAGCGGCGGCCTGCCGATACTCGGGATCGCGATCTGGCTGGCACGGACCGCGGTCAAGGCGGTCAAGGCCGCGGAGGAAGAGGATTGAGCGCCGTTCGCCCGGCTTGCGCGGCCGCCGCCGCAGTCCTGCTCGCGGGGCCCGTTCCCGCCTTCGCCTTCGGGCCGCAGCCTTCGCTCACCGCGGAGCAGGCGATCGAGATCCAGCGGGACACGGTCCGCGAGACGCTCGGAACCGCCTCGTGCTCGCGCGGCCGGGAAAACGGCGACATCGTCGTCTGCGGCCGCCGCGGCCCCGATCCCAGCCGCCTCCCCCTCCCCGTCGAGCGTCTCGAAGGCGACCGCGAGCACCTTCTCCCCGGCGAGCTTCCGCGCGCCCAGTCCAGCTACGATACGTGCGTCATCGCCTGCCCGCGCGGCTCCGGGATCAACGTCGTCCGAGCGGTGGGGACCACCGTCAAGATCTTCCGCCACATCCTCGGCAAGGACGATTGAGGTATTCCTCCCCCGGTTTTCCGGGGGAGGGGGACCACCCGAAGGTGGTGGAGGGGTTCTTTCCTCCAACTCCGAAAGACCCCTCCACCGCGCTCCGCGCGGTCCCCCTCCCCGGCAGATGCCGGGGAGGAATTCACGGCGACAACCGTCCGTAATCGATTTACGGTTACAGCCGCACCTCCGGGGGGAGAAGAAACATGGCTACCGCACAGCCGCAGCCGGCCGACCGCCTCGCCATCGCCAGGAAGCTGGGCCACTGGACCGCCCGAACGCTCGTCGCGATCGCCGTCACCTACGTCTTCATCGTCGTCCTGCTCGTCGCCACCGCCCAGCAGAAGGTCGATGACGCGCTGACCAAGGAAGCGGTCGGCTACGATTACAGCGTCGCCGTCCGCTATTATTTCGGCCGTGAGAGCCTGAAGAACGTCGTCGGCGAGAATAGCGACGCGATCAAGCAGTCGACGGCGCAGCTTCGCGCCGCCAACGACCGCCTGCAGTCGGCGAACCGGACCCTGACCGCCGAGGCCGCCGACCTCTCCGAGGACCTCGCGCGCCTCACTGCGGCCGGCTGCCCGGCCCCGCCCGCCCCGGACACGCCTCCGACGCCCGCCGAGCTGGTCGGGATGGCGACGGCGACCCAGCATTGCGCGGCCGAGCGGGGCGAGGCGAATCCGGCTATCCCACCCGTCGCCGCCGATGTCCTCGAAGGCCAGCGCGCGGTCCAGAAGTCGTTGGACGACGCCGCCGGCCTGAAGCGCGACGCCGACGACATCCAGGACCGCCTCGACCTCCTCCAGGCGCAGCGCAACGACATCAACAAGCAGACCGAGGCCGCCGCCCGGTCCGGCGACATCATCGCCGTCCTGAAGGTTTTCGAGGACAGCCGCTGGCCGCTCGCCAGGCAGCTGGTCTACGTCCCCCCGGCGCTTACCGGGATCATCCTCGCCTCGGTCTCCGGCCTGTTCGGGGCGCTGCTTATTACCCTGATATTATTCGTCTATCCCGACAATCGCTACAAATTCACCCGGACCAAATCCTATTTCGGCCGGATCCTGCTCGGCGGCCTGATCGCGCTCGGCGTCTTCGTCCTGATGTTCAGCGGAGTCGCCGTCCTCGCCGGCCCCAATGCCAGCGGCTCGGCCCAGAACCTCATCGCCTATGGCGGCATCGGAATCCTCGCCGGAATGTTCTCCGACCAGGCCGCCGGCTGGCTCTCGGACCGCTCGGTGTTCAAGCCGGACGCGGAGGTCGGCGAGGCGCCGGTGATGAAAGAGGAGTCGACGCCTTCCTGAATTCCTC
>DASVPM010000280.1:0-2849 GCA_036382815.1 Allosphingosinicella sp.
CGCTGCCCACGCCGACCGGCTGGATGGAGGGCCATTATTCCATGGTCGCCGCCGACGGACGGGCGTTCGACGCCGCCATCCCCCGCTTCCCCCTCGTCGCGCCGGCGGTGACGAGCTAAGCCCCTGAAAATCCTCCCCTGCCTTTGCAGGGGAGGGGACCATGCGAAGCATGGTGGAGGGGCCTTCCTGACTTTGAAGAACCCCTCCACCGCGCTTCGCGCGGTCCCCCTCCCCCGGAAAGCCGGGGGAGGATCATACGCGACCGAGCGTACCGGTTCTATTCAGGCCGAACCGCGTTAGAAGAGCGCACTCAGGAGAATTGCGATGCGTCACTACCTTCTCGCCGCGGCCGCAGCCGCTTTCGCCGGTCCCCTGGCCGCCGCGCCCGCGCCGGTGGCGCCGAGGACGATGGCCTGCCCGATCGGCGGCGGCAGCTTCCAGTTCCAGCAGGTCGCGCCGCCCACCGTCGCCGGGGAGCGCCCGGACGGCCGCCCGGTCGGCGGCATCAGGTTCCCGATCGCCCTTCCGGAATGTCCGGACAACGGGCTCGTCCTCTACAAGGAATATGGTCCGGCCGAGGTCGCGAAGCTCGAGCCCCTGATCAAGTCGGAGGCCTATCGGGCGCTGCGCAAGGATGGCACCCAATATTATCGCGCCTACTGGCTGATGCGAGAGATGGGCGAGGGTCCGGAGCTCTATCTGTGGGCCTTGCTCCAGGCGAGCTGGGAAGCGGACGGCAGGCCGGAGCTCAGGAAGCGTTATCTGGAGGAGCTGGTCGAGGCCTCGGCGAAGGTCCCGCCGAAGCCCACGGATCTCACCTGGATCGGAATGGAGGGGCGGTCGATCAACGCCCTGCGCGAGCTGGGTCGCTTCGACGAGGCGCTGGCGCGTCTCGACAAGGTCCCGCTCGCCGGCCTCGACGTTCCCGCCCCCGTCGGCGCCGCCGCGACTCCGCAGGCGCTCGCCCATGCCCGAAGCCGGCGCGGCTGGAAGACCTTTTTCACCGTGATCCGGCCCGTGATCGAGCGCCGCGATTCCTCCGCGGAGCCGCTCGACCTGCTTCCGCGCAGCCTCGCCGCCGGCCGCTGCCTGGACGAGGCGGGCAAGCTGGACGAGACCGGCCGCGCCTTCTGCGCAAAGGAAGCCGCAATGGTCGCGGCCGTCAAGGCGGCGCGCGACCGGCAGGCCAAGGAGCTCGAGGCCCTCCGCCGCTCTCGCGAGGCGAGCGGGCGGTAAGCAAATATCCTCCCCGCGATTTCGCGGGGAGGGGGACCGCGCGAAGCGCGGTGGAGGGGCTCGCCAGATTCCGTAGTGCCCCTCCACCAGGCTTCGCCTGGTCCCCCTCCCCGGCAAATGCCGGGGAGGAATTACTTCATCAAGCTCAGCAGCCGGCTCATCAGCGCCACGAAGCGCGGCTCGTCGAGCGGCGCGGCCCCGTTGTTCCAGGTCGCGGACACCGCGAGCCACCGGCCCGAACGGCTTTTCAGAAGGAAGCTCAGGTTGAGCACTCCCGGCTCGGAGCCGCCCTTGAAGCCGAAATAGGCGAAGTCCCCGGCCAGCGCCTGTCCCAGGCCCGGATTGATCGCCAGCAGGTCGAGCGCCGTCCGGTCGCCGCTCCGGCGGAGCCAGTCGAGGGTCCGCACGAGGTCGGCCGGCGAGGCGAACCATTCGACGGTCGCGATCTCGGCCGGGCGCCCGCCGAGCCGGGCGGGATCGAGCCTCGCGGCCTGGGCCCTTTCGAGTTCCTGAAGAAGCGCCCGGCGGCCGGCCTCGTCGGCGGCCTTCCACCGCCCGAGCAGGGCAGGCTCGCCAAGCTTGAGGGCGAAGGCCTCGCGGGTGGACAGGAAGGGCCGGTTGCGCTCGGGCGGTCTTACTCCAAGCTCGGGCAGGAGCCGCTCGACCCTGTCGCGGCCGAGCACTCCGAGCAAGGTGTCGGCGGCGCTGTTGTCGCTTCGCGAGATCATCAGGGCGGCGAGGCTGTGGAGGGTGACGGGCGAGCCCTTCGGCCAGTCCTGGACGATTCCCGAGGGCAGGGAAGGGGCGCCCAGCGGCACCACGTCGCTCCACCGCCGCTCGCCCGCTTTGACCGAGCGGACCAGCTCGGCGAGCAGGAACAGCTTGAAGGCCGAGCCGATCGCCAGCGGCCGGTCGGCTTTCTGGGTGAGGAAGTCGGCCGGGCCGGCATCCTCCAGCCGGGCCGCGGCCAGGGACACTTCGCCGGGCAGGCCGGCCATCTCGCCGAAGACTGCCGCCACATCCTCGGCGGACGATTCGACGCCGGCGACGACCAGCCCTTCGACCGGATGCGGCGGTAGCGCGGCGACCGCCATGCGGAAACGCACGACGGCCCGGTCGAAGCGGACGAAGACCGTTCCGCTGGTCGGGCTGCTCGCCTCGATCCGGATCGTCTCCCGGGCCGTGCCGTAACTGGACTTCAGCTGCGCGGCGATGCCCTTCATCCGCTCCGGGGGCACCTCGGCGAGAAACGCGGTCGAGAAAAAGCGCTCCGGAACCAGGCTTCCGTCCAGCACCCGCACCACTTCGCGGGAGCGCTGCACGAAGGCGGCGGACGGTTCCGCGGCGCCCGCCGACCCCGCCCAGAACAACAGGAGCAGCAGGGCCGGGCGAAGCCAGGTCAAGGCGACTTCGGCTCCGGCTCCGCCGTCAGGTCGAGCATCTCGATCCGGGCCTGGGGCGAACGCTGCCTGAGGTGCGTGCCCGTCGCGCCATGATCCTGGAGCGAGGTGAGGCTGTATCGTTCGACCCGGCGCCGGCCCTCGGTGCCGCTCACCGGCGAATAGATTCGTCGTTCGATCGCTCGAAGCACCGGCTCGGCCCAGCCGGTCGGG
>DASVPM010000281.1:0-7002 GCA_036382815.1 Allosphingosinicella sp.
CGAAATGACTGTCGCTGGTGAAGTAGACCGCCATGATCCTTCAACGCGATGCGGCCGTGCTTGTGTCACGGCAGCCGATAATGGTCCGCCAGCCGGTCGAGCGCCATGGTCAGGACCAGCTTGCCCGCCCGGGCCGGCCAGCCGAGCGCGCCCTCCGCGTCGCGCATACCCTCGCCCGCGCACAGGACGCGCCAGGCGATGTCGCGAAGGCCGGGGCCGAGCGCCTTCACCGCCGAATCGAAGCGGCGGCGGGCGGCAAGCTGGGCATGGGTCGCCGTCACCGGCACGGCGGCCCCGCGCGGGCTGCGATCGGGCGGCGGGGAATCCCAGCACATCGTCACCCGCGGCGGCAGCCCGGATCGCTCCCAGTCCATCCTCAATTGCTCCCCGGCGGCGAATTGTCGCGCGCTGACATGGCCGCGCGAGCGCAGCCAGCCGAGCGGCGATTCCGCCAGGTTCACCGTCACCGAGCGCGGGGCCGGGCGGCGGCCGCCCTTGCCCCTTTCGGTCCCGTCCTGCGGCGCCGGCCGGTCCGCCAGCAGCCGGCCTCGTCGCGCCCGCTCCGCCTTCACGTCACTCTCCCTAAAAAGGTACATATCGGGAACACTTGCCATGTTGGCAAGTATGTAGGAAAGTGAAATCATGAATTCGTACGAGTCCGTGGGGAAATCGAAATGATCACTCGTATTCGCGACGTCCGCCGCGCCAAGAAGCTCACGCTTCAGGACGTCGCCGACCGCTGCGATCCGCCCACGACGCCGCAGACGATCGGTCGGCTCGAGACCGGCACCCGCACGGTCTCGCTCGCCTGGCTCAACCGGATCGCCGCCGCACTGGGAGTCGAGGCGACAGATCTCATCGAGTTCCGTGAGCGCGACGACGATGTTTCGCTCGCCGCCTTGCTCGGAGACGACGGTGCCCATGCGCCGCGCCGGGCGGGCGTGATCCTGCCGCCCCGCCCTGAGCCCGGCATGGTCGCGGTCGCGGTCCAATCGAGCGTCGGCGACTATCGAAGCGGAGACGAGATCTGGTGCCTTCGACTTGAACCCGAGGCGTTCGGCCGTGCTCTCAACCGCGACGTCCTCGTCCCTCGGCCGGCCGGCCGTTTCCTGTTCGGCCGACTGATCGGCCGCGAGGAAGGCAAGCTTCACCTCCTCGCCCTGGGCGGCGGCCGGCGCCAGCTCGTCATCGCCGACCCCCCGTGGATCGGCATGGCGGCGAAGCTGGTGCGCAGCCTGTAGCCTTCCCTCCATACTTCCCCGTCGTTCTGGACTTGTTTCAGCTTCAGTCCTGAACCGCACGAGAGGCGGAGAGTTGGACCTGCGAATCCATTCAGTGAGTGACCTTTGATGTTCCTCTTCTTTTCGAATCGCCTCGGCTGCACCGGCTCCCTTCTGGTTACCGCACTGGGCACGTTGCTCGTGCTCTGGCTGATGGGTGTTCTGCGACTTTGACCGGGCCGGCTTGCCGGCCCGAGCCGCGTCAGGCGCGCAGGCTGGTGGGCGCTGACGGGCTCGAACCGCCGACATCTTCCGTGTAAAGGAAGCGCTCTACCAACTGAGCTAAGCGCCCGCGCCGCCGCGTCTGCCACCGGCGCGTCAGCCGCACAAGCCCGCCGTTTCGCCGCTCAGACGACGAGCGTGCCCACGCGCTGCGCCGATCTCAGATAGGCCTCCATCCGCGCCGCGGTGTCGCTGGACAGCTCGATGAAGACCCGCCGACCATCCTCCGGGTCGGCGACTCTAACGAACAGGCCCTGGTCGCACAGCCCCTTGATCCATCTGAGCGCCGTCGTCGGCGGCACCGCGGCGGCGATGCACAGGCTGGAAACGGCGACCTGCTGCCGATCCACCCGCGCGGCCATCAGGTCGAGCAGCATGTCCCAGGCGGGATCGGCGAACAGGTCGCTCTTGAAGAAATGGTCGCGCATGCGCCGGAGCCGGATAATCGAGCGAATGAAGCCGGCATCGAGCCGTTCCTCCTCCTCTTCCCCGGCGCTTCCGACCGCGGCTATCGCCGCCGCCGCGGACTCATGCTCGGAAAGGGCCGCGAGTACGTTCGCGATCCGCCCGACCTCCTCGCTCAGTTGCTGCAGCCGAACCGTCGCCTGGGCCTTGCCGACCTCCGGACCCATTGCCGTCGCCATCGTCGTCCCGATCTGCCCGCCAGTTCGGGAGATTGCCGCCGTTCCGGATCGAATGCAGGCGCACAATGATCCATTTTGGATGAGATTGACGGCCCGAGCGCGCTTTTAATCCGAAAGCCGGATACCGACGGGCGCCATAAAACATTGCAGGCGCGGCTCGGACCGCAAGAGAAAGGCCAGGGCCCGAATCGAAGTTAGTCTCGAAAAACCGGCAATCCTGTCGCCGGTCTTGCTCCATTTCGGACTAAACTTCCTCCAGAATCCAGCGAGCTGCGGCCGCGGCATGGAGAGCGGTGGTGTCGTAGACCGGGATGACGTTGGCGCCGGCGTCGACGAGAAGCACCAATTCGGTGCAGCCCAGGATCACGGCCTGTTGCCGCGCCTTTCCCATTTCGGTCAAACAGGTCTTGAGCAGCCGCTGTGAATTGCGGTTCACCTGTCCCCTGGCCAGCTCCTCGAAGATGATGCGGTCGATCTGCTCCGACGTCGCCGGATCCGGCAGCGAGAGCGCTATCCCTCTCGCCGCGATCCGATCGCGGAAGAAGCCTTCGCCCATGGTGAAACGGGTCCCGATCAATCCGGCTTTCTGCACTCCGTCGGCGGCGAGCCGGTCGGCCGTCACGTCGGCGATGTGGATCAAGGGCAGGTTGACCGCCGCCTCGACCGCCGGCGCGACCTTGTGCGTCGTGTTGCTGCACAGGATCAGGCCCTGCGCCCCGGCGACCTCGAGCCGCGCGGCCGCCGCGGCGACGATCTCACCCACCCGCTCCCATCTGCCGGCGAGCTCGAGCGCCGCGACCGGGGCGAGGTCGAGGCTCTCGATGACCAGCGGCGCGGAGCTGAGCCCGCCTTTCGCGCGGGCCACCGCCTTGTTGATCTGCTCGTAATACATGGCGGTCGAGAACCAGCTCGTCCCGCCGATCATCCCTAGTTTGCGCATTCGGGACCCATAGCCGCGACGGCCCCGGAGGGAAGCGCTTTCTGTCCGGCGATTCCACTTATGCGCCGAATAGATCCGTCTTGGCGCGGAGCGGGGCGAGGGAGCAGTCCAGGGGAGGTCAGCCCAGCGACTTCACGATCTCTTCGGTCATCTTCTTGGCGTCGCCGAGCAGCATCATCGTGTTGTCCC
Organism: Allosphingosinicella sp.; assembly: GCA_036382815.1. GTDB lineage: Bacteria > Pseudomonadota > Alphaproteobacteria > Sphingomonadales > Sphingomonadaceae > Allosphingosinicella. The sequence continues at coordinate 3,276 of DASVPM010000281.1, forward strand.
GGTAGAACAGGTCGTTGTCGACCCCCGCATAGCCGACCCCGCCCATCGAGCGCTTGATGAAGAGGACGGTCTTCGCCTTCTCGACGTCGAGGACCGGCATCCCGTAGATGGGCGAGGTCTTGTCGGTCTTGGCGGCCGGGTTGGTGACGTCGTTGGCGCCGATGACGAAGGCGATGTCGGTCCGCGCGAACTCGGAGTTGATGTCCTCGAGCTCGAAGACTTCGTCATAGGGGACGTTCGCCTCGGCGAGGAGGACGTTCATGTGGCCGGGCATTCGGCCCGCGACGGGATGGATGGCGTATTTGACGGTAACGCCTTCCTTCTTGAGCTGGTCGGCGAGCTCGCGGACCGCATGCTGGGCCTGCGCAACCGCCATCCCGTAGCCCGGAACGATGATGACCTGCTCGGCCTGGCTCATCAGGAAGGCGGCGTCCTCGGCCGAGCCGCGCTTCCAGGGCCGGTCGGACGCGGCTCCGCCGCCGGCCACCGCGCTGTCGCCGCCGAAGCCTCCGGCCATCACCGAGATGAAGCTCCGGTTCATCGCCCGGCACATGATGTAGGAGAGGATCGCGCCCGACGAGCCGACCAGGGCTCCGGTGATGATCATCGCGCTGTTCTGGAGGGTGAAGCCCATCGCCGCCGCCGCCCAGCCCGAATAGGAATTGAGCATCGAGACGACGACCGGCATGTCCGCGCCGCCGATCGGGATGATCAGCAGGAAGCCGACCAGGAAGGCCAGAGCGGTGAGCGTCACGAACACCCAGGCGCTCTGATCGGTGGTGAAATAGCCGACCAGGCCGACGATCGCGGCCAATATGCCGAGGTTGAGGACGTGCCGGAGCGGAAGCAGGATCGGCTTGCCCGACATGTTGCCGTTGAGCTTGAGGAACGCGATCACCGAGCCCGAGAAGGTCACCGCCCCGATCGCTGCGCCGAGGCTCATCTCGATCCGGCTGACCGGGTGGATCAATCCGTCGACCGCGATCCCGAAGGCGTCCGGGTTCAAATAGGCCGCGCCCGCCACCAGCACCGCCGCGAGCCCGACCAGCGAATGGAAGGCGGCGACCAGCTGAGGCATCGCCGTCATCGCGATCCGCCGCGCCGTCACCAGGCCGATCACCGCGCCGATCAGGATCGCCCCGCCGATCAGCATCAGATTGTCCCAGTGGATCGGCTCGTGCCACTGAAGCGGGAATTCCTCGTCCCGGGTCGGCATATAGTGGATGAGGGTCGTCGCCAGCGCGATGCCCATGCCGACGATGCCGGCGCGGTTGCCGCGCCGCGCGCTCTCCGGATTGGAAAGGCCGCGCAGCGCGACGATGAAGCAGATCCCAGAAATCAGATAGGCGACCATCACCCAGGCCGGGGGGGCGGCGGCTTCATGCATGGGCAAGCACCGTCGCTCCAGCGAAGGCTGGGGCCCCAGAGAGGAAAGGCGCTGCGGAGACGCCGGTGCGAGCTCTCGCTGGGGCCCCAGCCTTCGCTGGGGCGACGTGCCTCGCCCTCACCCCTTCTTCTCCTTCTTCCGGTACATGGCCAGCATCCGCGCGGTCACCGCGAAGCCGCCGAAGATGTTGATGCTGGCCAGCACCACCGCCGCCAGGCCGAGCCATTTGGCGCCCGGCACCCCGGCCGCCGCCGAAGCGATCAGCGCGCCGACGATGATCACCGAGGAGATGGCGTTGGTCACCGACATGAGCGGGGTGTGGAGCGCCGGGGTCACCGACCAGACGACATAATAGCCCACGAAGCAGGCCAGAACGAAGATCGACAGGATCGAGACGAAATCCACCCGGCACCCCGCGGCTAGGAAAGCGCGCGCACCTTGGCGGCGCGCTTCGCCCTTGTCGAGGCCCTATCGCAGTCGCCCGACCCGGTCGTAGCCCGGCCGGCGATCTCGCACCAGTCCCCGTTCGCCTATGCGGCGCGTTGACCATGGACGACAGCCTTCCGTCGCCGACCAGGGTCCTCAACTTCGGTCTCGCTACCTTCCTGGTTGCGCTTTCCGCGATGATACTGCTCTATAACTGGGTGATCTGACGCGGCGAGCCGACTTCGATTCCCGCGCGGACCGGACGGCACGCCTCCATCTTCGCCCGCCCGGGCGAAGGGAGTGGAGGGTGGCGGCGAATGCCGCTAACAGCCGTTTCGAACATCTCGCCGGAGGACGGATCGATGAGCGAAGTGGAAGTGGAAACGGAGGGGGCGCCAAAGGCGGGCGGAGCAATTACCGTTTCCCACCTCCTTGGCGAGATGACCTGGCTTCTGACCCAGTCGCCGCTCCACCGCGCCTTCGCCATCGGGGACCTGGAATGGCTGGTGATGCCGGCGCTGATTCATCAGCAATTCTACATCTTCCGCGACGGCGACCGGCCGGTCGGCCTCGCTTTATGGGCGAAATGCGGGCCCGAGGCCGAAGCCAAGCTCGAGCGCGGAATGATCGAGCCGGAGAACCGCCTGACGCTCGAGGAATGGACCAACGGGCCGTCCATCTGGCTGGTCGACCTCGTCGCGCCGTTCGCGAACCAGGAGAACAAGCATCGCGAGGTCATGATCGCCGATCTCATCTCCGGCCCTCTCGCGGGCCGGTCCTTCAAATTCCATCAGACCGATCCGGCAAGCGGCAAGCGCACCGTCCAGACCGTCGCGGCCGACGCGGGCGCGAAGCTGAAGGAAGCCATCGAGGCGGCGGTCGCGGAACAGAAGTGAAGCCGGGCGCGCCGCCCCGGACGGCGCCACCTCTTACCGATCCGTCATTGCGAGGAGCCCTTCGACGCCGCCTGCGGCGGCGCTCAGGATAAACGGCTGCTGCGCAGCAGCGACGAAGCAATCCGTCGGGTCCCGAAGACCGCACTGCATGGCTTCGCTACGCCCCGCAATGACGGAGCGTTTCGATAAGGGGCGATGCGGACCTCAGGCGAAATAGTCGAACCTCGGCACGTCGCGGTCGCGATTCTGCAATTCGCCCTCGCCCTGGGAGCGGCCGAACGCCGCCATGGTCTGCACCATGAGCGCGATCTTGCGCTCGACGCTGGCGAACCCGGCGTCGGCGGCCGCGAGCCGGTCCTCCCCGCCGGTCGCCGCCTGCAAGTCCGGACCCGTTCCGGCGGCCTGCTGGACCGCTTCGGCTCCCTGCGCGGGGTCGGCGAAATAGTCGAAGGGGTCGACCCCGGGCGGCAGGCCGAAGGAAAGGCCGGAGGAGCCCATCGAGGCCCGGCTGTCGCCGAGACCGGCACGCACCGCCGAAGCCAGCTCAAGCTCGTCGATCGGGCTGGGCCTCGGGTTCTGCGGCCCCGTCAGTTCGTCGCCCGGCCCAGCCGGCGGCAGGGCGTTCGCGTCGGTTGCCGCGCCGGACGCGGCGGTGCCGCCGGCCCGACCGGGCCTGAAGGCCAGTGCGGCGTCGCCGAGCGAGCGCACGGTGCCGTCGTTGAGGGTGAAGCTTCCGGTCGCCAGGAGGATGTTCTGGCCGGGCTTGACCGATTGCTGGGTCGCCGCCCCCGCGAGGTCGATCGACGCGATGTTCAGCTCCTGGAGGGTCTTGAGCTCGCCGGCGTCGGTGAAGCCGTTGCGGTTGGCGTCGACCCACACCTTGAGCTCGCCGAAGCGAAGGTCGGTGGCGTCGATCTTGCGGTCGCGGTTGGAGTCGAGCGCCGAGAGCGCGTCGAGGTCGCTTCGCGCCCCCGGCTTCTCGGAAAGGAAGCTGAGCTCGGCCGCGCCGGTGATGAGG
>DASVPM010000282.1:0-9067 GCA_036382815.1 Allosphingosinicella sp.
TGGTCCTGATCTGGCTGGCGATCCTTCGGCCCCTTTCCGACATGCTCTCGGCGGCGAAACAGCGGCAGGGCGAGGCCGTCGAGGCCCTGGCGGAGGCGCGATCGCAGGCGGCCGCGATCACGGCGTTGGAGCGGGACCGGCCGGCGCCCTTCGCCGGGCCGATCGACACGGCCGTTGCCGCCGCCGCCGCCGAGATCGGTTTCCAGCTTTCCGCGGTCCAGGCGGAGGGGCCGGGGCGGGTCTCGCTCGCGATCGGCGCGGCCAAGCCCGAGGCGCTGTTCGGCTGGATCGCGGGGCTCGAGGCGCAGGGCTATATCGTTCAGAGCCTGACGGCGAGCAGCAATCCGGACCGGACGCTTTCCGCCCGGATCGTGCTTCGGGCGAGGGGGGGCTGATGCGGCTTCGAAAGCGCTGGTGGCGCGAAATCTTCTTCCTGTGCGCCCTGCTGTTCTCGCTGGCCGCCTTGCTGCCGCTGCGCTTCGCCCTGGGCTGGCTCGGCTATGCGGACAAGGGCCTGGCCGCGCGCGAGGCGACGGGGAGCATCTGGCTCGGAGCCCTTACCGAAGCCCGCTTCGGGACCGTCGCGCTCGGCGACGTCGCGACCCGGCTGCAATTCCTGCCATTGCTGATCGGCCGGGCGCGGCTCGACGTCCGACAGGCCGATGACGGCCTCCGCGCCGGACTCACGGTCTCCCGCCACGGCTTCGGAATCGACGACGCCAGCGGCACGGTCGAGGCCGGCACGCTCGCCGGCCTGCCGCCGCCAACGCTCGACCTGTCGGATCTCAGCGCGCGCTTCGCGGACGGGCTTTGCGTCCACGCCGAGGGTCTGGTCAAGGCGCGGCTCGCCGGCGATTTGGGGGGTGTGGCGCTGCCTTCCGCCGTCAGCGGCGAGGCACGCTGCGACGGACCGGCGCTGCTCTTGCCGCTCGTCAGCCAGCCGGGCGGGGAGCGGCTCGACCTGCGACTGTTCGCCGACGGGCGCTACCGGATCGACGCGGCGCTTCGTCCGGGCGGAGTGCCCTATTCGTCCCGGCTGGAAGGCCGCTTCTGAGCCTCGCTTCCGCGCGGAAGCAGCCGGGCGTCCTCACCCCGGTACCGGCTTTCCAGGAAGCGGCCCTGGGTCTCGAAGGTCATCAACGGGTCCCGGCAGATTTCACCGCATAGGGCCTCGAGAGCGTCCGCGACCGTGCCGAGGCCGCTGCGCAGCCGCTCCCGCACGTCCGCCTGTCGTTCACGCGCCGAGGCCGGGATCGCTTCGTAAGCGAGAATGAGCCGCGGCAGATGGTCGCCCAGCAGCCGGCGCGCTTCCCAGGCGGCGGCCGAATGGGGAGCGAGGGTCGCGAGATGAGGCTGCAGATCGCCGAGATGCTGGAAAAGCCGGTCGAGCTGGGGCCGGCAGTCCAGCGGCAGCCCCTCGCGACGCTCGAGCAGCCAGTCCTCGGCGTCACCCGGAAGCTCGGCCAGCTCGACCCGCGAGAAATCGCCCTCGCCCGGGCGGCCCCGCGACGGCGCGAAGAGCGACCCCACGGCAATCAGCAGCGCGCCGCCTCCGGCCACCGCCAGCACCGGGACGGCGACGGGAAGGACGAGCGCTCCGACTCCGAGGATCGCGGCTCCGGACGCTCCGCCGACCAGCGCGGCGCGCTTCATCCGCGCCTCCGCTTCGCGCGACTGCCGGTCGGCGCGACGTTTCTCGGCGGCGCGCACCGCCTTCGATTTCACGTTGCGGCGGAGAAATTCGTCGGCCTGCCGAAGCATCCCGACGAAATCGAAGCCCATCATTCCTCTCCCGGACCGCGCTCTTCCTTGTACCGGCTTTCGATGAAACGGCCCTGGGTCTCGAACGCCTGGCGGTCGCCGTGGACCAGTTTGTCCCCGATCTCGCCGAGCGCCGCGCGAGCGGCGTCGAGGCTGGCGACGAGACGCTGGTCGGCGGTGAGCCCTTCACCGTCCGGCTGATGGCGGTACTCGGTCGGTATTCGTTCGTAGCGCTCGATCAACTCGGGCAGATGCTTGCCCATCAGCCGCCGCGCGTCCTGGGCAAGGGGATCCAGGGGATCGACCTCCGAAAGCCGCGATTCGAGCAAGGGCAGCTGAGCTCCGATCGCATCGGCCCGCTGGACTGCCGGGGCCGGCAGCGCCGCGCGGCGGCGGACCAGCATGGACTCGAGCTGCCGCACGACGGTGCCCGTCGGCAGCTGCTCGCTATAGGCGACCCGCTTCGGCTCGGCCGGCCAGAAGGAGAAGAGCAGGAGGAGGGCAAGGATCGCCAAAGCGACGAAGAAGAGGCCGGTGATGCCGATCGGGCCGACGACGAGTCCGAAGGCGATCGTCGCGACAATGAGGGCGGCAATGGCCATCCCCCCGCTCGCGATGCGGCGGGCCGCGCTCCCGGCGGCGCGGCCGTAATAACGTCGGCGAAGGCTCGCGCCCGCCGGGGCGTAGCCGTCGAGTCGGGCCTTGAGATCGTCCCAGCGGTCGCTCACCTCGTCGGGCGTTCGCACCATTCGCTCAGCCCTCGATCGGCCCGAGCAGGGAATTGGGGACGCTTCGCCCGGCCAGGCGATTCTGCTCGGTGCCTTCGGCTCGCGCGATATAGCCGCGGCTCTTCTCGACCTCGCTCGAGAGCGTATCGACGGTCTGCTTCATGTTGGTCAGCGCCTCGACCTTGAACTGATCGATCGTGTCCATCGTGTCGTAGATGTTCTGGAAGGCGCGCTGCAGGGTCTCCAGTGGGATGGTCGAGGAGACGGCCTGACGGTGGATCTCCCCGGTCTGGCTCTTGAGCAGCTCGCCGGTCGAGTCGATGATGTTGGCGGTGGTCGTGTTCAGCGACGTGATCTGCTCGAGCACGAGGCGCTGGTTGGTCATCGCCTGCGCGACGGTGACTGCGGTCCGGAGCGCCGCGACGGTGGTCGTGGAGGCGCGGTCGACGCCCTTGATCAGCTCGACATTGTTCTTCTTGACGAGATCGAGGGCAAGGTAACCCTGAACCGTCACCGCCATCTGGGTGAGCAGATCGGTGGTGCGCTGGCGGGTGTAGAAGAGCGCGGTCTCGCGGATCGCCTTGGCCTTGGCCGGCTCGGTGGCGTCCAGCTCGTTCGCCTTGTCCTCGAGCTTCTGGTCGAGCGCCTTGGAGATGTGGATCATCTGCTCGAGCTGGCCCATCGTCTTCCACATCGCGGCGCGCTCGGTGTTGATCGCCTCGTTGTCGTACTGCAGCTCCTCCTTGCCGGACGCGAGGCTGTTCAGGATCTTCGAGATGTGCGTCTGCGAGCTCTGGTACTTCTGGAAGTAATTGCCGAGCTTGTTGCCCCAGGGGATGAAGCCGAGGATCTTGCGCGAAGAGCTGAGATTGCCCTGCTTGCCCGGATCGAGCGCCTCGACGGTGCGGCGAAGCTCGAGCAGATCCGCGCCGATCCCGGTATCCTTGTCGATCGCCTTGATCGGCCGGTCGAGGAATCGGTTGGAATGGCCCGCGGCCTCGGCGATCTGCTTGCGGCCCATGTTAGTCAGCTCGTCGACCTTCTTGCCGAATTCGGGGCTGTTGGCGTCGGCCGCGACCAGCTCGCTGACGAACTTGTCGACCACCGTCTCGAGCTTCGACTTCACGCCCTCCTCGATCGGGACGAGCCCGGCCGCCTGGGCGGGCTCGACCGTCTGAAGCGCCTCGGGCGCCTCGAGCTTCAGCTTGGTCTCGGTCTGGGTGGCCATGTCGCTCCGCTCCGTTACGCTTTGGGCGCTAAATGGGGCAGGGGAGGCGGGGAGCGCAAGGGGAAACGTGTGTTAATGATGTAAGGCACTGGAGGCGGGACCATCGCCGCATCGCATGCCGAAGTTCATGAAGTTCACGATGTCCGGGATTTTCCCGTGGGCTTCGCCGCAGTCTCGATTGGCACGCGCATCCGTTTGTCATTCAGGCCGTCAAAGAGCTTTTCGGAACATAACATGAATACGCTGTTTGCTCAAGCGAGTTGCCGGAGCCTTCGGCGAGCCGCCTTGCGCAACGAAGGCGACGAGACTGCGGGTCTGAGCTGGACGATGTCGACATCCGCTTCCGTCATGCTGAACTTGTTTCAGCATCCAGCCAGCAGCGACCCGCGGATGGAGCATTGCAACCGAACTAGACTGAGACTGCCTGACGAGTGCGATGTCCCGCGCTCCGACCGCCCAATATCCGATCTTCTCGATACATCGGAAACGGCGCAATCGTCGGTTGCGGGTCGTCGTTTTCTGTGTTCATTTCTGTCCGAACTAAGAGGGCTCGTCCGATGCAGGTTCGTAGGCTGATCGCGGCGGTTGCAATGGCGGTGCGGCTTGCCTCGGAAGCAGCCCGGCGAGCGCACGCTTCCTGCAGGTCGATCCGGTCGGCTACAAGGACCAGGTCAACCTTTATGCGTATGTGAACAATGACCCAATCAATGCCAGCGATCCAACCGGCGAGGAGTGCATCAACGGTTCGAGTGGAACGACTACGTGCAGAGCAACGGGTTATGACGTGAGTTTTTCGACGCCGGCCGGCTTCCAAAACACACATCCAGAAGCTTCAGACTATCATCAATATGCGATACCCAATCAGTCACCTCGTAGCGCAACGGAGACGAGGGAATGGGTTCGTAATAATCCGACACCTGGAGAGCCCGCGCCTGCGACGGCGAAGGGTACTTATAACGATGCCACTCCCGTGATTGGCAATCCAAGCCTTCATGTCAGCCCAGTCATCTCCTACACTGCGGTAAACACCGTCACAGGCAATAGCGTCGTTGTTAATGTAACCTTGCCCGACCACCCCCTTGGGAATGGCATCGTGATCAGAGATACGATTGCCGGTCCAAATAGAACCTCGACAATCATGAACTATGGTGAAGGGAATGGCCGATTACAGGCGCCCGGATCGCCAGTCGCGGGAGCAATTAACAACACGTGGGCCACAGCTAGTATGAGGCCGACAAACCCAAATCCTGCGCCAGCATATGATCGCTGTGCAGCCCACCCTGGATCTTGCTAACGCCATGAGCGGTGATCGCAAAACGCCATGGCTCGAGCAGGCCGCGCTCTGGTGGGATTCATCCTGGCCCCCCTAATGCCCTGCGCAATTATCGTCGGCGTTGCACTAATCACCGGAGGGAGTGGAGCAGAACTTTTAGTCATGCTCATAATTCCTACCGCTTATGTGATTTCACTGGTGGTTGGAGGACCAATCTACTGGCTATTGAACAGATTTCGAAAGACAGGAATCTTTTCTTATGCTCTAGCAGCGGTAGCTGCATCGTGTGTACCTATTTTCTATGTGTTTTTCTACGGGCAGTTGATAAACCGCGGCCTTTCTCGGATGTTTGAGGGGATTCTCCCCGTCCATTACGGTATAATGGGGTTCATGATGGCGATAGGTGTCACAATATCAATGACGTTTTGGTTTATCGTCCGACCGGACCGACCCAATCGGCCCCCAAGCGATGCGCCACAGGACTGAACCCTGCAGCACTGGCGCCAGATACCTGCGCGCTATCTTCATATTCATATTCTTCAGCGCAGCCGCGCCGGTATTCGCTACCGTCCATCAAACACCGGTGGAAGTAGTGAGGGAAATTCTGCGGCGACCCGACACAGGTCTGAACTATCTCGATGCAAGTCTGGCGTTCGATCGGCTGATCGACAAGGGGGCCAACACCGTCGCGACGAGAGCGATGGTCGACCGCTTGGTCGATGCCGCCCAGCAGATGGCCGGTCCCGAACCGAGCGATGCTTACAAGCTCGCGGCGGTGCGCAAGGCAATTTATGTCTCCGGCGCCTGGAATTACAATTGGCCCTTTGGCTACGACCTCAATGACCCGCTCGGCCAGCAGGTGAGGAGCAAGATGCTCTCCGCCTACGTCCGCACCCGGAAGGGCAATTGCGTTTCGATGCCGGTGCTGGTCCTGATCGTCGCGGACCGGATCGGGCTCAAGGTCCGGCTCGCCGCGGCACCGCTGCATCTGTTCGTTCGCTACACCGATCCGTCGGGCGTGGATCACAATCTCGAGGCGACCAGCGGCGGCCATGAGGCGCCGGCCGAAATCTATCGTCGCAACATGCCGATGACCGATCGGGCGATCGACAGCGGCCTTTACATGCGGACCCTAACGAAGCGTGAGACCGTCGCCCAGATGGCCGCCTCCGTCCTCGACTTCCTGATGGCCGAGCGCCGCTATCGGGAGGCCGCCGACGTCGCCGACGCGATGCTCGCCGTCAATCCGCGCGACGCCTATGCGCTGGTGAAGAAGGGCAGCGCCGTGGCGGAGATGCTGCAGTCGGAGTTCCAGGCAAAGTATCTAACCCCGGAGTCGATCCCGCCCGCCCGCGCTTCGCTCCCGCTACGCAATGCTGGCGGCCGCCAACGACAAGGCGTTTCGAGATGCCGAGGCGCTTGGATGGGAGCCGGTGCGGTAGGGTCCACCGTCATCCCGGCATAACGTGACCTTTGCATAAGTCGCTGCTTTTAGGCTGTGACACCCTTCAGCCGACATGGTCCGCTCTCCCTCTCCCCAGCGGGGAGAGGGCAGGGTGAGGGGGCTCGGCATTCAAGGGAAATCTCGGACCTGGAGCCCCCTCACCCCAACCCTCTCCCCACTGGGGAGAGGGGGCTTTTCGCCGCGTATCGCAAGGTTATGCAAAGGTCCCGCGAAAGCCGAGATCTCGGGTCGAGAAGTCTCGGCGGGTCTCCCCGAGGTCCCGGCTTTCCCCGGGATGACGTAGTATGCTCAGACGCTTCAGGGTCTCCTCGTCCACCTTCCCCGCCAATCCCGGCACCTCGTCGAGCTGGCGAAGCGCCGTGAAGCGGCCGCGTTCTTCGCGGTAGCGGACGATTCGTGGCCGTGGCCGGCGAGGCCCTCGACGCCGTCGAGCTGCTCCTTGGTCGCGGCGTTGATGTCGAGCCGCTCGCTCACAGGTCGGGAAGCACCTGGCTCGCTTCGCCCCACCCCTGGAGCGCCCGGCCCGAGGCGCGCTCGACGAGCTGGTCGCCGTCGCGGACGGTGAAGGGGGCGCCGGACTGGAGATCTTCCAGCTCGTCCCAGCTGATCGGGGCCGCCACGGGCGCCCGTTCGCGGGCCCTTGCCGAATAAGGCAGGATCGCGGTCGCTCCGCGCTGGTTGCGGAGATAGTCGAGGAAGATGCGGCCCTTGCGCTTCACCTTGGCGAGGTTGGCGGTGAAACGCTCGGGCTCGGCCGTCGCCAGCGCGACCGCGAAGCGCTGGGCGAAATCCTTCACCTCCGGCCATTCGGCCTGCGGGGTGAGCGGAACGACGACGTGCAGACCCTTTCCTCCGGTCGTCAGCGGGAAGCTCTGCAGGCCCATGTCGGCGAGGTGGCGGTGGAGGTCGCGCGCGGTCCGCTTGACCTGGTCGAAGCCGAGCCCTTCGTCGGGGTCGATGTCGAAGACGAGCCGGTCGGGCTTCTCCACCTGCGCGACCGAGGAGCCCCAGCCGTGGAACTCGATCGTCCCCATCTGGGTGCAGGCGATGACTCCCGCCGCCTCCTCGACATAGACGTAATCCTCGATCTGCCCCTTCTTCTCCTCGATCGGGATCTGGTGGACGTGAGGACCGAAGCTTCCCGTATTGTGCTTCTGGAAGAAGCATTTGCGGGCCCGGCCTTGGGGGCAGCGGACGAGGCTCAGCGGCCGGCCGGCGGCCCATTCCATCATCATCGGGCCGATCGTCCGATAATAGTCGACCAGCTCGCCCTTCGTCACTCCGGCGTCGGGGAACAGGATGCGCTCCGGATTGCTGATCTTCACTCCGTCGCCGGCGGCGGGCGCCGCGCGCTCGACCGGCTGGGGAGTCTCCTCGATCACCTCCGCCGCCTTCTTGTCGGAGCGCAGGCCCAGGAAGCTGCCGTGACGCACGACTCCTTCCGAGGTGAATTCTGCGAAGGCGACCTCGCAGACCAGCTTCGGCTTCACCCAATGCGCGCCCCGGGCGTCCGCTCTCGGCACCGAGGCGGCCGGCTTGTCGGCCGAGATCTTCTCGAAGCGCTCGAGCAGGTCCTGCTGCACCTGATTGGAGAAGCCGGTTCCGACCTTGCCGGCGTAGCGAAGCTTGCCCTCCTCGTAGACTCCGAGGAGAAGCGCCCGGAAGCCGCGGCCCTTCTTGTCGCTTTCCGACCAGCCCAGGATGACGAACTCCTGGCGGTAGGTGCATTTGATCTTCAGCCAGCTCTTGGTCCGCCCGCCCCGGTAGGGAGAATCGGCGCGTTTGGAGATGATCCCTTCCTGGCCCGCCTCGCACATCGCGTCGAACAGCTTCTCGCCATGACCGACGATATGCTCCGCATAGAGGATCGTAGGCGGAAGGCCGTCGCCGACCAGGGAGGCCAGGCGTCCCTTGCGCTCGATCGTGGGCAATCCGGTCAGATCCTCGCCGTCTATCTCGAGGGCGTCGAACAGGAAGAGGGTGAGGCCCCGGCCGCCCTCGCTGATCGCCTGCTGGAGGGCCGAGAAGCCGGTATTGCCCTTGTCGTCGAGCGCGACGATCTCGCCGTCGAGCAGCGCCGATCCGACCTCCAGCTGGGCGGCCGCTTCGACGATCTCCGGGAACTTGTCGGACCAGTCGAGGCCGGAGCGCGTATAGACCCTGGCCTTGCCGCCGCCGATCCCGAGCAGGCAGCGATAGCCGTCATATTTCATCTCGTGGATCCAGCCCGAACCGGAGGGCACATGATCGACCAGGGTCGCCTTCTGGGGCTCGCGGAAGTCCGGGAGCTTCGCGACTTTTGCTCCCCGGCGAAGGCCGGGGCCCAGTTCGGCCCCAGCGCTGGGCCCCGGCCTTCGCCGGGGAGCTGCTGCGCCGGTGGCATCCTGGGTCTTTTCGGACCGAGCTCCCCGCTTTCGCGGAGATGACGAGGTGTAGGGGTCGGTCTTCCAGCCCTTCACCTCCTTGGCCTTCTTCCCGGCGGCGATCTCCTGCATGCTCCGCCCGGTCTTGATCGACGTCAGAAACTTCTCGGTCAGCCCCATCGAGCCGCCGGCATGCTCGTCCGTCACCTTCTTCAGCATCCAGTTCTCGGCGCGCTCGCCGGGGCGGCC
>DASVPM010000283.1:0-11229 GCA_036382815.1 Allosphingosinicella sp.
CAGTCGGCGGGGTTGTGGATCTCGTGCGTCGTCCCGTCGCGGAGGTAGACCTCGCAGACCACGCTGGGCGCGGTGGTGATGAGGTCGAGGTCGTATTCGCGGGTCAGGCGCTCCTGGATGATCTCGAGGTGGAGGAGGCCGAGGAAGCCGCAGCGGAAGCCGAAGCCCAAAGCGGCGCTGGTCTCCATCTCGAAGCTGAAGCTGGCGTCGTTGAGGCGGAGCTTGGAGATCGACTCGCGAAGTTTCTCGAAGTCGGCGGCGTCGACCGGGAACAGGCCGCAGAACACCACCGGCTGGACCAGCTTGAAGCCGGGAAGGGCCTCCGCCGCCGGCCGGCGGGCGTCGGTGATGGTGTCGCCGACCCTGGTCTCGGTGATGTCCTTGATCTGGGCGGTGATGAAGCCGATCTCGCCCGGGCCGAGCGCGGGCAATTGCTCGATCTTGGGCCGGAAGGCGCCGACCCGGTCGACCAGGTGGGTGGTCCCGGCAGCCATGAACGAGACGTTCTGGCCCTTGCGGATCGACCCGTCGATGACCCGCACCAGGATCACGACTCCGAGATAGGGGTCGTACCAGGAATCGACCAGCATCGCCTTCAGCGGAGCGTCCCGGTCTCCCTTGGGAGGGGGTATCCTGGTCACGATCGCCTCGAGCACCTCGGCGATCCCGAGGCCGGTCTTGGCGCTGGTCAGGACCGCGTCGTCGGCGGGGAGGCCGACGATATCCTCTATCTCCTTCCTGACCTTGTCGACGTCCGCGGCGGGCAGGTCGATCTTGTTGATGACGGGAACGATCTCATGGTCGTGCTCGATCGACTGGTAGACATTGGCGAGCGTCTGCGCCTCCACCCCCTGGGCGGCGTCCACGACCAGCAAGGCGCCCTCGCAGGCGGCGAGGCTGCGGCTGACCTCATAGGCGAAGTCGACGTGGCCGGGCGTGTCCATCAGGTTGAGGACGTAATCCTCCCCGTCCTTCGCCTTGTAGTCGAGGCGGACCGTCTGCGCCTTGATCGTGATCCCGCGCTCCTGCTCGATCTCCATATTGTCGAGCACCTGGCTGGTCATCTCGCGCTCGGTGAGGCCGCCGGTCGACTGGATCAGCCGGTCGGCGAGCGTCGACTTGCCGTGATCGATGTGCGCGATGATGGAGAAATTGCGGATTCTGCTGAGCTCGGTCATTTCGCGGCGGCGTTAGCAGGGGCGCGGCGGCAGGCAAAGGGCGTGGACGTACCGCGTGCCTTTTGGTGGCGGGGGCGGAGGGGACGACGGCGGGGGCGCATGGCCGGGAAGGGGCGCGTCACGAATTACGCGGACTTGTGTTCGGAGCGGCTCGGGCTAACTTCGGCGCGGGCAAGGACGGGGGAGCGGCAAGGCGCCGGCCCGGCCGGACTGGGGGGGAAGATGACAGGAAGGAAAAAGCTCGGAATAGCCGCGCTCGTCGTGGCGGTCGTCGCGATCGCGGCCGGGCTCCTCTGGCTCGACAACAAATCGAGGCAGCGCAACACGGCGGAGGCGAAGGCGGAGATACTGAAGGTGCGCCTCCACGTCGAGCGTCGCAGCTCCGGCTCGAACCGCCGGGAGAACCGCATCGATTACCGCTACGCCATAGGCGGCCGCTGGATCGAGGACCGGATCGACAAGCCCGCGGGCGAAAGCTGGGCCGTCGGCCGGCCGGTCAAGGTCTGCTACGACCCGACCAACCCGAAGCGGCACCGCCTGGAGCAGGCGAGCTACCGCTGCGGGAGTTGAGGGGCGGGCGGCCCTTCGGCAATTCTGTGGCATTGCTCAGGACAGGCTTGGCGTCGGATCGCTTTTTCGAAGGTTCGGGCGGGCGTGAAGGCTGGAAATTGTCGCACGCGAAGCCGCCAAGGGACGTGCCGGTGGAGGTCGATCGGCTGGCGACGATCCCCGGATCCCCGGGGCGCAAGCGATGTCGCCTGCCTTGTCATCGCGGACTTCCGAACGAATATCGAATGCGGCGCTCTGCGCGTCCAGATCGGGACGCGGCGCAGGCGGCGATTGCCGCGGGGGCGGCGGCGTGGCACTTGGGGCCGATGACGCGTCTTCCGCAAAGGACCGCAATGCGCCGGTCGATCCTGCTGCCGCTCGCGCTCGGCGCGCTTCCGCTCGGCGGCTGCGCGGCGAGCCTCGCGGCGGGCGCCGTCGGCGCCGCGGTCAGGGCCGCGGACCGGCCGGACAAGGCGCCGAAAGAGGATCCCGGGCCCGCCGCCCGGGCGGCGAGCAGCGCCCGGGCGGCGCCTTACGGGACGGTCCGGATCATCGACACGGTCTCCAAGAGCCCCGCCGCCCGCGTCGTCTGGGGCAGCGTCGAGGGCGGCGACGGGCGGAGGCGGTCCTTCCAGTGCCGCTTCGACGGGAAGGTCGTCGGGTTCGAGCTGAAGGACATCGAGCCCCGGCCTCCGGGATGAGGACGATCATCCGGGCGCGCTTCCCGGCGGTGTGTCGGAGAGACCGGATCCCGCGGCGGAAAAGTGCATGAGAAACAATGACATGCCCCCGGCCGGCGCCGGCGCGAGCTGAAAATCCGCAGGCTGTCGCGAATCCTCAGTCGCAGGCGATGAAGAACCTCCAGTCGATCCAGCGCTGGCGTTCAGCCCCGGCCGCGCGCCAGGATCGCCGGACCTCGTCGGCGCTCATCGCCAGGCCTCGCGCCACCGCGGCAATCCCCTCCTCCACGCCGCGGCCCCCGGCCATCGCCTTCAGGAAGATGTAGTGCCCTTCGCTGAGCGCGATGGTGCGGGTCATATAATCGGTCCGAACGAGCGCCACGAAGCTCTCTCGGGCCGGCGGCAGGGGCGCCGGCCCCCCCAGACGCACGGCGTGATAATAAGCGGCGACGGGGAAGCGGTAGGCGCCCAAGGCGAAAGCGGGCTGCAGCCGAAGCCGGCAATCCGGAGTGGCGGCGTCCGCGAAGGCGCTGCCCTCGTGCCCGGGCGCATCGAACATCGCGAAGACCAGCCGTTCGAACCGGGCGAGATCGATCATGAAGTCGATCCAGAGCTCGCGCCTGGCCGGCGCGAAATCGCGGTCCGGCCGGTTTTCCTCGAGCCAGTCGGGGAAGCGCCGGCCGAGGTCGTAGAGCGTATGGCTCTCCGGGGGGCGCTCGCGAATGTAGTCGGCGACGAAATCGTCGAACAGCGCCTTGTCCAAAGCGTGGCACAAAGCCGGGAATTGCTCGCGCATGCAGCTCGCGATGCGCAGGAAATAGCCGCGCTGGTAGAGGGCGAGCCCCTCGGCTCCGCTGAGCCGGCCGGACCCGACCAGCCGGTCGCCGATCCCGGAGCGATCGGCCCGGCGCGGGAAGACGAGCGCGTCGTGCAGCCAGCGCTGCGCAGCGGCCAGGGCCGGCTCGCCGCTCACGCGCCTTCCAGCGCGACGCTGTCCATCACCCGGGGCACCAGGAAGCCGACCGGGTTGGAGACCCCGTCGGCCGCCGCCGCCTCTTCCGGGCCGGCCGGCGCGGCGCCGGACCGGGCATGCATGTAGCGCTCCGCTTTCATCAGCTCGGCACGGCATTCGGCGAAGGAGGGGATCCGATCGTCCCATTCGAGCAGGGTGGCGGCGCCGCCGGTGAGCGCCCAGCCCAAAGCGAACAGATTCCACACTTCAGGGCGTACCGGCCGGTCGTGGGTGTCGATGACATGGGTTCCGTGATGCTGGTGGCCGGCCAGATGCATCTGGACGACCCGGTCGCAGGGGAAGGCGCGGATATAGGCGGCCGGGTCGGTTCCGGCGTTGAAGCAGCTGACATAGACGTTGTTGACGTCGAGCAGCAGCCCGCACCCCGTCTCGTCCGCCAGGCGCCGGAGGAATTCGGGCTCGTCCATCGTCGATTGGACGAAGCGGACGTAGCTGCTCGGATTCTCGAGGATGAGCGGGCGCTCGAGCAGGTCCTGGGCCTCGTTCACCCTGGCGGTAACGTGGCTCAGGCTCTCCTCGGTGAGCGGCATGGGAAGCAAATCGTGCGAATTGAGCCCGTTGATGCCGGTCCAGCAGAGGTGATCGCTGATCCACGCCGGACGGATCTCGTCCGCGAGCCGCTTCAGCCGCTGGAGATAGTCGCGGTTGAGCGGATCGGAGCTCCCGATCGACAGCGACACGCCGTGGAGCACCACGGGATAGCGCTCGGCGACGGCCCGGATGACGGCGCGCGGCCGGCCGCCCGAATCCATGAAATTCTCCGAGATCGCCTCGAACCACAGGTCGCCCGCGCCTTCGCCGAGGATGGTGTCGAAATGGACGCTGCGCAGGCCCAGGCCCAGGCCGAGCTTCGGGAGGTCCGGAATCGCGGTCCTAGCTGCAGCCACCGGCCCCACTCAGCCCGCTCGATCCGCAGGCGGTCATGTTGCCGCGCGCAGTGTTGTCGTCCGAGATCCACAGATAGGTCGGCCCGGTCCCGGCGAAGGGCGCCGGCGGCGGACCGAGAGTCGTCGGCAGCGGCTGGTCGGGCCCGATCGCGCCCGCGCCTTGCCTGGCGACCAGTTCGGCCTGCACCGTCTCGGCCCAATTGGCCTCGAACACCGCGCGGGCGCGCAGCCACACGCTCTTTCCCTGGTTCGGCCCGTTGGTGCTGAAGCGCTCGGCATTGATCGGAGTCGCGCACGATCCTTGCGAGCGGCACTGATTGGCGCCGGGATTGTTGAGCTCCTCGCCGGTGCCGTAGAGGCCGCAGCCGCCCTGGCCGGCGCAGTCGTTCTGGACGTGGCAGGTATGATCGGTCCCGGTCGAGCAATAGCCCTGCCCCGCGCAGGCATTGGGCCCCGTTCCTCCCGGCGGGCCGGCGGTTCCGAAGCGATCGGCCCCGGCGCAGGCGTTGAGCCCCATGCACGCATGCAGCGGCATTCCTTCGGGTTGGGTGCCGATCACGTTCCAGCCGGGAAAGGCCGGCACGGGCGGGCCGTAGGCATAAGGCGGCACGGGCTCGCCGGGCCCGGCGGCGGGGCCGGGCGCCGGAGGCGGGGTGGGGGTCGCGCATGAAGCCATGGATCGTTCCTCTCTCGCGAAAGCAGTTCAGCCGCGGGCGGCGGCAGCGGTCCAATAGGGACCGACGTCGGGCAGATGCATCGGGTGCTTGCCGTCGCGGCTCATCTTGCTGATCGCGACCCCGACGTAGCCGATGACGGACTGGAGCACGCCGATGAGGTCGCCGTCCTTCTCCACCTTGGCGGCGTCCGCGACGGCGCTGTTGGGATCGAGCGCCTCGGCGACCTTCTCGACGGCCTCGTCGGCGTCGAGCTCCGCGATGAGGGCGGTCGCCGCCGCGATCGCCTTGTTGCCGTAGGCTACGAGCGACGCGAACGAATCGGCCTGCGCGCCCAGCGAGACGTTCTCGAAGGTCGGGCCCATCATCAGGCCGGCATAGGGACCGCTCGGGATCGGAATCTGGCGGATGGTGCGGATATATTTGTCGAGGACCCAGATCATCGACCGGTGGAGGCCCTCGTTGAAGAACAGCTTCTGCTGATCCGGCGGAACGAGGTAGATCGTCTCGGTCATGACCAGCATGTACTGGAAGCAGGCGCTGCAGAAATTGGCGATGTCCGAATAGAGCGGCGGATAATCGGCCGCGACCGGGCTGTCCGGCATGGCGATCAGGACGCCGGCGTTCAAAAGATCGTCCTGGGTGATCGCCGGCTGAATCACCGCGGTCGGTGCCGGCGGCTGCCCGGGACGCAGCTCGGCCGTTCCGGCATAATCC
This sequence comes from Allosphingosinicella sp., assembly GCA_036382815.1. GTDB lineage: Bacteria > Pseudomonadota > Alphaproteobacteria > Sphingomonadales > Sphingomonadaceae > Allosphingosinicella. Next base: position 5,719 of record DASVPM010000283.1, read on the forward strand.
GCGAACTGAGCCTGGAGGGTCAGGAATTTGACATAATGGGATTGCTCGTCCTTCGAGGGGTCGTCGTCGGGGCCGGGGCCGACTCCGGGGATCGGCACGCCCTCGCCCTGGTCGCAGATCGTGTCGATGGCGGCGGAGGCGTCCTGGATCGACTGGATGACAAGCAGCTGCGCCTGGCCCGCATGGCTGTCGGCAAAATCGGGGAATACCGCCGCCTGCGCCGCGCCCTGCATCGGGTCCGCCCAGCCCGGCGTCGGCGCCGGCGGCGCGGGCTTCCACGGATCGAAACCGGCATCGGGATAGACCGTGTCGATGTTGTTGGGCGAGTAATTGTAGGGCTGGATTGCAGCCGCCGCCGACCCCTTCCGGAAGTCCGCGTCGGTCAGGAACTTCGTGTTCAGAAGACAGCGTATGTACGAATAGAATTGCCCGATCGTGTCCCAGTTGCGGTCCTGCGGAAGCGCATCCCATTGTTCGGGATATTCGATCTGCAGGAAGTGCCAGAGCTGCTCGAAGCCGAGCTTGCCGAGCGGGATCTGGACTGCGGCCTGGCCGTCCGGCCCCACCGGGCCGGTCGGGTTGTGATAGGGCAGCCCGGTCGGATAGGCCGAGGGCGCATTGCCGTAGAGCTTCGGCATCACCCCCATCGAGAACAGGACGTTCGACGACAGCGACATGTGGAGCATCTCCTCCACCGCGACGCTCATGATCACGCCGGCCGCCTTGTTGGCGAAGAGCTGGGCGTCGCTGATCGACTCCCCGGTCTCGTTGTTCCGGATCAACGAATAATAGGTGTAAAGGTAGATCGGGATCGTCGCGAGCTCGATCTCGATGGCGGTCTGCAGGTTCGCCCGCAGCTCGGCGATCACCGTGTCGTAGCTGGTCGCGTTGAGCGTCTCGACGAGGATCTTTTCGGCCGGCGAGAGCGGCGTGATCGGGTCGGGTGCGTCCACTTCATTCCCCCTTCGCGGTCGATCGGACCCTGCGGGCCGCGCCGTTGCACGCCGGATCGCGGCGTCTCGACCGGGCGGTCCGGAGAACGGGTGCGGGATCGATCATTGAAACTTAAGTTCGCCCCCCAGCGAAGACGCCTTCGGACGGCGCCGCTCAAGTAGATTGAATCACGATCTACCCTCGTTGATCGCTTACGTCCATATCGGCGCCCGGACATTTTCGATTGAGATCTTTATCTACAAGAAAAGACGCTCCTGTCGTCCACCCGCGGCGACGCCTGGTGTTTGCCCGGTGCTTCGCCGGCGCGGCGCAGGCCCTGGGCGGCCTGGCTCAGGCATTCCCCTCGATCACTTCATCGAAGTCGATCGCCCGCCCGCGCTTCGAGAGACCCATCGGGAAGGGCTCCCCGCCCAGCACTCCGTTCCAGGGTGTGCAGACGTAGTAGATGTCGAGGTTGCTCGCCTCGAGGATGAGCATGGCGGGCCCGCAGCCGTCGGGCACCTCGCGGCCGATGTGAAGCAGGCAATGGGGCCTGGTCCGGTCGAGGGACAGGGCCCAGATCCGCCGCTTCGTCGTCGGCATTCCGAGTTCGGCCAGGTCGGAGCGGGAATCGGCCCAGATCTGCTCGGCATGGTCGTCGTCGGAGGCCCAGGGCACGAAGAACTTCACTTGCACTCACTCCCCTTGGGCGAAGGAAGGGGGCAGCCCGGAGGCTGCCCCCTTCCCCGTCCGGGCGGGCACGGGGGACGGCCACGGGTCCGTCCCCCGGCTTCCTCTACGCGCCCGCCCGGAACAGGCCCCGCAGCCCACGCGGGACGCCCCCTTCGAACACGCCCCTCCGGGAGGCGTGGTTTGCCGGCGCCCGAAGCTCGACCTCGAAGCTTCGGCCGGTGCCGGCGGGGATCGTCGCCGCCGAAGCGGCGACTCGCCCACGTAACAGGCGGTGCACCTTCAATTTCAGGGCGTTACGACGCCCGTCAACGCTCCGGCGACAATCTGCTCCGTTACGGTGTCGATCCGATTCGATGCGCAAATACCGTATTTTCCCCGTCTTCCGGACTGACGCCGAGCCGGCGCGCGACACCACGAAGGGTCCTCGGGCGAACCCTTCCCCACCCTCGCTCTGCCTTGGCCGACTCGTTTCGCTTCGTTCTTCACGATTCGAACATAAGCAGAACAGTATCGACATAAATCCTTCAAGTTGATCCGCCCGGACATTTTCCGGTTCAACCGTCCGGCAGGGACTCCCCGCCGAGGCCCGCCGCCGCGATCGCCGCCAGGGCGTTGGCGAAACGCTTTTCTCCCTCGCCGCCCACCCGCGCCCAGGCCACTCCGCGGCGCTCCAGCTCCGCCGCCGCGAGGGCCTGGAAGCGGCCGCGCTCGTCGGCGCCTCCGAACAGGCGGGTGCCGTCGTCCCGCCAGGGCAGGTCGGTGTCGAGGAGCAGGTAGAGGTCCGCCGTCGAATCCCAGCGCTCGAACCACGGATCGCGCGCGCCCAGCAGCATGTCCGCCCACACCGCGGTCATCAGCGGATCGGTGTCGAGGATCAGCCGCCGCTCGCACTGGCGAAGCGCCGCCCGGGTCATCGAATCGTGGGTCCGGGCGATGGCGACGAGATCGGCCATGGCCAGATCGGTTCCGAAGCGCTCGCACCAGGTGCGGCCATATTCGGGCACGAAGGAGGAGCCGAAATGCGCCGCGAGGCGAGGCGCCAGCCACGATTTGCCGGTGCTCTCGGCCCCGTGGAGGCAGATGGTGCGGGCGTAATAAGGCCGCACCGGCGCCGGGAGGTGCCGCCACTCGCGCCATGGGTTCGCCCGGATCGCCGTCGCCGAGACCGGCACCGCGCTTCGCCCGGGGTCGACCGGATGGAATCGGGCCCCGACTTCCCCGGCCAGCCGCTCGCCGTAGGATTCGGAGGCGAAGACGAGGTCGATCGGTTCCGGATGGGCGGTCCGGACGATGCCGCGCCAGAGGGTCCAGAAATCGGGATGCTCGTCGGGCGCCTGCGGAACCGGCGCTCCGTGGCCCGCCACCCGGCAATCGGGGAACAGCTCTTCCATCCAGGCCAGGCGAAGGGGTCCGGGAATGGGATCGTCCGGTAGCCAGCAGACGAGAATGCTCAGCCGGTCGACCAGGGCCCGGGCGGTTTCGCACAGGAAGACGTGGCCGGCGTGCGGCGGCATGAACTTGCCGAGCAGGAAGCCGCTGGTCATGCCTGGACCGCCGCCGCCCGGCGCCACGCGGCGAGGCCCAAGGCCGCGAGCCCGAGGAAGACGAGATAGAGGCCGGCGGTCAGCCAGAGGTCCTTGGCGGCATAGAGGCCGATGGCGAGCAGATCGACGAGGATCCACAGCCACCAATTCTCGATCGACCGCCTCGAGAGCAGGATCTGCGCGGCGACGCTCGGGATGGCCACGCTCGAGTCCCACCAGGGATAGGAGGCGTCGGTCCAGGCGTCCATCAGCGCCCCCCAGGCGGCCACCGCGGCCAGGCAGGAAGCTCCCCAGACGAGCCGCTCCCGAGAGCCGAGCCGGAGCACCCGAACCTCGCCGCTCTCGGCCCTGGAGCGCGACCAGTTCCACCAGCCGTAGAGCTGGACGAGGAGGAAAAAGAGCTGGAGCAGGGCGTCGCTGTACAGCTTCGCCTCGAAGAAGATGCGCGCGTAGAGCAGCACCATGGCGATTCCGAACGGGTAGTTCCAGACGCTGCGCCGGACGACCAGCCACACGTTGGCGAGGCCGAGCAGGGCCGCCACGGCCTCGATCGCGCTCACCGGCGCCGCGGCATGGGAAGTCGGGTCACGCCGCGCCGATTAGCGGGCGAAGGGGGCGGTCGCCAGTGACTGTCCCCCGGTGCCGATCGGCTTAGGCGTAATTGCCCGTGGCGCAGGGGCTGGTGGCGCCGCTGCCGTTCGCGCCCCAGCGGCGATAGCCCTTGGAGTCGAGATGGAAGCGCCGGCCTGTATAGAAGCCGAGGCCCACTCCGAACTCGCGGCCGCTCGACTGGTGGATGCGGCAGATGTCGCGGATCAGCGCGGCGCGGGAGAGGTCTTCGTCGACCGGAACGAGGTCGAGCGCGTAGAAATGGCGGTGGGCGCTCGCCTTGGCCCCGCCGGCGCACTGGTTGAGGCCCGCGTTGCGGAAGCCCGAGACCGGCTGGACGTCGCCGATCACCGGCTCGACCTTCGCCTTGATGAACTCGAGCGTCTCGGAAATGTGCACCCATTCGTCGACCGGAGCGACCTCGAAGCGGGGACCGCCGCAATCGCGCCAGGCGCTCGCCGTGCGGACCAGCTGCCAGGTCGGGACGACGTCGTCGACCTCGCCCGCGTCGAGGAAGGCCTTGAACGACAGAACCTGCGCGCGGGCGCCGGGATCGCGCGAGAGCCAGGCGAGATAATCGGCCTTGCTCTGACCTTCGGCCTGCTCCTGGGCGGCGGCCGGCGAGGCGATCAGGACGACAAGGAGGGCGGCCAGCGCGAACGCTGCGAAGCGGATAAGTTGTTGCATAACAGTGAGATAGACACATTTCGGCCATATTTCAAGGGGTTCGTGCGAGGGGCTGGCGCGCCGCGACGAAGTGATGTTATATCGCGCCAAACGACTGGAGAAGCGACGATGCGGACCCCTTATGCCGGCCTCCTGGCGCTCGCTCTCGCGGCCTGCTCCAAGGCCGCTCCGGATCCGCGCGGGGTGGCCCGCGACGAGGTGCTGGTTCAGGTGTCGGCCTCGGGACGGGCCGATTCGCGGCCGGACGAGGCCCGGTTCACCGTCGGAGTGGATACGATCGCCGCGACGTCGCGCGCGGCCAGCGCCCAGAACGCCGCCACCATCGGCAAGGTCGCCGCGGCGCTTCAGCGGCTCGGGGTCAAGGAAGACGATCTCCAGACCCGGTCGATCACCTTGTCGAGGATCGATTACGGCCCCAATCGCGGCCGCTTCCAGGCGAACAACCTCATCGAGATCAAGGTGCGCGACATCAGGCGCGCCGGGGAGGCGCTGGCGGCGATCACGGACGCCGGAGCGAACGTGCTCTCCGGCCCGAACCTGCGCGTCTCCGACCCGGAGAATGCCGGGCGTTCCGCCTATGCCGCGGCCTATCGCGCGGCGCGGGCGCGCGCCGACGCTTATGCCCAGGCGGCGGGGCTCAAGGTCGGCCGGGTGCTGGCGATACGCGACGGCGGCGAGAGCGGCGGCGGGCCCTATCCTTATGCCGAGGAGGCGATGACGATGGACGCCCAGGCCCGCAGCGTCGCTCCGGTGTCCGCGCCGCCGCCCGTCCAGCCGGGGATCTCCACCCGCCAGGTCCAGATCCGCGTCGATTTCGCGCTGACGAAATAGCAGTCGGATCGGCGCTCGCCGCCGCGGTACCAGGCCCCTTTCGTCATTCCGGCAAAGCCGGAAACCCTGGACGCGGCCGTTCGAGGCCTGATGCGGCGGCGACCATGGGTCGCGGGTCAGGCCCGGGATGACGGGCCCGTCATCCTCTGCCCTATCCCACGGGATCGAGGTCAACGAGATCGGCGTGACGGGAAAACGGGCACGGTGGGCAGCA
>DASVPM010000284.1:0-1504 GCA_036382815.1 Allosphingosinicella sp.
GACCGCCTCGGCCGGGTCGGCGAGCTGGGTCACATGATCGAAACTCTCGCCCAGCCGATACCCTTCCGGGCTCGCGATCCGCAGCTCCACGCCCAGCAGCGAGCAGGCCTCGGCCAGCGAGCGGCAGACATTGTTGTCGCCGTCGCCGACATAGGCGATGCGGGCGCCGTCGAGCCTGCCGCGAATCTGCCGGACCGTCAGCAGGTCGGCCAGCGCCTGCAGGGGGTGGGCGCGGTCGGAAAGCATGTTGAGCAAGGGCTTTTCCGTCGCCGCCGCCATCGCCTCGAGGTCCCGGTGGTCCATCACCCGAGCCGCGATCACCGCATGGTAGCAGGCGAGGGTCCGGGCCACGTCCTGAGCGCTCTCGCGGGTTCCGAGGCCGACCTCGTCCTTCTGGATGTAGACGGGATGGCCGCCGAGCTGGACGGTGGCGATCTCCATCGAGTTGCGGGTGCGGGCGGAGGGCTTCTGGAAGACCAGCGCCACCCCCTTGCCGGCCAGCGGCAGCCCGAGATCGGGAAGCTCGGACAGATCCAGTATCTCCCTCAGGCCCTCGCGGCCGAGATCGGCGATCGCAAGCAGGTCGGTCACCAGCTTTTCTCCCGCTTCACCATAGTCCCGATGCCCTCGTCGGTGAGCAACTCGATGAGCAAAGCGTGCGGCACCCGGCCGTCGATGATGTGCGCCGTCCCGACGCCCGCGTCGACCGCGTCGGCGCAGGCCCGCAGCTTCGGGATCATCCCCGCGCTGACGCTGTCATGCTCGATCCGCCCGCGAAGCTCGGCGGAGGTCAGCCTGGGCACCAGGCTGGACTCGTCGCTCACGTCTTCCAACAGGCCCGGAGCGGCGGTCAGGTAGACGATCTTCTCGGCCGCCATCGCGACCGCGATCGCCCGCGCCGCTTCGTCGGCATTGACGTTGTAGGGCTGGCCGGTCTCGTCCGCCCCGATCGTCGAGACGACGGGGCTCAGCCCCTCGTCGAGCAGCCGCTCGAGCACCGACGCGCGGACGTGGCTGACGTCGCCGACGAAGCCCAGCGACGATTCGCGCGGGGTGACGGTGAGCAGGCCGGCATCCTCGCCCGAGACCCCGACCGCGACCGGGTCGAGGGGCGCCTCGCGATTGATCGTCGCGACGAGATCGCGGTTGATCTTGCCGACCAGCACCATCCGGACGATCTCCAGGGTTTCGGCGTCGGTCACCCGAAGGCCGTCGCGGAACTCGGGCTCCTTGCCGAACCGACGCATCATCTTGTCGACCTGCGGCCCGCCGCCATGGACGAGGACGCAGCGCACGCCGACGCTGCGGAGAAGCAGGACGTCCTGGGCGAGCGCCCGGTCGAGCGCGGAGTCGATCGCCGCCCCGCCCAATTTCACCACCACCGAACGGCCGTGGAAGCGCTGGATGTAGGGCAAAGCCTGGACGAGGATCGAGGCGGTTTCGGTGGGGGACCTCATGAAATCCTCGTCGCCCCAGCGCAGGCTGGGGCCCCGTGGGGTGAAGA
>DASVPM010000285.1:0-6468 GCA_036382815.1 Allosphingosinicella sp.
AATTGGTCGGGGCGCACGAAGTGTGCGAGCCGGACGACGCCCTCTATCGCTGTCCGGACAGCGCCCGGAGTCTGGCCGAGGCCATCGTCGCCGACGGGCGTGCCGTCGAGATGGATCGCATTCCGGCACGATCGGAGTTGATTCCGGCGCTTCGCGCCGCGCTTCGCGGCAAGGGTTGGATGCTGGTGCGCCCGGTGACCCCGACTCCGACGATCGAGCTCGGGCCGCGCTGGAAGGATCCCGCCTCCTGCTTCAATTCCGGGCGCCGCTCCGACTTCCGCCGGGCGGCGCGGCGCGCGGCCGAGTTCGGCGAGGTGTCCTTCGAGATATTGTCGCCGGGGCCGGAAGAGTTCGACGCCCTGTTCGACGAGGCCGTGAAAGTCGAGATGCGCAGCTGGAAGCGCGAGGCAGGCACCGCGATTGCCGCCGACAAAGCGAAGGAAGATTGCTTCCGCCGCTATTTCCGCTCCGCCTGCGAGCAAGGGAGTTTCCGGATCGCCTTCATGCGCGTCGGGGGCCGCGCCGTCGCCATGCAGATGGCGCTCGAGTCGCTGGGGCGCTACTGGCTTTTCAAGATCGGCTTCGACGAGGAATATGAGCGCTGCTCGCCGGGTACGTTGCTCATGCTTCATACCATCGGCTGGGCGGCGGAGCGCGACCTCGAGGCCTATGAGCTGCTCGGCAATCTCGAGCCCTGGATCGCGCAATTCTGGACCCGCGAGCAGCATGAATGCGTCTGGGTCCGCGCCTACCCGTTCAATGCGCGGGGCGCGGCCGCCCTGGCCGCCGACGCCTTGGCCTCGCTGCGCAAGCGGCTGACGCGAGCCCGATGATCGGCCCTTGGGAAGCGCTCAGGGGCGCGCGCTACGCTCTTCCTCATCTCCTCGAGCGCCTCGTCCCCGGGCCGGGACCGGCCGCAGCCGCGCGCCGCTGCCGAAATCTCAATCGGAAAGGACTGGCCGCGACGCTGGGCTATTTCCACTCCGGAGCCTCGCGGCCGGACGAGATCGTCGCCGCCAATATCACGGCGATGCGGCGCCTGGCCGGCCGCGACGGCGACGTCTATCTGTCGGTGAAAGCTCCTCCCCTGGCGTTCGCCCCGGCCGATTTGCGTGCGATCGCCGACGCCGCGGCCGCCGCCGGGACGACCCTGCTGTTCGATGCCCACGCCCCGAAGGATGCGGATCGCACGTTCGAGGCTGTTTGCGCCTTGCTGGCCGAATTTCCACGGACGGGCTTGGCCCTGCCCGCGCGCTGGCTGCGAAGCCGGAGCGACGCATCTGCCTTCCGGGACAGCTCCGCCCGAATCCGGCTGGTCAAGGGAGAATGGGCCGATCCGGACTGGCGAGAAATGGACATCGGGGCGAGCTACGTCGCGCTCGCGGGCCGCCTCGCCGGGCGTGCCGCCCCGGTCGCCGTCGCGACTCATGACCCGGGCCTCGCCGAACGCGCGCTCACCTTGCTGCTCGAGCGGGGAACGCCGTGCGAGCTCGAGCAGCTGCGCGGGCTTCCGGCGCGAAGGACCATGGCGGTCGCGAGACGTCTCGGCGTGCCCGTCCGGGTCTATGTTCCGTTCGGGCCGGGATGGTGGCCCTATGCCCTCGATAAGGCACTGGCGCGCCCCTATCTTTTGTCCTGGATGATCAAGGACAGGCTCGCCGCCACACGTCATCCCGGACTCGATCCGGAATCCCCGGATGCGGGCGTCCGCGGATTGTCGCTTGCGGCTATGTCCCTGGATCCGGGCCGCCGGGAAGACGGCCGAGCTTAACCCAGGTCAGCACGTTCGCGCCGGAACTCGCGCCTCTTTCCGCGGGTTTAGCCGGGGTCATGACGCCTCCGAACCAGTCCGCGCCCGTGGCCGATGCGCCGACCCAGGATAAAGGCCCCGAGACCGGCATGTTCTTCGCCTCGAAGAGCGATCCGGGAACCCGCCAGCTGACCGCCCAGATGCAGCGAATGCAGGTGACCGAGGTCGGGGTCTATCGCGGCCCCCATTATTACAGCCACACCCCGATGATCCGCATCCAGGTCGATCTGGGGGGGCTGGAGGAGTGGCCGACCAACCGGATCGAAGGCTTCACCCAGGCTTTGCTCGACCTGCTCCCCGGAGTCGGGCGGCACGGCTGCTCGCTGCGGGTCCGCGGCGGCTTCGAGCGACGGCTTCGCGAGGGCACCTGGCTCGGCCACGTGGCGGAGCATGTCGCGCTCGAGCTTCAGACCCTCGCCGGTTCCCGCGCCACCCGCGGCAAGACGCGGTCGGTGAAGAGCCGGCCCGGCGTCTACAACGTCATGTTCGCCTATAACGAGGAGAAGGTCGGGCTGATGGCCGGGCGGACCGCGATCGAGCTGGTCCAATCCCTCCTGCCCCCCGATCTGCAGGGCGTCGACGGGCTCGATCGGATCTACAGGCTGGAGGGCGAGTTCGATCTCGAACGGCGGCTCGACGAGATGCGGCGAATGCTTCGCCGAACCACGCTCGGACCGAGCACGAAAGCGCTGGTCGACGAGGCGAAGCGGCGCGGAATCCCGGTGATGCGGCTCGACGAGAAGAGCCTCATTCAGCTTGGCCACGGCCGGCACCAGCAGAAGATCCGCGCCTCGATCACCGGCCGCACCTCGCTGGTTGCCACCGACCTTGCCGGCAACAAGGACATGACCAAGAAACTGCTCGACGAGAGCGGCGTGCCGGTTCCGCGCGGGATCGTCGTGCGCGACATCGAGGACGCCGTGCGCGGCGCCCGGCGTCTGCGCTTTCCGGTCGTCACGAAGCCGCTCGACGGCAATCACGGCCGAGGCGTGACCATCGGCATCATGGACGATGAGCAGTTGCGCTTCGGCTTCCGCGAGGCGCAAGCGCAGGCGAAGGGCCGTGACGTCATCGTCGAGCAATATTTCGAAGGCAACGACCACCGGATCCTGGTCGTCGGCGGCAAGATGGTCGCGGTCGCCGAGCGGATCCCGGCCCAGGTGGCGGGCGACGGGATCAGCACCATCCGTCAGCTGGTCGCCAAGGTGAATCGCGACCCGCGCCGGGGCGACGGCCATGAGAATGTCATGACCCGGATCCGCATCGACGCCCATGTCGAGGAGTTCCTCGCGCGCTCCGGGCTCACGCCCGAAAGCATTCCCGAGGCCGACGAGGTCGTCCAGCTTCGCGCCACCGCCAATCTTTCGACCGGCGGCACCGCGGTCGACCGGACCAACGAGATCCACCCGGACAATGCCGAGATCGCCCGCCGCGCGGCGCTGATCGTCGGTCTCGACGTTTGCGGGGTCGACTTCGTCTGTCCGGACATCGCCCGATCGGTCCGCGAGACCGGCGGCGGGGTCATCGAGGTCAATGCCGCGCCGGGCCTCCGGATGCACATCGAGCCGTCGGAAGGCGCTCCGCGCGACGTCGCCAAGCCGATCATCGAGATGCTGTTCCCGCGCGGACGTTCCTCGCGCATCCCGATCATCGCGATCACCGGAACCAACGGCAAGTCGACGGTGGGCCGGATGACCAAGCATATATTGCGCTACACCGGCTGCACCGTCGGTCTGACGTCGACCACCGGGGTCTACGTCAACGACATCCTCACCCACGAGGGCGACGCGACCGGGCCGCGCAGCGCCCGGATGATCCTTCGCGATCCCACGGTCGAGGTCGCGGTGCTCGAGACGGCGCGCGGCGGCCTGCTTCGCGAAGGTCTCGCTTATGGCGAGGCCGACATCGCGGCCTGCCTCAACGTCAGCGCGGACCATCTCGGACTCAAGGGCATCGAGACGGTCGAGGATCTCGCCAACGTCAAGCAGGTCGTCGTCGAGGCGGTCCGCAGGGGCGGCCATTCGGTTCTCAACGCCGATGACCCGCTGACCGTGAAGATGGCGCGCCGCGCCGGCGGCCGCATCATCTGGTTCTCGCTGTGCGGCGGCGCGGAGATGTCGCCGATGCTTCGCGAGCATGTCGACGAAGGCGGAATGGCCGTGGTCCGCGAAGCGGGGCCGGAGGGCGGCACCATCGTTCTCTACGACGACGCCCGGCGGGAGACGATCATGAAGGCGGGCGACATTCCCGCCACCCTCCACGGAATGGCCGAATTCAACGTCGCCAACGCGCTCGCGGCCATCGCCATCGCGCTTGCCCACGAAGTGCCGATCCTGACCATCCGTTCGGCGATGGCGCAGTTCCGCTCGACCTTCGAGCAGAATCCGGGGCGGCTGAACGTGCACGACGCTCACGGCTTCAGGGTCATCATCGACTATGCCCATAATGCGGCCGGCCTCGAGGCCCTGGGCAAGGTCGTCAAAGGCCTGAGCCACCGCTACAAACGGACGATCGGAACGGTCTCGATGGCCGGCGACCGGCGCGACGAGGATATCATGGAGCTCGGCCGGATCGCCGCCGGACTCTTCGACGAGCTCATCTTCCGGGAGGATCCGGCGACCCGGGGCCGGCCGCGCGGCGAGGTGATGGGCCATCTTCAGCAGGGCGCGCTTTCGGCGGGCCGCTCCCCCGACCATATCCACCTCATCGCCGGCGAGCAGGCCTCGACGGCCGCCGCCTTGGCCATGGGCCGACCGGGAGATCTGATCGTCATCACGCCCACCGACGTCAAAGGCGCCTGGCAGCAGGTCAACGACTTCAAGCCCGCGGCCGAACGCGCCTCCGGCCGCGCCGCGTTCATCGCGGCGGAATAGCATGGCTTATCCGGAGGAGGGCCGCTGGGCCCTCATCGTCCACGGGGGCGCCAAGGAGATGGAGCCGGGCGAGGAAGACGACAATCGCAGCGGGATTTTGGAGGCCGCGCGCGCCGGCAAATCGGTGCTCGAGCAGGGCGGGAGCGCGGTCGATGCGGTCGAAACCGCGATCCGGGTCTTGGAGGACTTGCCGGTATTCAACGCCGGCCGCGGCTCCGCGCTGAACGAGGCCGGCGAGGTCGAGATGTGCTCCGGCCTGATGGACGGGAAGAATTTGTCGGTGGGCGCCGTCGGGGCGATCCGCAACGTGCGCCACCCGGTCAGCGTGGCGAAGCGGCTGCTGCCCGAGAAGGAGATCCTGCTGGTCGGCGAGGGCGCGCTGCTGTTCGCGAAGAAGGAAGGGCTGGAGACGGTGCCGAGCGAGGCGCTGGTGACGGAGACCCGCCGCGACGCACTCGAGCAGCTTCACGACACGGTCGGCGCGGTCGCCATGGACCGGGGCGGCAACCTGGCCGCGGGAACCTCGACCGGTGGCCTGACCGGCGCCAAGGTCGGCCGGATCGGCGACAGCCCGCTTCCGGGCAACGGCCTCTATGCGGACAACCATATCGGCGCGGTCTCCTTCTCGGGCGACGGCGAGACCATCGCCCGGGTCGCGCTCGCCGCCCAGGTCATGGCGAGCATCGGCGAAGACGGGCCCGAAGAAGCGGTGAGGAAGGCCGTCGAGCAGCTTCCCGGCGTCGGCGGCGCCTCCGCCGACGGCGGCGGGATCGCGATCGCCAAGGACGGGCGGATCGGCTGGGCGCACAACAGCCCCGCCTTCGTCGTCGCGCATGCGAGCTCGGACTCGCCCGAACCCAAGGCCTATTTGAGCAAGGAAGAAGAACGGCGTGGCTGAAGAGCAACGGCGCCCCAAGGGCTGCCTGATCATCATCGGGGGTCACGAAGACCGCGATCCCGAAGGCAAGCGGGCGATCCTCCGCGAGGTGGCGAAGCATGTCCGCGGCGGCAAGCTTGTCCTCGCCACCGTCGCCAGCCATCGGCCGGAAGGCTATTTCGACGAATATGAGAAGGGGTTCGCGGACCTCGGCCTCGGCGAACTCGTCGAACTGTACGTGGAGGAAAGGAGCCAGGCGGGCGACCGCGAGAAGCTCTCCGTGCTCGACGACGCGGCGGGAATCTTCTTCTCCGGCGGCGACCAGCTGAGGATCACCAGCCAGATCGGCGACACCGGCATCGAAGCCAAGGTCCGCGCCCTCTACGAGCGCGGCGGAGTCGTCGCGGGCACGTCGGCGGGCGCGTCGGTGATGAGCGAGACGATGCTGGTCAAGGGCACCAGCAAGGAAACGCACCGCATCGGCGATCTCCACATGTCCCCGGGAATGGGGCTGATGCGGGACGTCATCATCGACCAGCATTTCGCCGAGCGCGGCCGCTTCGGGCGGCTGATCGGCGCCGTCGCGCACAATCCGCGGGTGCTCGGCCTCGGCATCGACGAGGATACCGCGGCGATGGTCGAAGGCGATGCCTTCCGGGTGATCGGAAGCGGCGCGGTCTATGTCGTCGACGGCACCAACGTCAGCTATTGCAACGTCGCCGAAGCCCGTTCCGAAAGCGCCCTCTCGATGCACGACGTCCGGGTCCATGTCCTCTCCGGCGGCGATCGCTTCGACCTCAAGGAAAGGCGGCCTATCCGCCCGGGGAACTGACGACGCCAGGCCCCGCCGGACAGGTTCAAGCCCGTCATTGCGAGCGAAGCGAAGCAATCCAGAGCGGCCTCGGAAG
>DASVPM010000286.1:0-8480 GCA_036382815.1 Allosphingosinicella sp.
GCCGTCGCCGGATTTGGCCAGCGCCCTTATCTGGTCGACGTAGAGACTCTGGTAGCGCTTCTTGAGCTCGGGCCGTCCGTCCGCCTGCCAGCTCGCCTGCACCGTCATCCAGGCGACGTTGATCGGCGGGCGTCCCAACTCCTTCATCAGCCAGGCGGCGAGGAAATAGCGGGTCTCCGAGCTCTGCATCGCCCGATATTCGGCGCTCTCGACCAGGACCTTCAGCCGTTCGATCTCGTCCTTGGTGAACTCGTCGAAGACGACCAGGCCGTTGCCGGGGCATTTCGGGATTTCCAGCGGGAATTCCCAGCTTCCATAGGGCTTGCCGTCCGGGCGGTAGCCCCAGATGCTGTAGGAGGCGGTGGTGGTATGGGTGAAGCTCTTGCCGCCGATCGGGCATTTGACGGTCTGGGGCACGGGCATGCCGGCGGAAGCGGGAAAAGCCGGCAGGCAGACCGCCGCCAGCAGGAGCCAGGGTACCCAAAGTTGGCGCATGGCGTTTCCCCTTTCTCGTGCAAGGCTATGGATTCGCCCGGCAGGAGTCAAAGCGGGGAAGGCCGGCCCGTCATGCCGCGAAGGCTGGCATCCCAGGGGCGACGGTCATGCCGAAGCCAGGGCTTCGGCAATCAGCTTTCGGCTGTTCTCGACGCCGTACAGGGCGATGAAGCTGCCCATGCGCGGCCCCTGGTCGCTTCCGAGCAGGGTTTCGTAGAGCGTCCTGAACCAGTCGCGAAGGCGCTCCTTGCCGTAATATTTCTTGCCGATCTCGTAGACGTGATTCTGGAGAGTGACGGCCGGATCCTCGTCCTCCTGCGTCCACTCCTCCTCGAACCGGGCCAGGACCTCGTCCAGCTCCCGCAGATGAACCGCTTCCTCCTCGGTCGGCGGCCGTCGGCGCAGGGACGGAGCGATGAAGCGGCATCCATATTCGACCGCGTAGCCGACCAGCTTGTCGAGAGCGGGGCTGTTCTCGGCGCTCAGCCGCGGATTGTAGCGGTGAAGGAAATTCCAGATCGTCTCGCGGTCGCCGACCCCGGGCAGGCTCGCAATGTTGAGGAGCAAGGCGAAGCTGATCGGCAACCGCACGTCCGGGACCTTCCCGGCATGGATGTGGTGGACGGGATTGCCGAGCCTTTTGTCCCAGTCCTGCCCGGGATAGGCGGCGAGGAACTGGTAATATTCGTCGACCGCCCTCGGGATGATCCCGAGGCTGAGCTGCTTCGCGCGCTTGGGCTCCCGGTAGATATAGAAAGCGAGGCTCTCCTCGGGCGCATAGGCCAGCCAGTCGTCGATCGTGATCCCGTTACCCCTGGTCTTCGAGATCTTCTCGCCATTCTCGTCGAGGAAGAGCTCGAAATTGAACCCCTCGGGCGGGCGCCCGCCGAGGATGCGGGCGATCTTCGAGCTCTGGATCACCGATTCGATCAGATCCTTGCCGGACATCTCATAGTCGACTCCGAGCGCGACCCAGCGCATCGCCCAGTCGACCTTCCACTGCAGCTTGGCGCCGCCGGACAGGATCGACTGTTCGACTTCCTGGCCGCTCGCCGGATCGGTGTAGCGCACCAGCCCGGCCTCGGAATCCACCACCTCGATCGGCACCTGAAGCACCTTGCCGCTCTCCGGGCTGATCGGAAGCACCGGCGAATAGGTCCGCCGCCGCTCCTCGCCCAGGGTCGGGAGCATCACGTCCATGATCTCCCGGTAGCGGCGGAGCACCTGGCGCAGGGCGTGGTCGAAGCGGCCGGATTCATAGCCTTCGGACGAGGCGAGGAATTCATAGTCGAAGCCGAAGCGGTCGAGAAACTGGCGAAGCAGATTGTTGTTGTGCGCGGCGTAGCTGGAATGGCCGCAGCCATAGGGGTCGGGCACCCGGCTCAGCGGCCGGTCGAGATGGGTGTGCATCATGTCCTGGTCGGGCACGCCCGGCGGCACCTTGCGCATCCCGTCCATGTCGTCCGAGAAAGCGATCAGGCGGCTCGGCCAGTCGACCATCTCGGACAGGGCATGGCGCACCATCAGGGTGCGCGCCACCTCCTGGAAGGTGCCGAGATGGGGCAGGCCGCTGGGACCGTAGCCGGTCTCGAACACGATCTCCCCGCCCGGAGGGCCGTCCGGATAGCGTTTCAGCAGCTTGCGCGCTTCGTCGTAGGGCCAGGCCTTCGACACCAGGGCCGCGGCGCGGATTGCTTCCTTTTCGTCCATGCAGGGCTCCTAGCGGAGGCGGCAGGGCTCTGCCAGCATGAGCCCGTCATCGCGCGCGAAGCGAAGCCATCCGGCGCGGTCTCCGAGGCCGGCCGGATTGCTTCGTCTCTTCGCTCCTCGCAATGACGGAGACCGTTTCACTTTCGTTCCGGCGATTCTATATCGGTGGGGATGACCTCAGCCTTCCCCTATCCCGCCCTGCACGCCACCCATGGGGGAATCTGGCTGGCGTCGGGCGACGGCGAGGTGCGGGGGGTCGGCCGGGGCGAGGCGATCTCGCGGGCGGCGGAGACTCCTTTGGTCATGCTCAACGCGCCTCTGGTCGGCCAGCGGCTCGGCTATCCCGATCTCTCGGGCCTGGACCTGCTCGAGCTCTTCGCCTTCGTCCATCCGGCGCGATTCGCGGTGCCGACGCCCAAGGGGATTGCCGAGGCGCTCGGCCTCGCGGCGCCGGCGGGCGATTCCGAGGCGGCGCCCTTGCTGCTCCGCGCCGCGGCCGCCCTTTTGACCACTCTGGAGCGGGACTGGCCCGAGCGCGAAGGCGCCTGGGCTTCTGCGCAGGCGCTGGGAAGGCTGCGCTGGTCGTGGGGCCCCGTCGTCGCGCAGCGGCTGAGGCGGCCGGAGCGGGACGAGCGCTGGCTGTTCTCGAAGCTTCCGGAATGGGAGGAGACGGGCGCCCGTCCCGCGCCGCGGACGGTCAGGGTGGCGGAGCGGCACGCCGTCGAGCGGCTGACGCACCTCGTCGGCCGGGACGCCGAGGTGCGCGAGGGCCAGCGCGACTATGCCGCCGCCGCCGCCGCGACATTCGATCCGCGGGCCGCGGACGGGCAGCCCAACATGCTTCTCGCGGAGGCCGGAACCGGCATCGGCAAGACCCTGGGCTATCTCGCCCCAGCCTCGCTGTGGGCGGAGAGCGCCGACGGAGCGGTCTGGGTATCGACCTTCACCAAGGCGCTGCAGCGGCAGCTCGACCGCGAGGGGCTTCGACTGTTCCCCGACCCCGAGACCCGGCGGCGCAAGGTCGTCGTCCGCAAGGGCCGCGAGAACTATCTCTGCCTGCTCAATCTCGAAGACGCCCTGCAGGGGGGATTCGCCGGCCGCGCCGCGATCCTCGCCCAGCTCGTCGCCCGCTGGGCCGCCTTCTCGAAGGACGGCGACATGGTCGGCGGCGATCTTCCCGGCTGGCTTCCGACGCTGTTCCGGAGGGCCGGGGCGACGGCGCTCACCGACCGGCGGGGCGAATGCGTCTATGCGGGCTGCCCGCATTACCGAAAATGCTTCATCGAGCGGTCGGCCCGGGCGAGCCAGGACGCCGACATCGTCATCGCCAACCACGCTTTGGTGATGGTCAACGCCGCGCGCGGCCGGGAGGGGGGCAATCCGCCGACCCGGATCGTGTTCGACGAGGGTCATCATCTCTTCGAAGCCGCCGATTCGACCTTCGCCGCCGCCCTGACCGGCCAGGAGGCGATCGAGCTCAGGCGCTGGATCGTCGGGCCGGAGAGCCGGTCGCGCGGCCGCCGGCGCGGGCTTGCCGCCCGCCTGACGGACGTCGCTTCCTATGACGAGGGCGGAGCGCTGGCGCTCGAAATGGCGGTCCAGGCGGCCGGGCTCCTCCCCTCCGACGGCTGGCTCCAGCGGATTGCCGAGGGCATGCCCTTCGGCCCGGTCGAGAAGCTGCTCGCGGCGGCGCGCGGCACCGTCTACGCGCGGGCGACCGCGCAGGACGCCGGCTATGGAATCGAGACCGAGATAGCCGAGCTGGACGGCGACATCGTCGCCGCCGCGGCGTCGGCCGTCGAAGCCCTGGAGCAGCTGATGCGGCCGCTGATGGCGCTCGCCCGGCGGCTCGAGGCGGTGCTCGAGGACGGGCCCGACTGGCTCGATTCGCAGGCCCGGGCCCGGATCGAGGGGGCGATCGGCGGCCTTTCCTGGCGGACCCGGACGATCGCCGCCTGGGTGGCCCTCGCCGCCCGGCTCGGCGGCCCGGCCGATCCCGACTTCGTCGACTGGCTGGCGGTCGAGCGGGTCGACGGCCGCGAATATGACATCGGACTCCATCGTCACTGGCTCGATCCGACCCGGCCGCTCGCGGAAACCGTCCTCAAGCCGGCCCATAGCGTGATCGTGACCTCGGCGACCCTGCGCGGCGCCGAAGGCTGGGAAAGCGCCGAGGCCCGGACCGGCGCCGCGCACGTGCCGGGGCCGGTGCGCCGCTTCGACGCTTCGAGCCCGTTCGATTATGCCGCCAACAGCGAGGTGCTGATCGTCACCGACGTCAAGCGCGGCGACGTCGGCCAGCTCGCCGGCGCCTATTCGCGGCTAATCGAGGCCGCCGAAGGCGGAACGCTCGGCCTGTTCACCGCGATCCAGCGGCTGAAGGCGGTCCACGCGCGGATCGCCGACCGGCTCGCCCGGGCCGGCCTGCCGCTCTACGCCCAGCATGTCGACCCGATCGATACCGGCACCCTGGTCGACATCTTCCGCGACGATCCCCACGCCTCGCTGCTCGGCACCGACGCCCTGAGGGACGGGGTGGACGTTCCCGGCCATTCGCTCCGGCTGGTGGTGATGGAGGGCGTGCCCTGGCCGCGGCCGACCGTGCTTCATTCGGCGCGGCGGGCGGCGGGCGGCGGCACCGCTTATGACGACCGGGCGGTGCGGGCCCGGCTCGCCCAGGCCTTCGGCCGGCTCATCCGCCGCAAGGAGGATCGCGGAATCTTCGTCCTTCTCTCCGCCGCGACTCCGACCCGCCTGCTCTCGGCCTTTCCGCCCGGCACGCCGGTCCGCCGCCTCGGCCTGGCCGACGCCGTGGAGCGGGTTCGCGCGCGGCTTTCAACCGGCCCGGCTTTCGGGCATCAGGCTTCCCAAGAGAGGCAGCCCGAAGAAGCCGAATGAAGAGTCTGACGCTGCTGCGCCACGCGAAATCCGGCTGGGACGATCCGGTCAGCCGCGACTTCGACCGGCCGCTCAACCCGCGCGGCCGCCGGGCGGCGCGGACGGTGGCCCTCGAGATGAGGGCGAAGGGCCTGGCCTTCGACCTCGTCCTCGCCTCGCCGGCGCGGCGGGTGATCGAGACTCTGGAAGAGGTGGCGGCGGCTCTCGGCACGACCCGGCCGGAATATGACCATCGCCTCTATCTGGCGTCGACCGCAACCCTCCTCGAGATCGTTCGGGCGGTTCCGGACGGGGTCGGACGGTTGCTGGTGGCGGGCCACAATCCCGGCCTCGAGGAGCTCGCTTTAGGCCTTTCCCGCCGCGACGGGGCGGGGCTTCGCGGGGAGATCGAGGTGAAATATCCGACGGGCACCGTCGCCGAGATCGAGCTCCCCGCCGAGCGCTGGGCCGAGGTGAGGCCGGGGACGGGAAGCCTGGTCCGCTTCATCCGGCCCCGCGACCTCGATCCGGAGCTCGGGCCGGAGGACTGAGTCCTCTCCCGGCGCGGCTGCAACATCCGCCCGGGCGGCGGGGTGGACCGAGCCCCTGCCCAAGCTATTCCATCACCCGATCTTCGACGACAAAAGATATATCGCTCTGCCGGACGGGATCCGGCCGGAGGCGGCTGGAGTGGCCGCGATCTACGTTCTTCAGCCGAGGGCGGCCGGTGACGGCCAGCCGGGCCTGGCGCCGCTGCCGCCGAGAGCGGCGCTCGGTCACCTGCTCCGGAAAATCTATCGCGCGCCCTTTCTCGACGCCGCCCGGGCGCGGCTCGCGGCCGAGCGTTGCGCGTGGATCGCCGGGAGAGTTCCGGTGGTCGCCGTTCACCGGCCCGACGCGCTGGACGGGCTGCCGGACCTCGCCCGGGCGATCACGCGCCACGCCTCAGCCTTGGGCTGATCGCCTCAGTCGCGAAGCACGACCTCGGCGACCCGCCGTTTACCGCCGCTTCGGGTCAGCTGGACGAAGACGTCGACGGTCCGGCTGACATAATGGCGGACATCGTCGCGGCTGAGCTGGGTCCCGCCCTGCAGGACGAGCAGGACGATCTGTTCGACGGCGCGCTCCGGGCTGTCGGCATGGACCGTGGTCATCGATCCGGGGTGGCCGGTATTGACGGCGCGGAGGAAGGAATAGGCTTCCTTGCCTCTCAGCTCCCCCAGGATGATCCGGTCCGGGCGCATCCGAAGCGACGCGGCGACGAGGTCATCCGTCTCGACCTGGGCCTCGCCCAGAGCGCTTCGGGCGGCGATCAGCCCGATATGGTTCTCGTGGCGGACGTACAGTTCGGGCGTGTCCTCGATCAGAATCAGCCGCTCCTCGGCCGGCACCTCCTTCAGCAAGGCGTTGAGGAACGTGGTCTTGCCCGTCGAAGTGCCGCCCGCGACGAGGATGTTCTTGCGGCCCTTGACGGCGGCCGAGAGCATTCCGCCGATGTCGCCGGCGGCGAGCATGTCGGCAAGAGCCTTGTCCCCCTGCGAGCGTTCGAAGCCCTGTCGCGCTTTGGTTTCCCCGAACGCGCCGGACTGGACATAGTCCGACAAATCGAGCTCGGGCGAAACGTGCTTCCGGATCGCCAGCGCAAGCGGGCCGCGGGTCGCGGGCGGAGCGATGATCTGGATCCGGGCGCCGTCCGGAAGGGTGGCGGAAAGCAGCGGGTGCTCGCGGCTTATCCCCTGGTGCGACAAAGCGGCGATCTGGCGCGCGAGACGGGCCAGAGTCGGCTCGTCGAGGCCGGGCGCCTCGTGCCGCTCGATTCCCCCGCCCGTCGTCTCGACCCAGAGCTCGCCGGGCCGGTTCACATAGATGTCCGTGACGTCGGGCCGGGCCAGCATCCCGGTGAGCGGGGCGAGGAAGGAGCGAAGGTAGACGCCCGGTCCGGCCGCGGCCTCATCCGCCAGGGCGAGGTTCACCGCCGGGTCTCGGAAGTGCTGAAATCGAGGTCGCGGGCGACGAAGACGCTGATGCTGGTGCCGGCCTTGACGGTCAGGGTGGGGGCGATCCGGTTCGACTGGTTCAGGATCTGGCCCATATTCTGAGTCGAGCCCGGCAGGGCGACGATGACTCCGCCCGCCGCCTGCCGGCTCGCCACATTCGCTCCCACGTCCAGCGCGGTCTGGAGGATCGCTCCGGTGAAGCGCTCGAAGAAATGGCTGTTGTAATCGCCCCGGACTCCGCCGCGGCCGAGCGTGTCGGCGGTGGGCGAACCGAGCGCGATCGTCACTCCGTCCGGGCGGATCAGGCGGGTCCAGTTGATCAGCGCCCGCTTCTGCCCCGGCTGGATGTCGGACCTGTATTCCCCGGTGAGCCGGCTGCCGCGCGGGATGAGCACCTTCGTGCCGTCGAAACCGCGCACGTCGCGAGAGACGATCGCCCTGGCGAAGCCGGGCCGGCGCGAATCGAACGCGGTTTCGAGCACGGCGGGGATGAGCGTGCTCTGGGCGACGGTCGTCGAGCGGTTGGTGAAAAGTCCCGAGCGGACGCGGCCGACCGACTGGTCCCCCGCGAAGGCGTCCGACAGGCTCGCCTGGCCGCCCGGGCCGCCGGGTCCGCCGCCGCCCGGGCCCGACTGCTGGGGAGGATTCGTGGTGTCGAGAACCAGGGTCGGGCCGCTGGCCTGGCGCGGCGGCGCCGCCGCCGGCGGCGGCTGGTAGGTCTGGATGAACGGCTGCGGGGCGGGGGGAGAATAAGGGACCGGCTGCGGAATATATTGGGGGATCGGGATCCGGACGGGCGGCTGCTCGACGGCGGCGGGCGGCGCGGCCGCCGGAACCACCGCGACCGCGGCGGGCGGCACGGCGGGCGGGATGTAGAGCGGCGGGGGCGGCGCCGCGGCGCCCGCCAGGTCGCTCGCCCTGACCCTGACCGCCGGTTCCGCCGGCGCGCGGCGCCGCGAATCCAGGATCATGAACAGGATGATCGCGGCCACGACCATCCCGGCGACCAGGACGGCGGTGGACGGGCCGGAACGGGGCAACGCGACGAGGGGCCGGACGCCTTCTTCGGCAACGGCGGCTTCCGGCTCGGGAGGATTGGCGATCCGGGGATCGAGCGGGGGCGTACGGCTCGCCATCAGCGTTTCTTCCTTTGCCGGGTCGCGGTCGCGACGTCGCCGTCGATCCGGAAGACGAGCTTCTTGGAGACGCTGTCGATGACGAACAAATCGTCCTCGCGCATCATGCCGTTGACCAGCATTTCGAGCCCGCTGTCGGTGACGGCGTAGACGGCGGGCAAAGCGCGGTCGCGCGGCCATCTGATGTAGGTGTGGACGCCGTCGTCGCTGATTTCGCTGGGGCGCAGCGTCTTGTCCCCGCCGAGGCGGTAGCGCCCCTCTGCGG
>DASVPM010000287.1:0-3842 GCA_036382815.1 Allosphingosinicella sp.
AATTGAGACCTTCACACCCGGAACTTACGCCTTTCCAGCAGGTTAACGGTTCATCGACGGTTCACGCCGAAAGGCGGATTTTTCGGGCCGTCAGCGTCTTTTCGGGAGAGTCGCTCATGTCCCTCGTTCGCCTTCGCAGCATCGCCCTGGTCCTCGCCACCGGCCTCGGCCTCTCCGCCTGCGCTTATGACGACGGCTATGGCTACGGCTATGGCGGAGTATCGGTCGGCTACGGCAGCGGCGGCTATTGCGACCCCTATTACGGCGATTGCTATTACGGCCGCGGCAGCGGCTATTACGATCCCTGGTACGGTTGGTACGGCGATTATTATTATCCGGGCTTCGGAATCTACGTCTACGACCGGTACCGCCGCCCGCATCGCTGGAACGACGATCACCGGCGCTATTGGGAAGGCCGCCGCAGCCGCTACGGCGACCGCAACTGGAACGACCGGCGCTGGGAGCGCTGGGACGGCTGGGACCGGACCCGCCAGCGCGGCTCGGGCTGGGACGGCAACCGCCGCGGGTCCCGCTGGGACGGCGATCGGAGCGGGTCGCGCTGGGACGGCGATCGCTCCAGCCGCCAGGACTGGAACGAGAATCGCGACTTCCGCCAGCAGGGCGTCCGCACCGAGCCCCGAGTCCAGGGCGAGACCCGCGTCCGCACCGAAGGCACGCGTGTCCGCGGCGAGGGCGCGCGCTCGCGGGGCGAATGGCGCAACGGCGGCACTCGCTCCCGCGGCGACTGGCGCGGACGGCGCGGCGGCAACTGAATTCCTCCCCGGCATTTGCCGGGGGAGGGGGACCATGCGAAGCGTGGTGGTGGGGTTATTCCAGACTCTGGAGACCCCCTCCACCGCGCTTCGCGGTCCCCCACCCCGCGAAATCGCGGGGAGGATTTTAGAGCCCCGGCCGCCGTCTTATCAGGACGATCGAGGTGAAGCGCATCACCGGGATTCCGTCCTGGTTGGTGACTTCGGTCTGAGTACGGAACGAGCCGATCTCCGGCTTCGAGCGGGAAGGCGTCTTCTCGAGGATCCGTCCCTTCACGGTGAGCGTGTCGCCGGGATAGACGGGCTTCAGCCACCGCAGCTCGTCCACTCCGGGCGAGCCGAGCCCGGCCTGCTCCTCGTCCATCACCCGCCGGGCGATCACCGCCATCGTCATCGCACAGGTATGCCAGCCGCTCGCCGCGAGCCGGCCGAAATGAGTCTTCGCCGCCGCCTCGTCGGAGAGATGAAAGGGTTGAGGGTCGTATTTGCGGGCGAAGTCCAGCACTTCCTCGCGAGTGACCTCGTAGCGTCCGAACTCGGTCTCGCGCCCGATCTCCAGATCCTCGAAATAGATCATCCAACCCTCCGTCATCCCGGCGCAAGCCGGGACCTCAGCGAAGATAGGCGTCGCCTGCGCCACGAGGTCCCGGCTTTCGCCGGGATGACGCGGGGGTGTCAACCGGCGCCCATGTGACAAGTGTGTCACCGGCGCACCACTAAATGGTCTCGATTGTGTCGGCCTCGCAACATTAATCTTGCGTTCAACCCGCCGATGGAAAAGAACGGTTCATCGCAGCCGTCGCTGCGGTGAGTTGAGGGAATGAAGAGATGTTGACGACGATCGAAGGCGGCCGGAGCTTTCCCCATGATCCGGCCCGGCGCGGGTTCCAGGTGCTCTACCATCCGGGCGAAGCCAATCGCTGCCCGGCCTGCGGGCGCAGCCACTGGTATATCGGGCGGCTTTCCGCGGAGTGCGGCTTCTGCGGCACCGCGCTCGCCCTCGCCGAGACGGCGCGCACCGGCGCCGGCCTGTTCGTCATCGCCCACCCCGTCCGTCAGGATGTCTGGGACGAGGCGGCGTAATTCGTCGCCCCAGCGGAGGCTGCGGCCCCGGCGGGTGAGGCGTACGGAGTTTTTCACCCCCTGAGGCCCCAGCCTTCGCTGGGGCGACGCTCAGTCCCAGCCTTCGGGCCAGGGCAACGGAAAGAAGTTTCGGAACGCGCGCGCCTCGTCGACCGCCCGGACGAAGGACGGACGGCCTCTCAGCCTTCGATAATAAGCGTCGAGGTGCGGGCGCCCGGCGAAAGGCTGGACCATGCCGGCGTAAAAGAGCGCCGGCGCCGCCCCGCAGTCGGCCAAGGTGAAGCTGTTTCCCGCTATCCACGAATCGTCCGGGGCCAGCGAATCCTCCAGCAGGTCGTAGGCCCGGACGAGTACGGCCTTGGCCTCTTCCACCCCGTGCGGGTCCCGCGCGGCTTCGGGCCTGAGCGAATCCCCGACCACCTTCTGCAACGGCACCTCGACATAATGGTCGAAGAAGCGGTCCCACAGCCGCGCGCTCAAGGCCTCGTCGGGATCGTGGGGCAGGAGCGGCGGCGCGCCGGGATGCGCCCGATCGAGATATTCGACGATCAGGCTCGATTCCGGAACCGTTCTCCCTCGCGCCTCGTCCCGGAGCACCGGGAACTTGCCCATCGGCCACAGCCGCTCGAACGCCGCCTTCTGCCCGGGGTCGGAGGGGTCCACGATCCTCCTCTCGAACGGAATTCCGCGCTCGTAGAGGGCGACCAGCACCTTCTGGCAGAAGGAGGAGAAGGGGTGGTAATGGAGGATGAGGGCCATCCGTCCTCGTCGCTCGCCGAGCCGGCGCTGTCAACGCTCGCCCGCGGCCGGTGACGGGTGCCCGGCGACCTGCTTCCTCCTGCCGCATGGCGAGGCCAGGGTCCGGAACGCCCGCGCAACCGAAGCGTTGGCGGCAAGTCGTTCAGGAACGGCGGTTTTCCCCGTCACGCCGTTCCGCCTCGAGGAGCAAGTCAATGCTTCGCGGACCGCTCGTCCTGCTTGCTTCAACTTCGCTCGCGCTATCCGCCTGCGTCCAGACCCGGCAGATCGCCGACATCGAATTCGAGCCGCCGCAGGGCGGTTACAGCCTGATCGTGATGCGGCCCGACGTCACCGTCGGCCAGGTCACCGCGGGCGGCCTCGTCGAGCCGCGGGCGGACTGGACGGAGAAAGCCCGCTCCAACCTGCTCAAGGCGCTGGCGGAGCAGCAGGCCGGCCGCGGCGGCAAGACCCGGATCCTCGAGACAAGGGGCGGGATCCCGGGAGTCGGCGAACAGGAGGTCGCCGATCTCGAGCGGCTGCATGCCGCCGTCGGCAATTCGATCGCGCTTCATAAATATCTCGGCGCCGAGCTTCCGACCAAGCGCCGGCGCGGGATCGACTGGACGCTCGGCGAGGAGGCGGTGAAGTTCGGCCGGGCGACGGGCATGGACTATGCGCTGTTCCTCCACGCCGAGGACAGCTTCGCCTCGACCGGGCGGGTCGCGCTTCAGGTGCTGGGAATCGCCGGTTGCTTCGTCGGCTTCTGCGCGCCCCAGGGCGGCGGCGGCCAGTCGGCTTATGCCTCGCTCGTCGATCTGAGGACCGGCGAGGTCGCGTGGTTCAACGTCCTCCAGACCCAGAGCATGATGCCGGGCGTGACCTTCGGCGACATCCGCACGCCGGACGGCGCGGCGCAGATGGTCGAGCGCCTGCTCGGGCGGATGAAGGCCGGGCGCGCCGTCCGGGCGCGGCGGTGACCGGCGGGCGCGAAGAATTCGGGAACGGGACCGGCAGCGGTCCCCAATGGCGCGAGGCGCTGCCGCTGACCCGCCGGGCGATGCTCGGCGGTCTCGGCTGCGCCTGCTGCGCCGGCCTCGCGGGTACCGCCGAAGCGCGCATTCGCCCCGCCGACATGAAGCCGCTGATCGGCCCGGGCCACCGTCCGACCGCCAAGGACGAGATCGGCATGTGGCAGCAATATGAAAGGGTCGAGCAGGAGATCGCCGGCTCGAACCTGCTTCTCCA
>DASVPM010000288.1:0-21082 GCA_036382815.1 Allosphingosinicella sp.
ACAGCTTACGCTGTCGGCCGAGACGCGCGAGCGGGCGGGCAAGGGAGCCTCCCGCGCAATGCGTCGCGAAGGCCGAGTCCCCGCCGTCGTCTACGGCAACAAGGAAGAGCCCCTCGCCGTCCACGTCGAGGAAAAGGCGCTGATGAAGATGCTCAACACGGGCCACTTCATGAACTCGGTCGTGATGATCGAGGTCGCCGGCGGAACCACCGCCCGGACCCTTCCCAAGGACGTCCAGTTCCACCCGGTCTCCGACCGGCCGCTGCATGTCGACTTCCTGCGCATCTCCGAGCACAGCTCGGTGCACGTCAACGTCCCGATCCGGTTCACCGACGAGGAGCGTTCGCGCGGCCTGAAGCGCGGCGGAGTGCTCAACACGGTGCGCCACGAGCTCGAGCTGATCTGCGACGCGGCCGAGATTCCCGACGAGATCGAGATCAGCCTCGCCGGCCTCGACATCGGCGATTCGCTCCACATCTCGGCGGTCACCCTGCCCAAGGGCGCCGAGAGCGCGATCACCGACCGCGACTTCACCATCGCCACCATCGTCGCCCCGTCGGGCCTGAAGATGGACGAGGAAGACGCGGCGGGCGGCGAAGCGCCCCAGGCCGCCGAGGTCCCGTCCGAGCAGGGCTCGCCGGGCGGCGAGGACGAAGACACTCCCGCCGATACCGGGGAATAATTTGTCGCTGTGGAGGCGGCTCGGCACCCTGTTCGGCTCGCGGGCCGTCGAGGTGCCGGGCCAGCCTCCGGCGGACGCCCCGGGCGATCATTCTCCTGAAGCGCATTGGGAAGGGCTCGAGCCGGTGCAGATCTGGGTCGGCCTCGGCAATCCCGGCGCTCAATATGCGATGCACCGGCACAATGTCGGCTTCATGGCGGTCGACTCGATCGCCGCGACGCACGGCTTCGAGCCACCGAGGAAAAGCTTCCACGGCTGGGCCCAGCAGGGGCGGATCGGCGGCGCGCGGATCCTCCTCCTCAAGCCCGCCACCTTCATGAACGACAGCGGCCGCGCGGTGCGGTCGGCGATGGACTTCTTCAAGAAGGACGCCGGCGACGTCACCGTCTTCCACGACGAGCTCGACCTCACCCCGTTCAAGGTCAAGGTGAAGGCCGGCGGCGGCACGGCCGGGCATAACGGACTGAGGTCGACCGAGGCGCATGCCGGGAACGGCTTCCGCCGGGTCAGGATCGGGATCGGCCATCCCGGCCACAAGGACAGGGTGACCGGCCACGTGCTCGGCAATTACGCCAAGGCGGAGCAGGACCGGCTCGCCGACATGCTCGGCGCGATCGCGGCCGAAGCCGAATGGCTGGCCAAAGGGGACGACGCGCGCTTCATGAACGAGGTCGCGCTCAGGCTCCAGGACTGAGGCGGGGCCGTGCGCCGCCTGCTCTATCTCGGCCTGGGTTTCGCGTCGGTCGCGCTCGGCACGGCCGGGATCTTCCTGCCGCTTCTGCCGACCGTCCCGTTCATGCTTCTGGCGGCCTTCTTCTTCGCCCGGAGCTCGCCCCGGCTGGAGGCCCGGATCCTCGACCATCCGCGGTTCGGCCCGCACGTGCGGGCGTGGCGCGAGCGCAGGGCGATCAGCGCGGCGGGCAAGCGCGCCGCGCTCCTCGCCTTCGCGTTCAGCGCCGTGATCGGCCTCGTCCTCCTGCCCTTCCCCTGGCTGCTCGTGCCCGCGGCCGCCGGGCTCGTCGGCGGAAGCTGGATCGCGACGAGGCCGGAATAAATCCTCCCCGGCATTTGCCGGGGAGGGGACCGCGCGAAGCGCGGTGGAGGGGTTCTTCGGAGTCGGCAGAACCCCTCCACCATGCTTCGCATGGTCCCCCTCCCCCGGGAACCCGGCGGAGGATTTTTACCTCGGGTCGCTCTTGTCCTCCTTGCCGGCCGTCCCGGGCTCCATCAGGTGGCGGTGCATCTCGGCCGAAACTCCGCCGCCCAGGACGCTGGCCGCGGCGACCTGGAGCTTGTTGTGGAGGCCGTGGATGACGCTCCGCTCGCCCTTCGTCATCGCTTCCCAGCCGGTTTTGGCGACCGCGGCGGGATCGTCCTTCTTCATCGTGCCGGCCCGCGTGTCCTTGGTGTCGGCGCGCTCGAAGAAATGGGTGTCGGTGGCGCCGGGCTTGAGGCACGTGA
This sequence comes from Allosphingosinicella sp., assembly GCA_036382815.1. Lineage (GTDB taxonomy): Bacteria > Pseudomonadota > Alphaproteobacteria > Sphingomonadales > Sphingomonadaceae > Allosphingosinicella. The sequence continues at coordinate 2,144 of DASVPM010000288.1, forward strand.
CGGTCACCTCGCTGTCCTTGTGCTCGTTGACGAGCGCGTCGGCGAAGCTGTCGATGAAGGCCTTGGTGCCGTTGTAGACGGCCTGGAAAGCGCCGGCCATGTGCCCGGCGATCGAGCCGGTGATGAGGATCCGGCCCTCGCCCCGGGCCACCATCGCCCGCGCCACCTGCTGGACGAGGTAGACGGTGCCGGTGATATTGGTGTCGATCACGTGGCGCCAGTCGGCCGGTTCCTGCTCCAGGAAAGCGCGGCCGAGGCCGTGGCCGGCATTGGCGACGAGCCGGTCGATAGGGCGGCCGCCCGCGGCGTCGAGCAGCCGGTCGACTCCGGCGAAAGTGGAAAGGTCGGTCTCGACGTTGCGAACCTCGACGCCGAGCTTCCCGAGCTCGGCCGAGGCGTCGACGAGGGGCGTGTCGGCGGCGACGATCAGGTCGAAGCCCTCCTCCGCCGCGAGCCTCGCGAGCTCGAGGCCGATACCGCTCGAAGCGCCGGTGACGATCGCCAATCCGCGTTGTTCAGCCATGTTCCGAGCCTTCCGCAATGATCCGCGCGTTAAACCTCGAACCGCGCCGGCCGGTTCCGCGGCCGGCCGCTTGCGCGAGGCGCTGGGGAGGCGCATAATGAGCCCATGAAAGCCCTCCTCCTCATGGCGGTCGGAGCCCTTTCCGCCGGCGCAGCGGCGCCAAGCTCCTCGCTCCCCCTGCAGGCCCTGACCGAGGCCGACGTCGGCGCCGACGCTCTCAAGAACTCGGCCTGCTACGTCCATGACGGCCCGGCCGTGCTTCTCGTCGCGACCAAGAACAACGCGATCGTCAACAGCGACGGCGACCTTCTGATGCTCGACCGGGCGGGCCACCGCAGCTTCCCCGCGGGCGGCGCGCGCTATCGCGGCAACATGTTCGAAGTCGTCATCTCCCCCGCCGCGGAAGAGGCCGAGCAGGGCGAGAGCGGACGCACGAACCGCGCCGCGCAGATCATGGTCAAGGCGGGCAAGACGACGCACAGCCTCAACGCGCGGTGGAGCTGCGGCTCGCCGGCCTGAGCTTCCCACGGACGTTCTTTTCAGTCCCGACGCCGCCGGGGTGGAAGCCGGGGCCGGGAGCCTATAGGCACGGCGGGTCATGCCGGCCCGCTCGCTCTTCGCCACCCTGTTCTACGAAGCCGCGCTCGGCGACGCGGCCCTGGTGGCCGAGCTCGACGGCGCATGCCGCGCGCTGGCGGAGGAGGATGAAGCGGGGCGGCGCTGGTCGCGGGCGCACAATTATCGCGGCTACACTTCCTATGCGTCGCTCGACGACCTGCCGCTTCGCGACCCGCGCTTCGCGGATCTCGTCCGCCACCTGAACCGCCACGCCGCCGCGTTCGCGGCGCAATGCGCGATGGACCTGGGCGGCCGCCGGCTGAAGCTGGACAGCCTGTGGGTCAACGTCCTGAAGCCGGGCGGAAGCCATTCCGGGCATATCCACCCGCACAGCGTCGTCTCCGGCACCGTCTATGTGACGGTGCCGCCGGGCTCGGGCGCTCTCAAGCTCGAGGATCCGCGGCTGCCGATGATGATGGCGGCGCCGCTCAGGCGGGAGGACGCGCCCGAGGCGCTTCGGACCTTCGTCTATGCCGAGCCGGCGCCGGGCACGGTCTTCCTGTGGGAGAGCTGGCTTCGGCACGAAGTGGCGCCGGGCTCCGGCAGGGGCGAGCGGATCAGCATCAGCTTCAACTACAGGCTGTGACCGGCGCGGTCCCCGGACCCTGCGACGGCGGCATCGCCGGAAGCCGGTGGCCGCAACCCGGGGCCGGCCAGAAATGGACCCTCGTCGCCTCGATTCTGGCCTCCAGCCTGTCCTTCGTCGACGGCTCGGTGGTCAACGTCGCGCTGCCCGCGATCGGAGCCGACCTGCAGGCGCGAGCGTCCGGACTGCAGTGGATCGTCAACGCCTATCTGCTGCCGCTCAGCGCCCTCCTGCTGCTCGGCGGAGCGGGCGGCGACAGGTTCGGCCGGCGGCGCATGTTCCTCGCCGGAATCGCCCTGTTCGCCCTGGCTTCGGCCTTGTGCGCCTTCGCCCCTTCCCTCCCGCTGCTTCTCGCCGGCCGGGCCTCGCAGGGCATCGCCTCGGCGATGCTGATGCCGAACAGCCTCGCCCTGCTCGGGACGGCCTTCGCCGGCGAGGCGCGGGGCCGCGCGATCGGCACCTGGGCCGCCGCGGGGGCGATCGCAGGGGCGGCCGGACCCCTGCTCGGCGGGTGGCTGGTCGGATGGGCCGGATGGCGCGCCATCTTTCTCGTCAACCTGCCGCTCGCGGCGGGCGCCTTATGGCTCGGCTCGCGCCATGTCGCCGAAAGCCGCGAGCAGACGGAGGCGCCGCTCGACTGGCTCGGGGTAGCCGCAGCCACGATCGGTCTCGGCGCCGTCACCTGGGGCCTGACCGTGCTTTCAGGGGGCGGCGGCGCGGCGACGGGAGGGACCGCGGCCGGGCTCGGCCTTGCCGGCCTGGCCGCCTTCGTCGCGATCGAGGCGAAGCGCGGCGAGCGGGCGATCATGCCGCTGGCCCTGTTCGGCACGGCCAGCTTCGCCGGGCTGACGCTCCTCACCTTCTTCCTTTACGCGGCGCTCGGCGGCCTGTTCGTAATGCTGCCCTACGTGCTGATCGAATTGCGCGGCTATTCGCCGGTCGAGGCGGGCGCGGCCCTGCTCCCGCTTCCGCTCGTGATCGGCCTCGGCTCCCGGGCGATGGGGGCCGTCGCCGTCAGGACCGGCCCGAGGCTGCCCCTGACGCTGGGCCCGATGATCGCCGCCGGCGGCTTCGCCCTGGCCGCGCGGATCGGCACCGATCCCTCCTACTGGACCGGGGTGCTGCCGGCGATGCTCGCGATCGCCATCGGGATGGCGGGTGCCGTGGCTCCACTGACCACCGCGGTGCTGGCCTCGGTCGACGGAGACCATGTCGGAACGGCCAACGGCTTCAACAGCGCGGTGGCTCGGACCGGCGGACTGATCGCGACGGCTCTGCTGGGCGGAGTATTGGGGGCGCATAAGGCGGCTCTGGGGGATGCTTTCGCGGCGGCGGCCTGGGTCGCGGCCGGCGCGGCGGCGGTGGCGGGGCTGGCGGCGCTGCTTCTGCTCAGGCCGAGGGAAATCCGGACTCCCGGGGCGCGCTGACCTCGCACGTCACCCTGAACTTGTTTCAGGGTCCAGTTTCGAGCATCGGGGCGGTCAACCAGCTGGACCCTGAAACAAGTTCAGGGTGACGGAGTAAAAAATGGGTTTTCGTTGCGGTATCGTCGGCCTGCCCAATGTCGGCAAATCGACCCTGTTCAACGCGCTGACCGAGACGGCGGCGGCGCAGGCGGCCAATTATCCCTTCTGCACGATCGAGCCGAACGTCGGCCGGGTGGCGGTGCCGGACCCCCGGCTCGACGCGATCGCGCGGGTCGCCAAATCGGCGCAGGAGATCGAGACCCAGCTCGAGTTCGTCGACATCGCCGGACTGGTGCGCGGCGCCTCGAAGGGCGAGGGCCTCGGCAACCAGTTCCTCGCCAATATCCGTGAGGTCGACGCCATCGTCCATGTGCTGCGCTGTTTCGAGGGCGGCGACGTCACCCATGTCGAGGGGCGGGTCGATCCGGTGGCGGACGCCGACACGGTCGAGACCGAGCTGATGCTGGCCGATCTCGAGAGCCTCGAGAAGAGGGTCCCGGCGCTGGCCAAGAAGGCGCAGCAGGGCGACAAGGAGGCCAAGGTGCAGGCGTCGGTGCTCGGCCAGGCGCTCGAGCTGCTTCGCGACTCGAAGCCGGCACGGCTCACCGAGCCGAAAGACGCCGAAGAGCAGATCGCGCTCGAGCGGGCGCAATTGCTGACCGCCAAGCCGGTCCTCTACGTCTGCAACGTCGACGAAGGCGACGCCGCGGGCGGCAACGCCCACAGCGCGCGGGTGTTCGAGAAAGCGGCGGCGGAAGGCGCGGGCGCGGTCGTCATCTCGGCGGCGATCGAGGCGGAGATCGCGACGATGGACGCGGGCGACCGTCCCGAATTCCTGAAGGATCTCGGGCTCGAGGAGACCGGCCTCGCCCGCGTGATCCGGGCCGGCTACGACCTTCTCCACCTGATCACCTTCTTCACCGCGGGTCCCAAGGAATCGCGCGCCTGGACGCTGGAGAAAGGCGCCAAGGCGCCCCAGGCGGCGGGCGTCATCCACACCGATTTCGAGCGCGGCTTCATCCGCGCCGAGACGATCGCCTATGAGGACTTCGTCAAGTTCGGCGGCGAGGCGGGCGCCAAGGAAGCCGGCAAGATGCGTTCCGAGGGCAAGGACTATGTCGTGCAGGACGGCGACGTGATGCTGTTCCGGTTCAACGTGTGAGGATGGAACGGCGACTGCTCCAGCTGGCGGTGGCGCTGGGCTGCGTGGTGCCGCTGCTGGCCGGCGGGGCGGGAATGGTGGAGGGGCCTTCGTTCCTCCATGGCGTCGAGGCCGCGCCCGCCGATCTCGACAGCCACTTCCGCTACCTCTCGGGCCTCCTGTTCTCGATCGGCCTCGCCTTCGCCAGCTGCATTCCCGGCATCCAGCGCAAGACGGCGCGCTTCCGGCTGCTGGCGCTGCTGGTCTTCGTCGGCGGGATCGGCAGGCTGCTCGGGCTGGTCTCGTCGGGCGTGCCGGGGACCGGCCATGTGTTCGGCCTCGCGATGGAATTGGGCACGGTGCCGCTCCTCGTCCTGTGGCAGGCGCGGGTCGCTGCGTTGGAAACAGGCAGCGGCGGGCCCGGATGAGCGCAGCATAGCCGGCCTTTTTCATTCGCGGCGTGACCCCTGTCACGACCTGCGGCATCCGGCTGGCGTAGCTTGCCCTCGTGAAGGCCAGAGTGAACCCGCGAATTCGAGTCCCGATCCGCCTCCCCGGTCCGACTTGCCCAGTCCGGCCGTGCACACGAAAAGCATTCTCAGCGTCGGATCAACCTGTTAATGACAAAGCCGGATCTTGGCGGTGGGGAGCCATGCGACGGAATCGACCGGCATTGGGAGCGGGACTCGCGCTTGCCCTGAGCCCCGCGCCCGCGCATTCCGAGACGGAAGCGGCGAAGCCGGCCGTCCTCATCTCGAACAATCTTTCGGTGGTAAGACTTCGCCAGCCCTTCTTTGGCGGCCCCTTCGAACCGCGCTGCCTGCGCTTCCGTATCACGTCGGCGCGCAAGGTCCGGCTGACCGTGTCGACAATCGGGCTGGGCCGCAGCCGTCTGGCCGGCGGAGGTCAGGGCTGTCCCCCGCTTGACGGCGCGGCCTGGGCGGACCGGCTCTTCGTCTCCCTCGACGGATCCTTTCACGCCCGGACGCTGGCGCTGAGGGTCGACCCCGCCCTCGCGCAAACGGCCGAGCTGGCGGAAGGCGAAATCGTCGCAGTCGACGAAGCCGGAAACCGGGCGTCCGCAGCTCTGAAAGCCGGACCTAATCCGCCTTCGTCACTCTGGACGGCTTTTACCTGGTTTCTGGGCCTGCTGGCGCCAATCCTGGTCGGTGGGATCGCGACCGAGGGGTTCCGCCGCCGACAGTCGTGGAACTCCGAGAAGGAGGCGCTGGACAGCTTTCGGGAACTTCGGGGCACGAGCATCGCCGTGGCCTGCGAAGAGATCAAGATCGTGCTCGAGGCCGAGCATATGGAGCGGCCCGGTCAAATGATCTACGATATTTTGAACAAGCACGGGATTCTGGAATCGCTTCCGCGCTCCACTCGCCGTAAGATGACCGATTATTGTCGAGCTAACCAAACGAGCGCGATCGTGCAGTTGATGAGGAAGCAATTCCCCATGTGCGAAGAGGATCTGACTGCTTCCGGGCCCAGGAGGTAGCAACATGGCCTTTGGACATCCCGGCTGGCAGTTGGAGTCCAACCCGTTCCCAAGCGCGTCCGTGGCGCTTTCTCCATTGAGCGATTCCGGGCAGCTCAGTTATTATTTCGATTTCTACGAGTGGCGGGACACCGGCCGGGTGGCCTATATCGACGCTCAGGGCCGGGTCCAGGTGTTCCAGCTCGCCTCCGGCCCAACCATGACATTCCTGATCAGCGGACCCACGGGCTGCGGCCGGAGCTCCCTTGAAAACCTGATCTTGTTCGAGTTGGCGCAGCGTTCCGGAGAGCCGCTGGTCGTCAGCCAAAGGCTGTCGCTCAGCGCGCAGGACAATTTCACGCGCGGCACGATGCTGGTCCAGGATCTCGAAGACGCCGTCCGGCAGCGCAGCCAGGCGGTGGCCGATACGATCCTGAGCACCTTCAGCCGCTGGCAGCAGCTTACACCCCCGGGCGTGCAGCCCGATATCACCAACCTGCTCGCCCGGATACGAAGGAACATCGAGCAGGGCCTGCCGGGGGCCCCGATCGTCGTCTCGTTCGATGCGCTTGACCACAGCATCGGCCACGATACCGGTCTCGAGGCGCTCGAGATGGTCCAGGGCTTCGCTGACGTCGCGATCCTGTCGGTCACCATCCCCGATCACGCCAGTTTCGTCCGAAGCCGCTTCTCTTCGCGCCAGCGGCCGGTGGCCTGGATCAATGCGCCCCGAATCCAGGAGAGCGCCTTCCGCCAATATCTCGAACGGCGGATGGGGGCCGAGAGGGCGGCGGGATCGACTCCGCCCCATGCCACTTACCCGCTGAGCGACGAAGCCATCTCCACCCTCTTCGCGCCAGCCGAGGGGAGCGGCCCGGTCGAGCTCTCGATCCGGCTTGCGATTCAAAAGCTGGCCGGCGCGCTGGCCTACAAGGAGAGGGCAATGGCCACTTCGCCCACAATGTCGCCGCAGCTGGACGCGGAGGACGTTCGGCGCTCGTTCGCGAGGCAATGACGGTGTCCGAGCCTGCCCCCGCTCCCGAAAACCGGTTCCCGGCAAAGGCGGTCAGCACCTATGGCGGTCCCGCGCGATGCTTTGCCGAACTTTCCTACATGCATGGCGTCGAGGCCATTCTCGTCGATTATCTGAAAAACTATCCGCAGGCGGCGCCGGCGGTCGCTCTCAGCGGCGGCCACGGTACCGGCAAAACCTATCTGCTCACCTGGCTCGGCAAGCGCGCGACTGAGCTGCGCTCCGCCGGAGCGCGGGTGATCTACGCCAAGACCGACAGCCCCAACCTGGCCGACGCCTATCGGAGCCTGATCAGCAACCTGACCCGGCGCGATCTTCTGGAGGTGGTTCACGCCGCCCTGCTGCGCCGCGGCCTTTCGAGAGTTCAGGCGGCGGCGGCGACCCAGAGCGATGGGGAGATCATTGACCAGACCGGCTCCATGGAAGCCGCCTATGCCGAAAAAGTGCTCGACCCGAACGAGCTCCACCTAGAGCTTCGCCAGACGCTGCAGGGCCGAAGCGTCGCAACGGCCGTCTCCCAGAAGATCGCCTATGCGATCGGCCTGCTCGACCATGCCCATTATGGAGAGGCCGCCTACGACTGGCTGGCCGGGCAAGGCGGCGCCCTGCCCGACGAGACCCTGAAGGCCCCGCTGTTCGGGGGCGAGCAGGTCGACGGCAGCCAAGTGGTGGTCGAAGCCCTCGAGACGATCGCTGCCTTGTTCCAGGTCGCCAACATCCCGCTGCTGGTCATGCTCGACCAGGTCGAGAATTTCATACCGCCCGACGACGTCAAGGGAGCGAGCTCGGTGATGAAGAAGCTGGCCGAGCAGCTGGGCGAGCAGGCGGCGATGGTGGTGATGGCGGGGACCCCGGCGGCCTGGGAGCCGCTCCCGCGCGACCTGTGGCCGCGCTTCCAGAACCGCAAGGCCTTCCCGGTCGGCAACCTGACGGTCGACGAAACCAGCCTGTTGCTCGGCGCGTATCTGGTCGGAAGCGAGCGCTTCAACCCCGAGATCGTCGGACTGATTAACGATCTTTCGGGCGGCAACGCACGGGAGGTATTGCAGATCGCGCACGAGGCTTGGGAAGCCTGCAACGGCGATCTCGACCGACTTACCGGCGACGATATACGGCAGGCCGCCAAGGCGGCGGGAAGCCTGGACGACCGCGCCAACCTGGCACAGCAAATATTGAACGACGTCGCCCAGGAACGGAAGCTTTCGATCTGGCGCCCAGAGGACGGCGGCGGCACTACGCGCGTCTGGACCGTCGAGGCTTCGTCGGGGACCCGAGCGGTGGTCGTGGTGGCCGTCGCCACCGATGCACGGGCGGAATCGCTGCTCGCCGGCGAGGTCGCCGGGTTCGCACGCCGTTACCAGGCGGAGGGCGATGCCCGCGAGATGATTGTCGTCACCGTCGGCTATTCCAGCGAGCACGTCCAATCGCTGCTGACCGGAATTTCCAGGACCATCGTTTTTCGCGAACATAGTTTCAAAAGCGAGCTGATCGGTGGGCTTGAGGCGATTATGGCCGCCCCTCCGGCGGCGGCCGGCCCGCCCGCGCGCGCAACGGACTCCGAGGTCGAGAGGAAGCTCGCCGACATGGAGCGGGCCATCGGAGAGATCCTGAAAGCCCGAGAAGAGGCGCAGACCAAGGCCTCGGAGACCCTCGCCAGGAACGCCGAGGCGTTCGTCTCGAGCGAGCACCGGCAGCGCGAGGCCAAGACGAAGTTGCAGTTGCGAGAGGGCCTGGACGATCTGAGCCATGCGCTGACGCGCGAAACCCTGGAAGAGGAGCGGCACGTCCTCAGATCGCTGCTGATCGACAACGAAGCCTACGTAAAGAACGACGATTTCGACTATCTTGGAAACATGTATCTCGACGCGTTGGATATCCAGGGGTTGCTGTCGATCCAGGCCGTTTCCGATCCGCATACGATCTATAACCGGATCACGGACTTGAGATCCCGACTGATCGCGGTCATGCGCCGGGCCATCACGACGCCTTCATCTCAGCTGACGAATTCGGTTTCGTTCAGGGGCATCATATCCGTCGGCGCGGCGGTCAGCACCGCCGCGGCCTTTTACGCCATGGGGGTTTTCACGCCCTTTTACATGGCGCAGATCGAGCTAATGCTGGCGTCCCTGGTGATCGGCCTGCTGACGGCCGGCTTCATATTCCTCTATATAGAGCTGCTGATGCGTCCGTCGTTTCGCTTCGGTGGCCTGCGTCGCGAGATAGACCGCATTCGCAATTCAATCGGAGCGGACGACCCGGCCAGGCGGCCCGGGCCGGAAGTCGGCGAACCTAGCCCAGCGCCTTCCTCAGAAGGTCGTTGACCACGCCCGGATTCGCCCTGCCCTGCATCGCCTTCATCACCTGGCCGACGAAGAAGCCGAAGAGCTTGTCCTTGCCGCCGCGGTACTCCGCGACCTTGTCGGGGTTGGCGGCGAGCACTTCGGCGATGGCGGCGTCGATCGCTCCGGTGTCGCTGGTCTGCCTGAGGCCGCGTTCCTCGACGATCCGGGCGGGGTCCTCGCCGGTCTCGAGCATGATCTCGAAGACCTGCTTGGCGAGGGTTCCGGAGAGCGTGCCCTCGGCGGTGAGGCGGAGCAATTCGGCCGCCTGGGCGGGAGCGACGGGGCTGTCCTCGATCGTCTTGCCGAGGCGGTTGAGGGCTCCGAACAGTTCCGACGTGACCCAGTTGCCGGCGCGCTGGGCGTGCGCCTCGCCGAGCTTGTCGAGCAGCGCCTCGAACCAGCGCGCCGTGGTGACGTCGGCGGTCAGCACGCTCGCATTATAGGGTGAGAGACCGAGCGACTGCTCGTAGCGGCGGCGCTTGGCGTCGGGGAGCTCGGGGAGCGAGGCCCGGCAATCCCGGAGGAAATCGTCGCTCAGCTCGACGGGGAGCAGGTCCGGGTCCGGGAAATAGCGATAGTCATGCGCTTCCTCCTTGGAGCGGAGGCTTCGCGTCTCGGCCTTGTCCGGATCCCACAAGCGGGTCTCCTGGACGATCGAGCCGCCGCCTTCGAGGACGTCGACCTGGCGGTTCGCCTCGTGCTCGATCGCGGCCATGATGAAGCGGACCGAATTGACGTTCTTGGTTTCGGTGCGCGTGCCGAGCGCACCGCCCGGCCTGCGGACGCTGACATTGACGTCGGCGCGCATCGAGCCCTGCTCCATATTGCCGTCGCAGCTCCCGACATAGCGAAGGATTGCTCTCAGCTTCCGAATGTAAGCCCCTGCCTCCTCAGGACTTCTCATATCCGGCTTTGACACGATCTCCATCAGGGCGACGCCAGAGCGGTTGAGGTCGACATAGGAGAAGCTGGGATGCTGGTCGTGCATCAGCTTGCCCGCATCCTGCTCGAGATGGATCCGCTCGACCCCGATCCGCTTGGCGGTGGAATCGTCCTTGTCGTCGAGAAGGATCTCGATCTCCCCCTCGCCGACGATGGGGTGGTAGAGCTGGCTGATCTGATAGCCCTGGGGCAGATCCGCGTAGAAATAATTCTTCCGATCGAAGCGCGACCAGGGATTGATCTGAGCCTCCAGCGCCATCCCGGTGCGGACCGCCTGGCGGATGCACTCGGCATTGGGCACCGGAAGCATTCCGGGCATTGCGGCGTCGACCAGGCTGACCTGGCTGTTGGGCTCGGCGCCGAACTCGGCGGAGGCGCCTGAGAAGAGCTTGGCGTTGGAGGTGACCTGGGCATGGACCTCGAGCCCGATCACGACCTCCCATTCGCCCGTGGCGCCGTGGATTCGGTAATCAGTCATTGGCACACTCCACCGTCATTGCGAGCGAAGCGAAGCAATCCAGCGCGGCCTCCGAGGCCCGCTGGATTGCCGCGTCGCTTCGCTCCTCGCAATGACGAACCCTCCTCACCACCACGCCTCCGCCCTCGCGGTGAAGCCGGCTCGCTCCTCCAGCGCCAGAGCGGCATTCAGCACGCCCTGCTCGTCCAGCGCCCGGCCCACCAGCTGAAGGCCGAGCGGGAGGCCCTCGTCGTTGAGGCCCGCGGGGACCGAAATCGCCGGAAGCCCCGCGAGGCTGGCGGGGACCGCGAAGACGTCGTTCAGGTACATGGCGATCGGGTCCGCGCTCTTCTCGCCGAGCGCGAAGGCCGCCGAGGGCGCGGTGGGGGTGAGGATGAGGTCGCATTCGGCCCAGACGCGCTCGAAATCGCGGGCGATCAGCGCCCTCACCTTCTGGGCGCGGTTGAAATAGGCGTCGTAGAAACCGGCGGAGAGGACGTAGGTGCCGATCATGATCCGGCGCTTCACCTCGGCGCCGAAGCCTTCGGAGCGCGTCGCCTCGTACATGTCGGTGAGGTTGCCGTTCTCCGGCGCGACCCGGCGGCCGTAGCGGACGCCGTCGTAGCGGGCGAGGTTCGACGAGGCCTCGGCCGGGGCGATGATGTAGTAGGTGGGAAGCGCGTATTTCGTGTGAGGGAGCGAAACCTCGACGATCTCGGCGCCCGCGTCGCGCATCAATTCGATGCCCCGCTCCCAGACCTGGTCGATCTCGGCGGGAACGCCTTCGATCCGATATTCCTTCGGGATTCCGATCCGCTTGCCGCGGACGTCGCTGTTCAAGGCGGCTTCCCAGTTCGGCACCGGGAGGTCGAGCGAGGTCGAATCCTTGGGATCGAACCCGGCCATGGCCTCGAGCAGGATGGCGCAGTCGCGGACGTCGCGCGCCATCGGCCCGGCCTGGTCGAGGCTGGAGGCGAAGGCGACGATTCCCCAGCGCGAGCAGCGGCCGTAGGTCGGCTTGATCCCGGTGATCCCGACGAAGGCGGCCGGCTGCCGGATCGAGCCTCCGGTGTCGGTGCCGGTCACTCCGGGGGCGAGCCGGGCGGCGACCGCCGCCGCCGAGCCGCCCGAGCTTCCGCCGGGGGTGAGCGCGGCGTTGCCCCCGTCGTTCCGCCGCCAGGGCGAGAGCACCGGCCCCCAGGCGCTGGTCTCGTTGGACGAGCCCATCGCGAATTCGTCCATGTTGAGCTTGCCGAGCATCCCGGCGCCGGCCGCGAAGAGGTTCGCCCCGACCGTCGATTCGTAGCGCGGCTCGAACCCCTCGAGGATCCGGCTGCCGGCGGTGGTGGCGACGCCCTCGGTCGCGAACAGGTCCTTGATCCCGAGGGGCACGCCGGAAAGCGGCTTCAGGTCACCCGAGGCGCGGGCGGAATCGGCCACGTCGGCGGCGGCGAGGGCATGCTCGGGGGTCTCGACCGTGAAGGCGTTGAGCGCCCTACCCTTCTCCACCGCTTCGCCGAAGGCCGCGGCGACCTCGCGGGCGGAGAAGGCGCCGTCGCGCACGCCGTCGCGGATCGCGGCGATGCCGAGGTCGGTGAGGTCGGTCATGGCGTCATCCCAGCGACGAGGAGGCCGGCCATCATTCGATCACCTTGGGGACGGCGAAGAAGCCGTGCTCCGCGGCCGGGGCGTTGGCGAGGACGTCGTCGCGCTTGCCGCCGTCGGTGACGACGTCGTCGCGCAGGCGAAGCGTGTTGGGGATGACGGCGGTCATCGGCTCGACGCCTTCGACGTCGACCTCCTGGAGCTGCTCGACCCAGCCGAGAATGTTGTTGAGCTCCGGCGCGAGCGCCTCGACCTCGGCGTCCGAGACGGCGATCCGGGCGAGCTTGGCGATGTGGCGGACGGTGGCGGCGTCGACGGACATGGAGGGGCCGCTAGCATTCGCGCTGCAGCGCGGCAACGCCTCAGTCGAATTCGGGCCCGACCGGCCGGCCGTCGACGAAGACCTGATGCCGCTCGACCCTCCGGACTTCGACACGGCGTGCCTGCAGCGGCGCGGGATTGCCGGTGGCGGGAAGCGCAGGCGCCGTCGAGGTCCGAAGGCCCCACTCCCCGCCCGGCGACCGGTCGAAGACGAGGGCATGGGTCGGACAGCCGGCGCAACCGCCGCTCAGCAGCACTGCCCGTTCCGGCTTCGCGAAGAGCAGGCGGCAGGACATTTCGGAGCAGCGCCCTTCGCGCTCCAGCGCGAGGCGGAGCGTAGCGGGAACCGCCGCGCCGGCGTCGACCGAAAGGTTCAGCGGCCGCTTCGGCGGGGCGGCCTCGGCATAGGTGACAAGCGCGAAGCGGCCCTCCGCCGCAAGCGCCCTCCGGGCTTGCCCGCGCAGGTCGGCCCGGCCGCCCGCGGCGAGCCGCTCCAGCGCCCGCCGCCCCGCGGGACCGAAGTCGAAGCGCATCGCCGCCCAGTCGAAGCGCTCCGGCGCGACCCGCCACGATTCGAGGCGGGCGAGCTGATCGCGGGCCGACAGGGCGCCGAAGCTGACGATCGGCAGGGCAAGGAGCAGAGCAAGCAGGCAGAAACAGGCGGCGAGCCGGACGTTGGCCCGGCGCAGCGCGTCCGCCCAGCGGGCGCGGCCGCGGACCAGGGCGTCGAGATAGGACAGCGCGAACGCGGCGGCGGCGAGCACGAAGACGCAGGCCCACAGCCGGTCGGGCGTCAATCCGTACTGGCCGATCCGCTTGGCGGTGGAGATGGCGGCGACGAGGGCGAGCGGCGCCATCACCAGCGCCAGCAGGATGGCGGCGCCGCGCAGGGCCGCCGATCCGCCCTCCTCGTCGGCCGAATTGCCGACGACGGCATTGACGAGGAGGATCGCGCCGACGAGGCAGGCGAGCAGGATCGGAGTCGTCGCCTGGGTTTGCTCCCAGAGCGGCTGAAGGCCCGTGAAGGGAAGCGCCGCGACGAAGAGCGCGAGACCGAGAGCGAGGACCGGAGCGAGCACCGAAAGCACCGCTCGCGCCACCTTCTGGAGCGTTCCAAGGACCTGGTCGCGATCGCGAAACAGCCCGACCGCTCCGCCGAAGGCGCCGCAGGCGAGCGGCGCCATGAAGTCGCTGTCGTCGAGAAGGACGCGAAGCAGGTCGATCCCGATGAGGTGAAAAAGCTGGGCCAGGAGCAGGGTGAGGAGGAGGGCGGCGCCGACGAAGGCGGCGGCGGCGGCGCCCAGGATCAGGTCCGTCCAGACATGGGCATGGACGCGGCGCGTCTCAGGCCGGCGACGGCCGGTGTCGCGGACCGACTGGAAGAGCGGCACGGCGAACGCGACGGCGAGGAGGGCGGAGAAGAAGAATTGCCATCCCTCGCCTGCCCCCCAATCCCGCGGAGGGCCGTTCCAGCCGGCGACGAAGCCGGCGAGAAGACCGCAGGCCGCCGCGAACGAGACCGACCAGCGCCAGCGCGACCGCTCGAGCGTCAGTGCCAGGACGATTCCCGAGACGGCAAGGAAAGCGGCGGCGGCGGCCCGCGCCGGCTGGCCCGTCCCGAGCCCGCTCTCCAAAGCCTCGATCAGCCGGCTGAACAGGAAACCGAAGCCGCCGCCGAGCGAGGCGAGGAGCACGGCCCGCAGCGGCCAGGCCGGATGGCCGTCGCCGATCTCATCGTCCATCCCGTCCTCCCATCCCCATCCTAAAGCTTGCGTCCGCTCCTGCCATAGGCTTGTGCAGCGGCGATGCAGGCGGAGAGGATTTGATGCTGGCGCGGCGGTTCCTGTGGGTGGTTGCGGGGCTCACCATGCTCGTCATGGCGGCAGCCCTCGTCTACCGGCTGTTCGGCGCGGAGCTGATGCGGTTCGCGATGGTGCCGTCGGCCGCCTTCGAGGGCGGCCCGGCGCCCGCGCCCGAGGCCTATGCCGACAAGAGCCGCTGGATCGCGCGGCCGGATCTGCCGAACAGCCCCGCCCTCTGGATGCCGGCGGAGCTGAAGCGCGAAGGCATTCCGGCGGCCTCCGCTTTTTTCATCCACCCCACATCCTTTCTGCAGACCTCCCACTGGAACGCGCCCCTTGCCGATCCGGAATCGCAGTGGCGGGCGAAGCTGTTCGTCCAGAGCCAGGCGAGCGTGTTCAATGGGGTGGCCGATATCTGGGCGCCGAAATACCGGCAGGCGACCTTCGGCGCGTTCCTGACGACCAGGGCGGAAGCCGGGAAGGCGCTCGACTTCGCCTATCGCGACGTCGCCGCCGCCTTCGACCAGTTCCTTCGCGAGATCCCCCGGCACCGGCCGATCATCCTCGCCGGCCACAGCCAGGGCAGCCTTCACCTGATGCGCCTGCTCGCCGATCGGGTCGCGGGGAAGCCCGAGGCGAAAAGGATCGTCGCCGCCTACGTGATCGGATGGCCGGTCTCGATTCCGGCCGACCTGCCCTCGCTCGGACTGCCCGCCTGCGAGAGGCGCGCGCAGGCGGGCTGCGTGGTCAGCTGGCAGAGCTTCGCCGAGCCCGCCGATCCCAAGCAGGTGACGGACGTCTACGACAAATCCGCCGGGCCGACCGGGATTTCCCGCGCCGGCTCGCCGATGCTCTGCACCAACCCGCTGACCGGGGCTGCCGGAGGCGAGGCGCCGGCTTCCGCCAACCTCGGCACGCTCGTCCCCAACGAGGCGCTGACCCAGGGCGAGCTGAAGGCGCCCGGGGTTCCGGCGCGCTGCGACGTGCGCGGCTTCCTCCTGATCGGCGAGAACGCTCCCGATCTCGGCCCCTATGTGCTTCCGGGCAACAATTACCACGTCTACGACTACGCCCTCTTCTGGTCGAACCTGCGCGCCGACGCGGCGGCTCGGGTGGCGGCGTACGGAGGCGGAAAGTGAGGCACGCGACACACGGAGATATGATCTCCGCCTCCGCCGCGGACTTCCGCGACGCGCTGCCCGAGGGCGGGCGGCTGCTCGGACTCGACGTCGGCACGAAGACGATCGGGGTCGCGCTGTGCGACGCCGACTGGACCATCGCGACCCCGGCCGAGCTCCTCCAGCGCGGCAAGTTCGGCAAGGATCTGGAGAAGCTTCGGGCCCTGGCCGAGGCGCAGCGCGTCACCGGCATGGTGGTCGGCCTTCCGCTCAACCTCGACGGGAGCGATTCGCCGCGCACCCAGTCGGTCCGGGCCTTCGCCCGCAACCTCGAGCCGCTCGGCCTGCCCGTCCTCCTCTGGGACGAGCGCTGGTCGACCCAGGCCGTGACCCGCACCCTGCTCGACGCCGACGCCAGCCGCGCCCGGCGCGCCGAGCTGGTCGACAAGATGGCCGCCGCCTACATCCTGCAGGGGGCGATCGACGCCTTGACGATGGGGTGACCTTTAATCCTCCCCGACTTTTGTCGGGGAGGGGGACCGCGCGAAGCGCGGTGGAGGGGTTCTTCGGACTCAGAACGGCCCCTCCACCACCCTTCGGGTGGTCCCCCTCCCCTGCAAAGGCAGGGGAGGATTATTGCTACCCAGCCACGCGTCCCATCGCCTCGCGCATCGCGACGCGGAATTCGGGGCGGTCGTAAATGTCGTTGTGGCCGGCCCCCGGGATCGTCTCGTCGAAGACGAGGCGGCCCGAGGCCCGGCGAAGGCCGTCGGTGCGTGCCGGCGGGATCAACGTGTCGCGCCCGGCGGCGATTATCGCCGTCGGCACCTTGGCACCGCGAAGCCACTCGGCGGGCTTCATCTCGTGACGGAAGAGGAAGCGCACCGGCAGCCACCGGAACTGGCCCGCCGCCACCCTTTGCAGCGAGTCGAAGGGCGTGACCAGGATGAGTCCGTCGAGCGGGCGGCGCCGCGCGAGGCCGGCGGCGACTCCGCTGCCGATGCTCAGGCCCACCGCGACGGTCCGCGCGGGGCGGATCCGCGCGACGGCGAGATCGTAGATGGGCGGCGCGTCGGCGAGGAGGGCCGAGGCGGCCGGGGCGCCGCTGCTCGGGCGGTAGCCGCGATAATGGAACGTCACGACATCGGCTTCCGGGAAGAGGCCGTGAAGATAGGCGGCGGCGGTGTCCGCGTTCCAGCCATTGCCGCCGAAGCCGAGGACGAGCGTGCCCGAGCGCGGCGCGGAAGGCGGGATATGGACGCCGCGGAGGCGGTTTCCGTCGGCGGTGTCGAGGCTGAGGCGCTCGGCGCCCGCGGGAAGCGCCCCGGCGCCGACGGCGCCTGCCGGGAAAAGGAGCCGGGCCTGGAAGGCGAAGACCAGGGCCAGGACCGCTACGTAGAGGGACAGCGGGACGAGGAGGAGCTTCCACATTAAATTCCTCCCTGAGATTTCTCGGGGAGGGGGACCGCGCGAAGCGCGGTGGAGGGGTTCTTCGAAGTCAGTAAGGCCCCTCCACCATGCTTCGCACGGTCCCCTTCCCCTGCAAATGCAGGGGAGGAATTTCTCAGCGCGAGCACGCCTCCGCCAGGGCCGGCTCGATGGCGTCGAGGGTGAAGGGCTTGGACAAGACGGGGGCCCCCGCATGCTGCGCCGGCGGCGGCTCGATATGGCCGCCGGTGGCGAGGACGTAGGGGACGCCCTGGGCGGCGAGGCGGTCGGCGACGGGCCAGACCTGCTCGCCGTTCAGATTGACGTCGATGATCGCGATGTCGAAGCCGCCCTGGACGACGCGTGCGAGGGCCTCGGCGACGGTGTCGCAGGTGGCGGCGACGGTGTGGCCGAGCGAATCGAGAAAATCCTCGAGCATCATCGCGATCAAGGGCTCGTCTTCGACGATGAGGATGGAGCGCGCGGTCACGAAGGCTCGCTTAAGGCGTAACTATCGTTTGCGAAACAAGTTTTTTGACGGGCTCGAAGAGCCCGTCATCCCGGCGCAGGCCGGGATCTCGGGGAGACCCGCCGTGACCTTCCGGCCCGAGGTCCCGGCTTTCGCCGGGATGACGGTTCCACGCCCCGCCGTCACTTCATGACCAGCGCTTCCCTGGTCGCCTCGGCGAGCTTCTGGACGGAGAAGGGCTTGGCGAGGAAGGCGACACGTTCGAGGTCGATCGACTGACGCAATTGCTCCTCGGCATAGCCGGAGATGAAGAGGATCGGCAGGTCGGGCTGTCTCAATCTGGCCTCCCGCGCCGTCGTCGGGCCGTCCATCGTCGGCATGACAACGTCGGAGATCATCAGGTCCACCCGCTTTTCGCGGTCGAGTATCTCGATCGCCGCCTCGCCATTCTCGGCTAGGAGGACGGTATAGCCGTGGCGGGTCAGCGCACGCTCGGCGACTGCCCGGACCGTCGCTTCGTCCTCGACGAGGAGGATCGTGCCGGTGCCCCAAAGCTCGCCGGCCGGCTCCCGCGCCTTGCGGCCCGGTTTCGCGGCCGCCTCCGCGCGGTGGACGGGCAGGTAGATGACGAAGCTCGTCCCCTTCCCCGGCTCGCTTTCGGCGAAGATGAAGCCGCCCGATTGCTTGACGATTCCGTAGACGGTCGAGAGCCCGAGGCCGGTTCCCTTGCCCACCTCCTTGGTGGTGAAGAAGGGCTCGAAAATCTTGGGCAGGAGATGCGGCGGGATCCCGGTGCCGGTGTCGGAGACCCGAAGCGCCGTATAGTCGGCGATGGGCAATATCTCGCTCCCCATCCGGCGGACGTCGTCGGCGGAGACGCCGTAGGTGTGGAGAGTCAGGAGGCCGACGGTCTGATCGTCCTTCACCGTCATCGCGTCGCGGGCGTTCACCGCGAGGTTGACGATCACTTGCTCCAATTGCCCCGGATCGGCGCGCACGGCGCCGAGGCCGCGGCCGTGCTTGACCTGGAGCTTCACCCGCTCGCCGAGCAGCCTTTTGAGAAGCGTCGAAACTTCGGCGATGACGTCGGGCAGCTGGAGGACCTGCGGCCGAAGAGTCTGCTGCCGGGAGAAAGCCAGCAGCTGCCGCGTCAGGCTGGCGGCGCGGTTCGAGTTGGAGCGGATCTGCTGGATGTCGTCATAGTCGCTGTCGCCCGGCGCGTGGCGCATCAGCATCAGATCGCAATGGCCGATGATCGCGGTCAGGATGTTGTTGAAATCGTGCGCGACCCCGCCGGCGAGCTGGCCGACGGCCTGCATCTTGGTCGCCTGGGCGACCTGGCGCTTGAGCCGGTCCTCCTCGCTATTGTCCTTGAGCGAGAGCAGGACCGCCGCCTCGCCGAGGCCGCGGGCACCGGCGACGGTCAGGGCGACAGGCTCCTCGGCATTGGCCTTGAGGCGCACCGCGACGTCGCCCGAAAGGGTGGCGCCGCGGGCGAAGCGGCGGATCGAATCGGCGACGGCGGCCTTGTCCTCGTCGACGACGAGGTCGCTGGGCCAGGTCGGCATCTCGGCCCTGGACAGGCCCGCGGCCCGGCGGAAGGCGGCG
>DASVPM010000289.1:0-4608 GCA_036382815.1 Allosphingosinicella sp.
TCGGCGCTCGATTGGCAGGCTCCGTACCCCCTCACCCTAACCCTCTCCCCGCAGGGGAGAGGGGGTGAACGGGAGCAGGCGATGAATGGCCGGACACATCAAGATGGCCGCAACCTCACCTCCGGCGCGATCGGCCCGACTTTGCTCGCCTTCGCCCTACCTACGCTGGGCTCCTCGATCCTTCAGTCGCTGAACGGGTCGATCAACGCAGTGTGGGTCGGCCGCTTCCTCGGCGAGGACGCGCTCGCCGCCACCTCGAACGCCAACATCGTCATGTTCCTGCTGACGTCGTTCGTCTTCGGCTTCGGGATGGCGACGACGATTCTCGTCGGCCAGCGGTTCGGCGCCGGCGATCTCGACGGAGCCCGCCGGGTCATCGGCACCGGGACGGGCTTCTTCGCTTTGGCCTCGCTCGCGGGCGCGGGCGCGGGCTGGCTGTTCGCTCCCGACATATTGCGATTGCTCGGCACCCCCGCGGATGCGGCTCCGCTCGCGCTCGCTTATCTTCGGGTGATCTTCATCGCCATGCCTCCGGCGCTGCTCATGGTGTCGTGGATGATGGCGCTTCGGGGCAGCGGGGACGCCCTGACTCCGCTGTGGTTCATGATCCTCGCAGTGATCCTCGACAGCGGCCTCAACCCCGTCTTCATCCTCGGCCTCGGGCCGGCGCCCCGGCTCGGGATCGCCGGCGCGGCGACGGCGACCGTGATCGCCAATTTCGTCAGCCTCTTCGCTCTGCTCGCCTTCGTCTATTGGCGCGACCTGCCGCTCCGGCTGCGCGGCGCCGAGCTTCGCTACCTCAAGCCGGACCGCGCCCTGCTCGCGATCATCATCCGCAAGGGCCTTCCGATGGGGCTTCAGATGATCGTCATCTCCGCCTCGGCTCTCGCCCTGATCGGCCTCGTCAACCGCGAAGGGGTCGCGACCGCCGCCGCCTTCGGAGTCGCGATGCAGCTTTGGACCTATCTCCAGATGCCGGCGATGGCGCTCGGCGCCGCGGTGAGCGCGATGGTCGCCCAGAATATCGGCGCCGGACGGTGGGACCGGGTGAGCGCGATCAGCCGGTCGGGCGTGACCTTCGCGCTCCTGATCACCGCCGGCCTCGTCGTGCTGCTCGCCGTTGCCGACCGACCGGCGCTCGCCCTCTTCCTCGGCGGCGACAGCCCGGCGCTTCCGATCGCCCGGCACATCCAGATCCTCGCCACCTGGAGCTTCCTGCTCTTCGGAGTGACCCTCGTCCTGTTCGGGACGGTGAGGGCCAACGGTGCGGTGATCGGACCGCTGGTCATCCTGTTCGTCGGCCTCGTGCCGGTCCGCCTGGGCTTCGCGCTCGGCGCCTATCCCCGGCTCGGCGCAGACGCCTTGTGGCTGAGCTTCCCGGTCAGCTCCTTCGCCAACCTGGTGATGGCCGTCGGCTTCTACCTGCACGGCGGCTGGCGCAAGGGCCGGATGGGCCCGGCGCCCGGCCCGGAGGAATGTATCGAGGAGGCCCAGGCGGCGGCGGAGCCGGGCGGAAGGCTGAACCCGACCGGGTGATGAAACCCGGTGATGAATCCGTCATTGCGAGCGAAGCGAAGCAATCCAGATCGGCCTGCGAGTCCTTCTGGATTGCTTCGTCGCTTCGCTCCTCGCAACGACGGGGGAGGGCCGACTCGCGTCGGAGGCTAGAGTCTGTCCTGATGACATTGAAGCCCATGTTCCCCGGCGAAGGCCGGGGTCCAGCAGCACCACCGGAAGGACTGGATCCCGGCCTTCGCCGGGAAGCGATTCAGCCTCATCAGGACCGACTCTAGGCCGGCACGACCACCTCGATCGCCCGTTCGGCCACCTGCGCCACGACCGGGGTCCTGGCCAGGACTTCGCCGTCGATCGAGATACGCTGTCGCGGCCGGGTCTCGATGGTCAGCCTGGCGCCGTGGAACTCGCGGGTCGTGCGGTGGCGGCCGGGGAGGTTCCAATATTTGGCGAACCAGTCCCATACCAGGCTGGAGGCGCGGCGGCCGACCACGGCCTGGACGATGATCTGGCCGCTGTCGACCTCGGCGCTCTCGATCAGCTCCACCCCGCCATGATGCCCGCCATTGGCGATCCGGACCTCGGTCGCCCACAGGGTCTCGTCAATGCCCTCGCCGCGGACGGTGAGCCGGAAGGCGTGGAACCGGATCAGGCACCAGACCGCCCAGATGAGATAGCCGACCCGGCCGAGCCAGCGCTTCAGATTGTGGGGCACGCCCTCGCCGATCATCGGCGAGAGGCCCATCGCGGCGCAATTGGCGAAATAGTCGCCGTCGATCATCCCGAGGTCGATCCGCCGCCTCTGCCCGGTAGCGATGACGTTGATCGCGCCGTCGAGGTCGAGCGGGATGCCGAGCGTCCGGGCGAAGCTGTTGGCCGTGCCGAGCGGAAGCAGCGCGAAGACGCAATCCTTCTCGACCACCTCGTCGACCGCGTAGGAAAGCGAGCCGTCGCCGCCGCCGACGATCACCATCGGTGCTCCGCTCCGGACCGCTTCCTTGACCGTCGGCACGAGCAATTTCGGATTCCGCAGAGCGAAGGCGCCGGTCAGCTCGACCCCCGCCTCGCGGAGCTTGTCCGAAGCCTCGCGGAACAGCGCCTGCCCCTTGCGGGAGGCGGCGTTGACGACGAGGACGGCTTGTTTGGGAACGGGACGGCTCAAGGACACAAGGTGGCAACGCCGGAGGGGCCCGCAAGTGCCGCGCTTCCAATCCTCCCGTGCATTTGCCGGGGAGGGGGACCAAGCGAAGCTTGGTGGAGGGGTTCTTCAAGCGCCGGAGAACCCCTCCACCGCGCTTCGCGCGGTCCCCCTCCCCAGGAAATCCTGGGGAGGAATTAGATTTCTACAGCGTCGTCTCGGCCAGGTTCGACTTGTATTTCTTGTTGGTCTGCCGGTCGGTGATGACGATGTAGACGTAGCTGGGCGCGATGGTGCCTTCCTCGGTCGCGAACCAGATCTTGCTCAGGTCGTTGGGGCTGCCGAGCGCGCAGAAGCCGTAGAGGCGCTTGCCGGACTGGTCGAAGAAGTCGACCCAGGAGCGCGACGAATTGGTGTTGGACCCGCAGGGCGGAAGCGCCGGTGCCGGAGCGAACATCGCGGCCGGATACTGGTCCTTGTTGAACACGTCGTAGCGGTGGCGGACCCAGTTCTTGCCGCCGGCCGAATAATATTCGAGCCCGGTGATATAGAGGACCGGGTTGGGCTGGGCCATTGCCGGCCCGGTCCCGGCGACCGTCGCCGCGGCGACGATCCCGATGCGCAATGCGAGCTTTTTGGTGAACTTCATCCGACTGCCCCTTTCATCCCCAGGAGTGAGCGTTTTCGAAGTCAGTATTCGGATAATAGAATGCCATTGTTCCGGCTGCGGCACAAGCAAGTGCCGGCGCCCGTCCCACCGCGCTTTGCACCCGGCCCGAAGGCGCGTTACAGGCGCGCCGATGAGCAACGCCGCATTCCCCGCCCTCCGGCTCCGCCGAACCCGCGCCGCCGCCTGGAGCCGGGCCCTGTTCGCGGAGAACAGGCTCGCTCCGGCGGACCTGATCTGGCCCCTGTTCATCGCCGAAGGGCAGGGGGCGGAGGAGCCGGTCGCGAGCCTCCCGGGAGTCTCGCGCCGGTCGGTCGATCGATTGGGTGCAATGGCGCGCGAGGCGCGCGACCTCGACATCCCGTGCATCGCGCTCTTCCCCAATACCCCGCGCGCGCTTCGCACCGAGGACGCGCGCGAGGCGCTCAACCCCGACAACCTCATCTGCCGGGCGGTGCGGGCAGTGAAGGAAGCCGCGCCCGACATCGGCGTCCTGACCGACGTCGCGCTCGACCCCTATACCGCGCACGGCCATGACGGGCTGGTCGATTCCGAGGGCTATGTCCTCAACGATTCGACCAGCGAGATGCTCGTCGAGCAGGCGCTCGTCCAGGCGGCCGCGGGGGCGGACATCGTCGCCCCGTCCGACATGATGGACGGCCGGGTCGGCGCGATCCGCCAGGCGCTGGAGCGCGAGGGACACGTCAACGTCCAGATCATGGCCTATGCGGCCAAATATGCGAGCGCCTTCTACGGCCCGTTCCGCGACGCCGTCGGCTCGGGCGGGCTCCTGAAGGGCGACAAGAAGAGCTACCAGATGGACCCGGCCAATGCCGAGGAGGCGCTTCGCGAGGTCGCCCTCGACCTCGCCGAGGGCGCGGACAGCGTGATGGTCAAGCCCGGCCTGCCCTATCTCGACATCGTCCGGCGCGTGAAGGAACGGTTCGAGGTGCCGGTCTTCGCCTACCAGGTCTCGGGCGAATATGCGATGATCGAGGCCGCCGCCGCCGCCGGAGCCGGCGAGCGCGACGCGCTGGTGCTGGAGACCTTGATGGCGTTCAAGCGGGCGGGCTGCTCCGGCGTGCTCAGCTACCATGCGCCGCTGGCGGCGAGGCTGCTCGGCGCATGACCGAAGCCGCCCGGGCCGAGCTCGTCAGGCTTGAGGACGAGGCGGCGCCGCTCGAGCCGGACTCGGCGGCCAGGGCGGCGCTGGCGAGCGCGGCTTTCGCCCATGCCCAGAATTTCCTCGAAGGCCTGGCGGACGGCCCGACATATCGCGGCCGCCGCG
>DASVPM010000290.1:0-2611 GCA_036382815.1 Allosphingosinicella sp.
AGGCGAAGGCATTGCTCGCCTCGCTCGACCTCGCGCCCCTCGACGTACCGATCCCGGAGGAGAAGTCCACGCCGCACGGCCTTGGCCGAACGGTCCATAATTATGACGAGATCAAGGAAGCCGAGCGCAAGCGCGCGTTCCTCAACCAGTTCAAGCAGCTCGGCGCCCTGATCGAGGCGCGCAACTCCGCCTCCGAGCCGCTGCAGATGATCCCGATGCGGGAGGCGGCCGAGCGCTGCCGCGGCGGCGCGGAGAGCCTGTCCCAGGCCGACAAGGCCTATTGCGCTTCGGACGACATGAAGATGCTGCTGGAGGGGAGGGCGGGCTGAGCCTGCCGCCGCCGGGCATGCTTTCGTGCGGCCAACGGCCCGTCCGGCGCGACGCGCCTCGCCGCAGAGATTGGACGGATCGGGGCGAAAGCGCCTATCGGGAAGTCATGACCAGCGCCCACACCATCCGCATCGGCCCGTTCGGCGGACGGGTGCGGGTGCGCATCGCCGGCGAGATTGTCGCCGACACCGGCCGTGCGCAGCTTCTCGAGGAAGGCAAGCTGCCGCCGGTCTTCTACATCCCACGCGAGGATGTCCATCCGGATCGCCTGACTTCGAGCGCGACGACGAGCCACTGCCCGTTCAAGGGAGATGCCGTCTATTTCAGCGCCGTGGACGGCTCCGCCGACGTCGCCTGGAGCTACGAGGCCCCGTTCGCCGCCGCCGCGGCCATCGCGGGCCATCTCGCTTTCTATCCCGACAAGACGGAGATCGAGACTCTGCCGTTCGGTTGAGACCGTCATTGCGAGGAGCGAAGTGACGAAGCCATCCAGTGCGGCTTCGCCGTCAGCACTGGATTGCTTCGCTTCGCTCGCAATGCCGGCAGGGGCTCACCCCTTCTTCGCCGCGATCCAGTCGTCGATCTTCCTCTCGAGCACCGCCAGCGGAAGGGCCCCCGTCATCAGCACCTGGGCGTGGAACTCGCGAATGTCGAAGCGCGGACCCAGGGCCTTCTGCGCCCGCGCCTTGAGCTCGCTGATCTTGAGCTGGCCGATCTTGTAGGCGAGCGCCTGGCCGGGAATGGCGATGTAGCGCTCCGTCTCCGCGGTGGCGTTGCTGCGTCCGCGCGAGCTGTTGTCGAGGATGTACTGGATGGTTTGATCGCGGGTCCAGCCTTTCGAGTGGATTCCGGTGTCGACGACCAGTCGGATCGCCCGGAACAGCTGCGAATCGAGATAGCCGAAATATTGGTACGGATCGGTATAGACGCCCAGCTCGCGCCCCAGGGTCTCGGCGTAGAGGCCCCAGCCCTCGACATAGGCGGTGTTGCCGCCGAAGCGCATGAAGCTGGGAAGCCTTTCATTCTCCTGCGCCAGGCTGATCTGGAAATGATGGCCGGGCGCACCTTCGTGGAGGTAGAGCGTCTCCATCCCGGGCGTCGTCCGCGACGGCAGGTCGTAGGCGTTGAAGTAGAAGACTCCGGGGCGCGAGCCGTCGACGGTGCCGCCCTGATAGGAGCCGCGGGCAGCGCCTTTCTCGGTCAGGGCAGGCACCGGCCGGATCTCGAGCGGGGTCCTCGGGATGGTCGAGAACATCGTCGGCAGGGTCGCGTCGAGCCTCTTGCCGATCGCGACATAGCCCTGCTGGAGCGCCTCGCGCGATTTCGGCTTGAACTTCGGGTCGGTCCTGATGTGCTCGAAGAATTGTTGGAGGGTGCCCGTAAAGCCGACCTGCGCCTTCACCGTCTCCATCTCGCGATGGAGCCGGGCGACTTCGGCGAGGCCGATCCGGTGGATCTCGTCGGGACTCATGTCGGTGGTGGTGCTCAGCGCGACCAGATGCCGGTAGAGCGCCGGCCCGCCTTTCATGTCCTGGAGCCCGACGGTCGGGCGGGCGCGCGGCAGATAGCGGTCGCGGATGAAGTCGCGAAGCCGGGTCACCGCCGGCCGGATCTCGGTCGAGATCGATTCGGCATAGGCGGCCCGAAGCCGGGCCCGGTCCGCCTCCGGCACTTCGGCCGGGAAAGCGGCGACCGGGCGATAGAAGCTGCTGCCCTCGACCCCTTCCGCGAGCATCGCGTCGAGCTGCTCGACGACATTGGCCATGATCAGCTTCGGCTGGACCACGCCCGCGGCCAGCCCCTGCTCCATCCGAGCGATCGCCCCGTCGGCCAGGCGGACGAAGTCCTTCGCCCGCGCGAGGCCGTTCTCATAATCCCCGACATTCTTGTAGGGGGCGATGCCTTGCCCGGAATTGATCTCGGCGAAGAAGGTGTGGAAGCCGTTGAAATGGTCGATGGGCCGGACTTTCACGGCCTCGAAGATCTCGCCCTCGAGCCCCTTCAGGTCCATTCCCCGCTGCCATTTGAACACGTCGTAGGCGACCCGCTCGTCGGCGTTCAGCGCGGAGCGGTCGATCGCGGCGAGCGCCGCCAAGTCGGCCCGGGCGGCCTCCCGCTCGGAGTCGTAATACGCATCGCTGAAGAAGTCGCCGAGCCGGTCGGCATAGCGCAGGTCGCCGCGCGCGGTCGCCTGGATTGGATTACGGCGAAGGCTGGCCTCGTCGCTGGCCTGGAACAGCGCGGCGAGCGCCTGGGAAGCGGTCCGGCGCGCCGCTTCGGC